>CAZVDN010000006.1:0-7425 GCA_964625665.1 uncultured Streptomyces sp. | reverse complement strand
CGCAGCAGCTCGCCGCCGTTCGCAAATGCCGTCACGACCATCATCATTTGGAGCGGCGTCACCGCCCAATACAAACGGGCTTAAAGAAGCGAGGGCTACCAACCTGCCTGCGTCATAGTAGTAAGCCTCGCGATTGTCTCGATAATGACTGGACCCCGCGGGGAAGGCCAACTGATCGCTCACACTCAGCGTCAATTTGCCGATCAGCGTCCGAAATTGTTCAGATTTGGCGATCTCATTAAGCAGAAAATAAAACTTGCCGCGCCCGGTAAATCCCGCCGGATCTTCTATGCTCGCCCAGGTATTTCCATCCGGACTGCCTTTAAGGCGCATTCCATTGGCCGGCCCAAGAACCAGGTCCGCCAGCGCATTAATGACATTTTCCAGAACATCGCCTTCAGCCTTGCCCTGTGAACCTGAAATGCTTTTGGCTTGGAGATAAGACGCCGCTTTAAGAATTCCGTTAAAGGTCGCAACGTCCGCCTGAGGGGCAATCCTGTTCAAAACGTGTTGAACATTCAGCGAATCATCAAGCAATACCAAACTATGCGTATCTCCGAAGTCATTGATTTTGTAATTATCTTGAAGAAAATGCGGATCAATGTTATTGGGAAACTTCCCCTTGCTGATTGCGTCCAACATCTGCCGAACCAGATCACCAAACACGTCCTTAACAATCGTTCCGCGAAACAGGGGTTGGTCCTCAATAAACACTCTGGCCAACTGCCCGTAGCGGTATTGCGAATTGGCCGCCATAAACAGCGGTGTCTTCGTGTCCATTTCGGTGCCGACCACGTCCCACTGATTCGACAGTAGCCCGCCACTCCCTTTTCTTTGCTCGCCAAAAGTTGCAAGGGCGCCCTGTATTAACCCTAGTGCCTGCGCATTGCTATTCGACACCACGTACGAGCGCGCCAACTGGTAATCAAAGGACTCAAGTGCGATATTCAACCTCGAATTTGCATCGAGATCAGGCACTGTCGCAGGCTTTGCAGGTTCCCCACCGGAAGTGCGTCCTTGGACATACTGGTTATATGCAAAAACGGCATGGGCCTTTTTAATTGCGCCTTCCAGGCCATTTAAATCAGCGCTTTCCGACGCTCTCAGCCCAATGCCAAACAGGAATTTCTTTTCCTTTTCAACGATCGCGAGAAGTCTATTCATTAACGTGTCATTGATTACGCCGCGACTGGGCACCAGTGCCCCCTTAATGGCGCGATAGGTTTTCTTGCCCAGTTCGCTCGCCAGCAAACTCTCCACGCCTGTCGCCGTATCAATCTGGGTGGCCCTGAGGCTCCTGAAGGCATTGACCATTGCGGTAAGACGCGATTTGGTTACCGCCAACCCCAGATTGTTGTTCTCAAACGTCCCTACACCAGCGCCATTGAATGTAACAACCTGCGAAACAAGCTTTTGCGTGTTCTCCGCATCAAGAACTTCGTGTCCATGCATGAGATTGAATGCAGTCGCGAGATGACCTCCCAAACTGTAACCAGTCACAACAACAGGGGCGGTAATTTGGCTTTTAATCGATTGGTACCAATCCTCCATGTCACTCAATTGCCCGAGTGCCCACCCGCTTTCCATGATTTCGTAATCAGTCTTTGTATCGCGAGCCGCATCGTCGATGAATTCAGTGGAACGAAAAGAGATCACCACTTCATTGGTTTCCCTATTTTTGAAAAGAGTTCCGCTGAAACCTGTCTTAGTATTTTCAATTTGGTTGAGCACCGCCCAGCCTTTGACCCGATCAGTAAACGCTATAGCCTGCTCCTCAGTAAACATTGAGGCGTGCTTGTTGCCAGCTTTTAGTGCTTCAAAATATTCGGCATCAACCAGAGGGCTTCCTAAGGAATCAACCAGAAATGCTTCTGCTGCCAACTGGAGATTGGCATACTTGAGGTAATCCGCGATCGTTGGATTTTTCATATTCATTTCTCCAATTTCGGATTGAGAACCTTCTCAACGAAATCTTTGGATTGACGAAACTTGAATGGTTGCCCCCCGGGCGTTTTCGGGAATGGCGGGCAGGCATTATTTGCAGCAAGCAACCACGGCGATCTACCGCCCGAAGTATTGCCCTGCCCCCTATCCATCATGTACCCGATGCGCTCAGCCATGACTTCATTCACCTGAAGATCAATAACTTTCAGCGAGCCCCCGGCAATCCAGTAATTGCGCTCCTCACGCGTGGAAATGTCGTCGTATGTCACGGCGTAACGTGGCCCCACATCCACAACCAACGATCTAGTCAATACAAACGAATAAATATTGAGGTCATATTTTGGGTCATGCTTCAATGCCAGCTGCACTGCGCCAGCTCGCTCATCTTTTCGACCAACCACCTTTTGGCCACCCGTATACCGATATCGTTTGCCATCACTTAAATCAATAGCATCAACAAATTTATAGCCGTAATGCACTGGATCTTTGTCTACAAGTGACCCCCTGAGATCCCTCCCTAATAAAAACATTTGAATGTAACCGTCTCCACCAACATCTCTCCCATACGGATCATCCAATCGAAACTGGTCACCATAGTTAATTTCATTTGGCCGCACCTTCAGAAAAAAAATACCTTCGACATTTTCAGCCGTGCGGTAAATCCTTTCCCCTGCAATTTTGCACCGCTCTTGGAACATCGCCTCCGCTTTCGCCAGACGATCTTGGGGCGATTCGCCAGCAGTTCCAATCCTCTCACTTGCCGCAGTAGAATTCTGCGAATTGGATTGCGCCCCCCCACATGCCGCAATTCCAAGAGTAAATACGACGACGAGAAATCGTGCACAACAATTCCAGAACAATGTTTTTTTCATATTTGGAACCTCTTACCGTCAGTCATTGGGACCAAGTCTTATCATTTGGTCGATTCGCAATTCCTTTGGCAGTTGATGTGTAATAAACATCATGGACACCTTGCCTTTCAGTTGATTTACAGTCCTCGCAAATCTTTCTGCAGTCGCACCATCCAGACTGCTGGTCGCCTCATCAAAAATCAAAATCTTCGGCCGCTTGAGCAATGCGCGCGCAATCGCAATGCGCTGCTTCTGCCCGCCCGATAGTCCAACGCCGTGCTCCCCGATCGCCGTTTGATAGCCTTCTGGCAGCTTCTCGATGGTGTCGTGAATTTCCGCGAGCTTGCAGGCCTGAATGACCTGCTCGAAGGACGCATGCGCATTGGCGAGCGTTAGGTTTTCAAAGATGGTTCCCGAGAACAAGACCGTTTCCTGCGGCACCACCCCATAGTGACTGCGCAGTTCATTCGCAGAAAAATGGCGGATGTCTCGGTCGTCAATTAGGATGGCGCCATCTGACGGCTGATAGAAGCCCTGCATCAACTTAGCGAGCGTGCTTTTGCCGGAGCCCGAGGGCCCCATCAGGGCGATACACTTGCCGGGCTCCAGTTTTAAATTGAGATCGCGGTATAGGAACGGCAGATTCTCTGCGTAGCGGAAGCTCAGCCCGCGGATTTCGAGGCTACCCTTACCACCGCTCTCCCGCGACGGCAGCATGGAATAAGGCTCGGATGGCGCATTCATGACATCGCCAATGCGTTTGACGGCGATGCTGGCGTTTTGAAACTCCTGCCACAACCCGATCATGCGCAATAGCGGCCCGGACAAACGCCCGGCAAACATCTGGAAGGCCACCAGCATGCCGATGGTCATCTCCTTGCTGTTCATGACGAGCCATGCGCCAACGCACAGCACAGTCAGCGTCATGAACTGCTCGAGCATATTGGCCAGGGCGTTGGCCGTATTGGAAATCTGCTTAGTATTGAAGCCCGCAGCAAGATATGCGGCGAGGTATTCGCCAAATTTTTTGGTGAGTTGCGGCTCCATTTGCAGCGATTTCACCGTCTCCATGCCAGACACGTATTCAGTAAGAAAAGCCTGATTGCGCGCACCGAGCAGAAATTGCTGATTGAGGCGCTGGCGCAGCATTGGCGTGGCAAAGAAGCTGATTGCCGCAATGCAGAACAGGATCGCCAGCACCAGCAGGGTCAGCAGCCAGCTGTAATAAAACATCACACCAAGAAAAATCAGCAAAAATGGGATATCGAGGCATAACGTCACAGCGGCACCGCTGATAAATTCGCGGATGGTTTCCACGCCGTGCACACGCACGATCAATACGCCGGTTGGGCGGCTCTCGAAAAAACGCGGTGGCAGCTTGAACAATTGCTCGAACACCTGGAGGCCAAGCACCGCATCTATACGGTTGCCGGTATGCAGCACGAGGTATTGCCGCACCCAGGTCATCGTAGCGGTGAAGATCATGAATACCAGCAGGCCGACCGCGATCACCCACAGCGTGCTGACCGCGTGGTGGACAATCACCTTGTCGATGACGATCTGCGTAAACACTGGGGTGGCCAGCGCCATCAACTGAATGGCCAGAGAGGCGAGCAGCACATCGCGCCAGATCTGCTTGTGCTTCAGCAACTCGGGAACAAACCACCTGAAGCCGAACTCTTTCTCCTGCTTCAGCATCGGGTCGCCTTCGACGGCGGCCTTTGATTCAGCGTGGAACAGGATGACCTGACCTGAAAATCGCGTTTCGAAATCGGCGAGCGCGGATTCGAATGGTGTTTTACTGTCTTCGTCAAATAGAAGCACGCGGGCGTCGTCGGCTTTCAGGATTAGTGCCAGGCGATGATGTGGCGTGCTTGGCGAAGCTTCCCCCTCACCCCTGCCCTCTCCCTCCAGGGGAGAGGGAGAACCTCCGTCGTTTGCCGCCGAATCGGTGCTTAGTGACGATTGTTCGTGGTTTGCAGTCGACGACGTTGGATTGAGTACGGCGATACACGGCAGTGGGAGTGCGCGCAGTTCCGCAATGCCTGCCTGGCGAATGCCTGCTTTCAGCGCGAGCGATTTCGCGGCGAGTTGAACTGATTCGAGGGTGTAGGGCGGAGCGACCTGCTGGAGCACCAGATTGGCGGCGAACGGGATGCGCTGCAGATGACACATCCCCTGCAGGCCCCAAATGAAGGTTTCTGGTGCGATGCTGACGCGACTCCCGACCAACGCGTTCTCCCTCGCGTTGCCGAAGCGATTTATTGTTATTGCTTCGCTTATTCTCAACCGCCGGGCCGCGTTCCTAACGTTAAGGAACCTCTATCGACCCAGGAAGTCTCTTTGTAAGACTAGTGAAAGCATACGCATTCCTTGAATTAGTGCAAATCTAACAAATTGATAGATTTGCCACTTTTGCATTTAAAATTATTATGTTATGAATAGGCCTAATCCTTAGGATTTAGATAAATATTTTTCGAAACCGTGTAGCGCAACACTGCAAAATCGGCCGGCGTTTGAATAATTACATAGCCGATCGGATCTGCAATCTAATCTAATCTGGTAACCGCACTACAACCTCAAATGCTCACCCACTTCGGCCTCCTCCGCTTCTCCGGCCCCGACGCGCAGACCTTTCTCCAGGGCCAGTTGAGCTGCGACGTCGCGGCGTTGCAGCCGCTGCGCGCGACCTATGGCAGTTACAACACACCCAAGGGGCGCATGCTCGCGAATTTTGTGTTGTGGCGCGCCGGTGCTGACTATTTCATGCAGTTGCCGCGCGCACTGTGCGAGCCGATTCGCAAGCGGTTGTCGATGTATATCCTGCGCTCAAAGGTGCAGGCGGTGGACGTCAGCGAAGCCTTTGCACTGTTCGGGCTGACGGGCGAGCAGATCGATGGCGCGTTGCGCGTAGCGGCGTTGCCGGTGCCGGACCAGCCGATGACGATGGCCGAGCACGATGGCGTCTGGGTTTTGCGGCTGGATAATGGGCGCTGCCAGATCATTGCGCCGGTCGAGCGTGCGGCCGGGGTCGAGCTACTGCTTAAAAAAGAGGCAGCCGCGGCCGAGCCGGCAGCTTGGGACCGTGCCACCATTCTGGCCGGCATTCCGGTGATTACGCCGGCGACCCAGGAAGAATTCGTGCCACAGATGGCCAATCTGGACCTGATTGGCGGGGTGGGCTTCAGCAAGGGCTGCTATCCGGGGCAGGAAATCGTCGCCCGCATGCATTATTTGGGCAAATTGAAGCAGCGCATGGTTTTGGCCCATTTGGATGCCGTAGCGGCCCCCGCCCCGGGCGACAAGCTCTATAGCGCCGACCTCGGTGACCAGGCCAGCGGGACGATCGTCAACGTTTCCCCGTCGCCGGACGGGGGTTTTGACCTTTTGGCGGTAGTTCAGACTTCCAGCTTTGGCGCCAATGGGTTACACTTGACCTCCCTCACGGGGCCGGCACTGAAATTGCTCCCGATGCCGTATCCTCTTGAGGCCTAAGGAACTTTCCCAAGACGACGCTGCCTGACCGCCATGTGCTTGATTTTATTTGCCCATAAGGTACACCCCGACTTCCCGCTGGTTCTGGCGGCGAATCGCGATGAGTCCTACGCGCGGCCCACGCAGGCGGCCTCGTTCTGGCGCGATTACCCGCAGATTTACGCCGGCCGCGACCTCGAAATGGGCGGCACTTGGCTGGGCATCGCGCGCAACGGGCGCCTTGCCGCCATTACCAACTTCCGCGATGCCAATGCGGCGAAAACCTCGCAGCGCACACGCGGCGAGCTGGTCAGCAACTTTTTGCGCGGCAGCCAGGGCCCTGCGGAATTCGCCAATCGCGTCAAACGCGACGGCCACAATTACAACGGCTTCAACCTGCTGCTGGGTGATGTCGATGAACTCTATTACGTGTCGAACCGCAACGGCGGCGTCACCGCCGTCGCACCGGGCGTGCACGGCTTGAGCAACAGTCTGCTGAATACTCCGTGGCCGAAAGTCACACAGGGCTGCGATGCGGTGTCAAAGCTGATGACCGCCAAAACGCAGGACCTGATCGACGGGCTTTTCACGATTCTGGCCGACCGCACGACCGCGGCCGATGAACAGTTGCCGGATACCGGTGTGGGCCTGCCGCGCGAACGCGCGCTGTCTTCAGCTTTTATTGCGGCCTCCGGCTACGGCACGCGTTCTTCGTCGGTGCTGTTGGTCAACAACCACGGCCAGGTCGTCTTCGTCGAACGCAGTTTCGGTGAGCGCGGCAAACAAGCCTCTTCGGTGACCGGGCGCTTCTCGCTCGAAAGCGCGCCGGCCTCGGCCGCCGCCTGATTCAGCGTTCGTCTTCGCTCAACCTCAACCGCATGCTGCGGTGAGGAATGCCGACATCCTGATATTCGTCGCCGCAGGCGACAAATCCGAATTTTTCGTAAAAGCCCAGCGCGTGCGTTTGCGCGCTGAGTTCAATTTCCGTGTCGCCCCGTTCGCGCGCCATCGCCAGCAAGGCCCTCAGGATGGCAGCGCCGACGCCCTGCCCGCGAGCGGACCGCAGCACGGCCATGCGGCCGATCTTGGCCACGCCGGGCACGTGTTCGAGCAGCCGGCCGGTGGCCAGCGGCCGGCCCAGGCGGTTGTAGGCCAC
>CAZVDN010000005.1:12734-35501 GCA_964625665.1 uncultured Streptomyces sp. | reverse complement strand
TCGATGTTGATGCTATAGTTGAAACGATACTGGATGCCGCCACACTCATTACACGGTCATGATGAATCCGCAATTGAAAAAACCGCAGGCAGCCGCGCCGACACATTGGCGCCGCTGGCGTTCGTGCTAGGCGATTCGCAGCGTTTTTTTCTTCGGATTATTTGTGGAGCAGTGTCATGACGGAATCACAATTCAACGAGCTGGCGGCGGCAGGGCATAACCGCATTCCGCTGGTTCTGGAAACCTTTGCCGACCTCGATACCCCGTTGTCGGTTTATCTCAAACTCGCCAACCAGCCTTTTACCTACCTGCTCGAATCCGTCGTCGGCGGCGAGCGCTTCGGACGTTATTCGTTCATCGGTCTGGCCGCGCAATCGCGGCTCGAGGTGCGCGGTCGCGAATGCACTGAATACGAAAACGGCAAGCCGGCGCGCACCACCACCTGCGACGATCCGTTGCAATTCGTGCGCGAATACCAGGCGCGTTTCAAGGCCGCGAGCCAGCCCGGCCTGCCGCGTTTCTGCGGCGGACTGGTTGGCTACTTCGGCTACGACACCATCCGCTACATCGAGAAAAAACTCGCGGCAACCGTGAAACCGGATCCGCTGGGCGTGCCCGATATCGTCCTGCTGGTGTCGGAGCAGCTTGCGGTGGTCGACAATCTGTCGGGGAAAATTTATCTCGTGGTCTACGCCGATCCGCGCACCGCCGGCGCCTACGAGCGAGGTCGCGCGCGCCTGCGTGAACTGCTCGCGGCGCTGCGTCGTCCGGTGTCGATTCCCGAAGCGGCACCGATGGCGCCGCAAAAAGCGCAATCGGAGTTTGGCGAAGCGGCGTATCTCAAAGTGGTTGAACGCGCCAAGCGTTATATTTTCGACGGCGACATCATGCAGGTCGTGCTGGCCCAGCGCATGAGCCAGGCATTCCCGGCGCCGCCGCTGACACTGTATCGCGCACTGCGCGCGCTGAATCCGTCGCCGTACATGTTTTTCTACAATTTCGGCGACTTTCATGTGGTCGGCGCCTCGCCGGAAATTCTGGTGCGCCTCGAAAACGGCAAGGTCACGGTGCGCCCGATCGCCGGCACACGCCCGCGCGGCAAGACGCCGGAGGAAGATGCTGCGCTCGCCAAGGAACTGCTCGCCGATCCGAAAGAACGCGCCGAACACGTCATGCTGATGGACCTCGGGCGCAACGACATCGGCCGCGTTGCGCAGACCGGCTCGGTGAAAGTCACGGACAACATGACCATTGAGCGCTACTCACACGTCATGCATATCGTCTCCAACGTCGAAGGGCAATTGAAACCCGGACAGGATGCGATCGCCGTAATGAAGGCGACGTTCCCCGCCGGCACTGTCAGCGGCGCGGCCAAGGTGCGTGCCATGGAAATCATCGACGAACTGGAACCGACCAAACGCGGCGTCTACGCCGGCGCTGTGGGTTACCTCGGTTTCAACGGCGACATGGATCTCGCCATCGCCATTCGTACCGCCGTGGTCAAGGACGGGCGGCTCTACGTCCAGGCTGGCGGCGGCATTGTCGCCGACTCGGTGCCTGCGAGCGAGTGGCAGGAAACGCAGAACAAGGCGCGCGCGGTGCTGCGGGCGGCGGAAATGGCGCTGGCGGGGCTGGATACTAAAGCCGATTAGTTTTTTGGCGCAATCACGGGCAATAGCACGTAAGCACCGTGCATCCCTCCCGTATGCACCATCGTCGTGCCGCCGTAAAGCGCCGGCGGGCGCAACTGCGGATTGGCGTGCGTATAAATGCCCACCCCTTTGAGTTTGCTGTTCTTGAAAAAATCCAGTTCGGCGATTTCGCCGGCGTATTCGTAGTCCTTGCCGCGCACCGTCAGTGCCACACGGTAACCGGCCGGCACGATGACGCTGGTCGGCCAGACTTCGATATCGAGTTCATAGATGTCGCCCGGCACCAGCGGCTGGATTTCGTCGTGGGGATGGTAAGGCCGCCATGCGGTGGACAAGGTTTTGTCGAGCTTGCGGTGCGAGGCGCGCAGCCAGCCGTGGGCGACCGGGGTGTGCGGGTCGACGGCGCCCTTGAACACCACTTCGCTGCCGTCGGGCCGGAACACTCGCAGGATTACGAACAGGTCCGCGTCCGCAGTTGTCGACGATACAAACAGTTTGACGGCGACTGGACCGGTGATTTCGGTTTCCTTGTCGAGAGGAGCAGTCGAGAACGTGATGCCCTCGCTGTCCAGTCCCTGGAAGCCGGCGCGCGATTCAGCCGGTGTTGTTGGCGTCAGCGTATTGTTTGAGGCGTCGAGAAAAAAATGCGTCCATTGCGTGCGCGCGATCGGCCATTCGTTTTCGCTGCGATCGATAAAGTCGTCGTCGACAGTGCGCACGCGCAGCAGCACCGGCGGTTGTTTGTCCCAGCCGTTGTCGATGCCCTTGAGGAAGTGGTCGAAGAAGCGCTTCTGCAGCGCGATGCCGTAGTTGGTGTAGAACTCGGTCCAGTGTTCGCGGCCGTGGATTTCCAGCCATTTCTGTTTCGACGCCGCGCGCATGAATCCCTCGACGTTGCCGCGCAGATGCAGTGACGAGCCGCCCCAGTTGCCGGCTGACAGAAAGGGCACCACGACCTTGTCCCACTGTGCCGAACGCTCGCGGTGAAAAGCGTCATCGAGCGGATGCGCGTTGATTTCGCCAGGGAAGTCCGAGCGGTTTTTCGCGAGTTGTTCGTCGGAAATCGTTTCCGGGCCGGCCACGAGTTCCCCGGTGTTGCGGTTCTTCAACGCGCGTGTACCGAGGCCGTGCTGCACGGTGGTGGTGGTCCGCCGGTACCAGACGTCTTTCATGTCGCAGCCGATTCCGCCGTGGTAGGCGAAGTCGCGATAAAAATCGGCAAAGCCTTCCCAGGGAATCATCGCCGCGAGGTGGGGCGGTTGCAGGCCCGCAGCATGCCACTGGTTGATTGCGTAGTAGGAAATGCCCAGCAAGCCGACCTTGCCGTTGCTCCATGGCTGCGTGCCGGCCCACTCGATGCAGGCATGCATGTCGCGTGCCTCGCGCGGGCTCCACGGTTCGATGTAACCGGGAGAGCGGCCCCAGCCGCGCGCATCGATGCGGATGCAGATGTAACCTTCGGGCACCCAGCGTTCGGGATCGACGACCTCCCACGCCTGGTAGCGGTTCGATGAATTCGCCGCAACCTCGGGATGCGTCTTGAGCATGATGTTCCACGGGTCGGCATAGCCTTCGGCGAAATTCAGGCCTTTCGCGTAGGGGCCGTAGGCCAGCACGACCGGGTAGCGGCCGTTATCCGCCGGGCGGAAAATGTCGGCGCGCACCACGGCGCCGTCGTCCATCGTGATTGCTGCATCCCATTCGATTTTCATGCGAATACCAGACCTTATTTTCCGCCACAGAAGGTGCACGCGTAATCATCGAGCGCTTCGCGCGTGACTTTAACGGCGCCGTGCTGCCGGCGGTTGTATTCCTCGGGTTCCAGTTCGGTGCGGAACGAATCATTCAGCCGGTTGATCATGTTGAACATGCCGCAGGCGAAGGAGATCTCGACGATTTCGGCATCCGTGAACAGGCGCCGCACTTCGGCCCAGACCTTGTCGTCGCGCTTGGCGGTGTTCAGCGTCATTGCCTCCGACCACCACATTGCCGCCTTTTCCCGTTCATTGAACAACGGGCTGTCGCGGTAATTGTCTGCCTGCAGCGCATCGAATTCCGCGTCGGTGAGTCCCAGTGCTTGACCAAGCACCCGGTTGTGTTCCGTTCAGTAGCGGCAGCCGTTGACGGTCGAGGTTTTGAGTACGGCGAGATTGCGCAGGCGCACATCGGACACGGCGCCTGCATCGGGCTGCCGCACGGCGGCGACAAATCCCAGATACCATTTCGTCAGATGCGGGCTGTGGGCGAGTATGCGCATCAGATTTGCCGTGCGCCCCAGCAGTTTGTTGGATGACTCGAATATCTCCCTGGCCGCGCCGGTGGCTTCGGCGTCGGTAATGCCGCGCAGTCGTTGTGTCAAAATCGCCTCCCCTGAGTTTTGTTGTTTTACGAGTTGCGAATATAGCGCAGCCGTCCAAATTCCGCCTCTTCCGCGGTATGGATTGATATGCGTCCTTTGCGCTACACTGGCGCACATGTACAACCGGTCGATACAGCCCAGCAGCATTTTGCCCGCAGGCCGATGGCGCGGGCCCTTTCGCGACTGACCACACTGCATTGCCCGCCGCGTCTGCCGGTGGTGACTGGCTGAAATTACCGGAATCAGGTGCCCCCATGCTGTTGATGATCGATAACTACGACTCGTTTACCTACAACCTCGTGCAGTACTTCGGCGAGCTCAAGCAGGAAGTCGTCGTGCATCGCAATGACGAGATCACGCTCGATGAGATCGCCGCGCTGAAGCCGGCGCATATCGTCATTTCGCCGGGGCCGTGCACGCCCAACGAAGCAGGCGTTTCGGTGCCGCTGATCGGTCGTTTTGCCGGGCAGATTCCGATTCTCGGTGTCTGTCTCGGTCACCAGTCGATCGGTCAGGCCTTCGGCGGCAAAATCATTCACGCCAAACAGGTCATGCACGGCAAGACCTCGGCGATCCGTCACGAGTCGAAGGGCGTTTTCCGCGACCTGCCCAATCCGCTGCAGGCAACCCGCTACCACTCGCTGGTGATCGAGCGCGAAACCATGCCCGATTGCCTTGAGATCACGGCGTGGACGGACGACGGCGAAATCATGGGCGTGCGTCACAAGACCTTGCCGGTCGAGGGCGTGCAGTTCCATCCTGAATCGATCCTGACCGAGCGTGGTCATTCATTGCTTGATAATTTTTTGCAGGGGAGACAGTCATGACACCGCAGGAGGCCCTCGGGCGCGTCATCGAGCACCGCGAAATATTCCATGAAGAAATGCTGTCGCTGATGCGGCAGATCATGAGCGGCGAAGTGTCCCCCCTGATGATTGCAGCCATCATTACCGGGCTGCGCGTGAAGAAAGAGACCGTCGGCGAAATCGCCGCGGCGGCGCAGGTGATGCGCGAATTCGCCACCAAGGTACCGGTCGATGGCGGCGACACGCTGGTCGATACCTGCGGCACCGGCGGCGATTCAGCGCACAGTTTTAACATTTCCACGGCGGCGGCGTTCGTTGCTGCAGCGGCCGGCGCAAAAGTGGCCAAACACGGCGGGCGTTCGGTATCGAGCAAATCCGGCAGCGCCGATGTGCTCGAAGCGCTCGGTGCCAACATCAATCTGACGCCGCAGCAGGTTGCGCAGTCGATCGAAAAAACCGGCGTCGGCTTCATGTTTGCGCCGAACCACCACAGCGCCATGAAGTATGCGGCGCCTGTGCGCAAGGAACTCGGCGTGCGCACCATATTCAACATTCTCGGACCGCTGACCAATCCGGCGGGCGCGAAAAACCAGGTCATGGGCGTGTTTCATCCGGACCTCGTCGGCATCCAGGCGCATGTGCTGCATCGGCTCGGCAGCCGCCATGTGATGGTTGTGCATGGACTGGAAGGCCTGGATGAAATTTCCGTCGCGGGTCCGACCATGATCGGCGAAGTCAAAGACGGCGAAGTGCGCGAATACCGCGTGTCGCCGGCGGATTTCGGCATGTCAGTTCACGACAGTGCGGCGATTCGTGTCGATGGTCCGGAGAAATCGAAAGCCATGTTGCTCGACGCCATCGACGGCAAACCGGGTGCTGCGAGCGATATTGTTGCCTTGAATGCCGGAGCAAGCATTTACACGGCCGGCCTGGCGCCCAGCCATGCCGACGGTGTCAAAAAGGCCCGTGCGATCATGACGGGCGGCGCGGCGCGCAAAAAGCTCGAACAGTTTGTGGCGTTTACGAAGTCCGCGTAATAGGCGGCGAATTCGGCGTCAGTGGCCTTTCCCGGGGCCGGATTGGCGGTTGCAATACGCCTGCCAGACCTGCTCGAATATACGGCCGGCTTTTTTCGCATAACCGCGGTAGTCAAAGATCTGCGGTTGGTTGCGCATTTGTGCGCGTATTTTTTTTGCCAGTGACTTTCTGTGCCCCCGGTTCGCGGCGAGCCGTATCGCAAGTTTGACATAGGCGTTCGCATCCTTTGCCACCAGTTCGCCGAGATCGAGGCTGCGCAGGATGGCCGCACCCTGGATGGTCCGGTGTGAAGTGCCGTCCATCGCCACGATCGGCAATTGCGCGAGCAGTGCGTCGAGCAGCGAAGTCGCGCCGCAGAACGGAAATGAATCAAGATAAATGTCCGCAAGTTGCAGACGTTGAACCACGGCCTGCCATGTCGGCGCCGCTTCGAGGACCACGACGCGGCTGAGGTCGATGTCGTGCGCGCGCAGGCTGTCGGCGAGGCGCGTCATGAACAGGTCGACCGAATAGCCGTCCCAATTCGGATTGAATGGATAGAGCACAAGACGCGAGTCAGGCACCGACGAGAGGATTCGCAGCCAGGCGTCCAGCAGTTCGGGCACGATCTTGTGGAAGTTCGCGCCGCTCGCAAACACCACAACGTCTTCGGGTATGCCGGCTGGTTTGCGGTCCGGACGTCGCGATGTGATCTTCGGGAAATCGCCGCCAAAGTCGAAACAGTGTGCGGTGCCGTCGATCAACTCAAGTTTTTCGGTGTAATGATGCGCGCAGTCCGCGGGCTCCGAAAGCGTGCCGGACAAAAACAGGTCGACATTGCGCATGCCGGTCGTGACGCAGCAACAGATGCCGGTCATCTGGATGCGCGCCAAACGGTGGAGGACGAGGGCCGTCATGTCGGTGGCTGCTGCCGTCACGTTGGCCCCGATGAAAATCAGATCGAGGTCGGCATCGCGAATCAATCGCACCTGCTCCAGCAGGTCCGCCGGCAGCATGACCAGTCGGTCGGCGTGCCGTGCGCATAATGTTTCCATGGCGCCGCCACCGCCGCGCAGCGCAAAAAGGGTAATTTCAAAGCGCGCGCGGTCGAGGTCACGGAATACAGGCAGGGTCACGAATGTTTCGGTGCGCGGCGCAAAATCTGCAGCGAGAACGCCCAGCCGGATTCGTCCGCCGCCTGTGCGATCGGCAAACACCCGGTCCAGTTCGTAGTTGATGGCTTCAAGCGAGCACTCGAGGATTTTTGCGCGTGCCTTGAAAAGGTCGCGCACGTTTCCGTTGTTGAAATAAAGCGAATGGAAGTGTGATTTTTCGCCGAATGTCTGTGCCAGTGCGGCACCCGTTACGCCGCGCGGATCTGCAGCGATCACTTGCTGCAAATGATTCATCCAGTCCGCCATGAAACGCCGATAGATATCGGACTCACCGGGCCGCCTGAATAGTGGTGGCGGCGTCAGCATGCAGGCGACATGGTCGGCGCGCAACCATGCCGGAACCTGCAACAGATCGACGATGCGCGGAAATTCATGCGGCGCGAGATAGAGCTGCGCTGCCAGCAACACGCCGGCCGGCGGACTGGATTCTGTCGCTAGCAGCTGGCGCAATTCGGCGCCAAACGTCATCTCCTCAGCCGGCGGATTCTGGTATTGCAATCCGCAGCTGCAGAGTTCGCGATACGTCTTTCCGGTGTCGCTCGCGTATTGTCTTGCCAGTTCTTCGGCGGGCAGTCGCAGCCAGGCATTGGCCAGTTGCCGGCGCACGGCGAAATATTGTTGCAGCGTGGCTGCAGTTTCCCGGCGGTGTTCGACGGAAGGGAAAGCAATTATTTTCGGGCCGGCATTCAACATGGAGCCAGTTTAGCGCAGCCCGCGGCCGGCGACGGCGCCGACTGTGCTTTCATTTGCCCTATAATGAGCTGCACAAAAGGAATTGATTCATGCCGGCCGATATATTGAAAAAGATTCTCGCGCGCAAGGCCGAAGAGCTTGCCGCGCTCGCGGCAACAGAACCGCTTGCGGCATTGAAAAAGCGCGCGCGCGCAGTTTCTCCGGCGCGTGATTTTGCCGGTGCCCTGCGCGCACGCATGGCGGCGGGGAAGCCCGCCGTCATCGCCGAGGTCAAGAAAGCCAGCCCGAGCAAGGGATTGCTGCGTGCGAATTTCGATCCGGCGGCGATTGCCGCCAGTTACGAAAAACACGGGGCGGCCTGCCTGTCGGTGCTGACCGACCGCGATTTTTTTCAGGGATCGGCCGGCGATTTGAAATCCGCGCGTGAGGCCTGCAGTCTGCCTGTATTGCGCAAGGACTTCATGATCGACCCCTATCAGGTCTATGAGGCGCGTGCACTCGGCGCCGATTGCATATTGCTGATTGCGGCCGCGCTTGACGATGCCCGCATGCATGAACTGGAGGCGGTTGCGCATGAACTGGGCATGGCCGTGCTCGTCGAGGTCCATGACGGCGAGGAACTCGACCGGGCATTGGCCCTGAAGACGCCGCTGGTCGGCATCAACAACCGCAATTTGCGCACGTTTGAAACCCGGCTGGAAACGACGCTTGGTTTGCTTGAGCGCATTCCGCAGGGGCGCGTGGTCGTTACCGAGAGCGGAATACTTGCACCGCAGGACGTGGCGCGGATGCGCGCGCAGAATGTCAACGGCTTCCTGGTCGGCGAGGCCTTCATGCGCGCCGCCGATCCGGGAGCTGAACTGGCCCGCTTGTTCGGCCGGATCGCCTGAGGGAGGCCAACATGTTGCCGGTTCCCGACCTTGACCGACTGATTGTGGCATTCGACAACGGCTTGCGCACGTTGCTGGCGCGGGCGCGCAGTGCGCGGCCCCATCCTGATGTCGCGGTTGATGAAGCGGAGCTCAGCGCTGAGCAGCGCGCGTTGTCAGCGGCGTTGATGCGGGTCAACCACACCGGCGAAATCTGCGCGCAGGCCCTCTATCAGGGCCAGGCCCTGACCGCGCGCAATCCGTCGGCGCGGGTCGCGCTCGAACAGGCCGCAGCCGAGGAAACCGATCATCTGGCCTGGACAGAACGGCGGATTACCGAACTGGGCGGCCGCGTCAGTGCGCTCAATCCATTGTTTTATGCCGGGTCGTTTGCGCTGGGGGCGATCGCCGGCATTGCCGGGGACAGATGGAATCTGGGTTTTCTGGCGGAAACCGAACGCCAGGTCGAAAGCCATCTGGACGGTCACCTCGGGCGCCTGCCTGATGCCGATGCAAAAAGCCGGGCAATTGTCGATCAGATGAAGGCCGACGAAGCGCGCCATGCGCGCACGGCGGTCGAACATGGCGGCGCTGAATTGCCGCAACCGTTCAAGCAGGCGATGAAACTCGGCTCGAAAGTGATGACGGAAACAACCTTCCGTTTCTGACGGTGGCTGCGCGCCGGACTCAGGCTTCGCGGATTTCGAAATCGTGGGTGATGGCGGCGGTCTTGCCCAGCATGATCGATGCCGAGCAGTATTTTTCGGCAGTCAGATGCACCGCGCGTTCGACCTGCGCTGCTTTGAGCTGGCGTCCCGTCACGATGTAGTGAAAGTGGATTTTCGTGAAAACCTTGGGGTCTTCTGCGGCGCGCTCGGACTCGATTTCGACCACGCAGTCCGTGATGTCGGCACGTGATTTCCTCAGAATATGCACGACGTCATAGGCGGTGCAGCCGCCGGTGCCGATCAGCACGGTTTCCATCGGGCGCATGCCCAGATTACGTCCGCCACCCTCCGGGGCCCCGTCCATGACCACGGCGTGGCCGCTGCCGGACTCGCCCATGAAACAGACGTTTTCCACCCATTTAATGCGCGCTTTCATACGCTTAATCCCGCTGAAAACCCCGGATTATGCCCGACCGGCGCGGCTTTCGCCGCCCGTCTGGCGGCCCCGGCTGGCGGCGCGGGCAGGCCGGGTTTGACAGTCCTCTGAATTTCGTCATAAAATCCGCGGCTTTCCGTCGTTTTCAACTGTCAGAGATAGCGGGTTCGGTTTATGAAGACCTTTACAGCAAAAGCCCACGAAGTTACGCACGACTGGTTTGTCGTGGATGCGCAGGACAAAGTACTGGGTCGGCTGGCGGCTGCGCTCGCGCATCGTCTGCGCGGCAAGCACAAGCCTGAATTCACGCCGCACGTTGATACGGGCGACTTTATCGTCGTCGTCAACGTCGACAAACTGCGTGTGACCGGCAACAAGTCGAATGCCAAGCTTTACCACCGCCACAGCACTTATCCGGGCGGTTTGTACACGACCAACTTTCGCAAGTTGCATGAGCGTCACCCGGGCCGCGTGCTTGAAATCGCGGTCAAGGGCATGCTGCCGAAAGGCCCGCTGGGCTACGCGATGCTGAAAAAGCTGAAGGTCTACGCCGGCACCAGCCATCCGCATTCGGCACAGCAGCCGAAAACTCTCGAAATCACGAAATAAGGGCCTGATTCCATGGCTATCAAGTATCCGCAATACAACTACGGCACGGGCCGTCGCAAAAGCGCGATCGCGCGCGTCTTTCTGAAGGCCGGCAAAGGCGACATCGTCGTCAACGACAAACCGGTCGATACCTTCTTTTCGCGCGAAACCGGCCGCATGGTCGTGCGCCAGCCGCTGGTGCTGACCGACCGCCTGAACTCGTTCGACATCATGGTCAACGTGAGCGGCGGCGGTGAATCGGGCCAAGCCGGTGCGGTGCGCCACGGCATTGCACGCGCCCTGATTGAATTCGACGCGGCACTGAAGCCGATCCTGAAGAAAGCGGGACTGGTTACGCGTGATGCGCGCGAAGTCGAGCGCAAAAAAGTCGGTTTGCACAAAGCACGCCGTCGCAAACAGTTCTCGAAGCGCTAAGCTCGAAAAGCTGCCGGTTCCGGCCACAAAAAGCCGCCTGCGGGCGGCTTTTTTGTCACTTACAATATTGCAGTGCCTGCGATCGCGGCACCGCATAACGGA
This sequence comes from uncultured Streptomyces sp., assembly GCA_964625665.1. Classification (GTDB taxonomy): domain Bacteria; phylum Pseudomonadota; class Gammaproteobacteria; order Burkholderiales; family SG8-41; genus PALSA-1004. The sequence continues at coordinate 24,701 of CAZVDN010000005.1, read as the reverse complement.
TGACGACAATGGCAGGCAAACTCAAAATCGGAGTGGTGGGTGGCACCGGTTATACCGGTGTCGAATTGTTGCGCTTGCTGGCACAGCATCCGCACGCGGAAATTGCCCTGATCACCTCGCGCGGCGAGGCCGGCACGGCCGTGTCGGCGATGTTTCCCAGCCTGCGCGGACGCGTTGACCTTGAATTCAGCGCGCCGTCCGACGATGCGCTGAAAAAATGCGACCTCGTGTTTTTTGCAACGCCCAACGGTGTGGCGATGCAGCAGGCGCGCGGGCTGTACGACGCCGGCGTGAAAATCATCGACATCGCCGCCGACTTCCGCATCAAGGACATTTCGACCTGGGAAAAATGGTACGGCACCAAACATGCCTGCCCCGAACTGGTTGCGGAAGCCGTCTACGGTTTGCCTGAGGTCAATCGCGAAAAAATCCGCGGTGCGCGCATCGTGGCCAATCCCGGTTGTTATCCAACGGCGGTGCAGCTGGGCTTTCTGCCGCTGGTGCGCAACAAACTCGTTGACGTGCGGCATTTGATCGCCGACGCCAAATCGGGCGTCAGCGGCGCCGGACGCAAAGCCGAAGTGCATACGCTGTTTGCCGAGGCGGCTGACAACTTCAAGGCCTACGGCGTGATGGGGCACCGTCATCATCCCGAAATTTCGCAGGGGCTGGCCGCCATGGCCGGCACCGGTGTCGGTTTGATTTTTACGCCGCATCTGACGCCGATGATCCGCGGCATTCACGCCACGCTTTACGCGGCGCTGTCGGGCGACGTTGACCTGCAGGCGCTGTACGAAAAGACCTACGCCGGCGAGCCGTTCGTCGACGTCATGCCGGCCGGCAGCCATCCGGACACGCGTTCGGTGCGCGGCAGCAATCTGTGCCGGATTGCCGTGCATCGGCCGCACGGCGGCGACACCGCGGTGGTGTTGTCGGTGATCGACAATCTGACCAAGGGCGCTGCGGGGCAGGCGGTGCAGAACATGAACCTGATGTGCGGCTTCGCCGAGACGACCGGGCTGGAGCAGGTTCCATTAATGCCCTGATCAAACGCCTGCAGCGCATGTTCGGCATTGCGGCGCCGCGCGTTGCAGTGCGCACGGCCGTTGCGTGGTACTGGCGCTGGCTCGGGCTGATCGCGCTGGCGGTTGTTATCATGATGTTTTCGCGCACGGCCTACGATTTCGGCAGGAAATTCGCTGGGTTCGATCAAAGTGAAGCCGATCAGGAACTGCAGCGCCTGACCGAGTCGAAAGCCAAACTCGAACAGGAAGTGGCGCAAATCAGCGGCAATCTGGCTCAGATCGAGCGCCAGATGCAAATCGAGCGCGCAACTTATGCCGATCTGGTGAAACAGGTAAAGGCGCTGACCGAAGAGAACGCCAGCCTCAAGGAGGACCTGGCATTTTTCCAGACCCTGATGCCATCAGGGGGAAAAGAGGGCGGAGTGGCGGTCAACCGCTTCATGGTGCAGAATGACGCCCTTCCCGGTGAATTCCGCTACCGTCTGCTGCTGACCCAGACCGGCCAGCGCAGCAAGGATTTTCAGGGACGCCTGCAGTTTGTGGTCAACCTGCAGCAGGACGGCAAAAAGACGGTCATGACCTTGCCGGCGGAAGACGACAAGGAAGCACGCGGATTCAAGCTGAATTTCCGCTTTTACCAGCGTGTCGAAGGCACGTTTCGCGTGACGCCGGGCACGGTCGTCAAGGGCATGCAGGTCAGGGTGCTCGAGGGGGACAGCAAGGAACCACGGTTGACCCAACAGGCCAACCTGTCTTGAGGGGGCAAGCATGTTCGGAAGCAGCAAGAGCAACAAACCGCAGAACCGCATCGACTGCCTGATCGGCGCCGGCACCACAATCAACGGCGACATCAATTTCAGCGGCGGCCTGCGCGTAGACGGCCACGTTCGCGGCAATGTAATTTCAGCCGAAGACAAGCCGGGCACGCTGGTGCTGTCGGACCAGGCGCGCATCGAAGGCGAAATCCGCGTCGCCCACGCCGTGATCAACGGTACCGTGGTCGGCCCGGTCAATGCGGTCGAATATGTTGAACTGCAGGGCAAGGCCAATGTCACAGGGGATGTGCATTACCGTACCCTCGAAATCCAGCTGGGCGCCGTGGTGCAGGGGCGCCTGGTATATCAGCCCGAAGGCAAATCGGACAAGGTTGTGCCGATCAAACCCGCAGTAGCGGAATAATTTTCAGCAGGAGATCACGATGAACGCGATGACAGACATGCCGGCCCCGCTGGTGTTTACCGACAACGCCGCCAACAAGGTTAAGCAGTTGATCGAGGAAGAGGGCAACAACGAGCTCAAACTGCGTGTATTCGTCACCGGTGGCGGCTGTTCCGGTTTCCAGTACGGATTCACGTTCGAGGAATCGGTGAATGAAGACGATACGCCCATGCAGAAGAACGGCGTGACGCTGCTGATCGATCCGATGAGCCTGCAGTACCTGACCGGCGCCGAAATCGATTATCAGGAAAACGCCGAAGGCGCGCAGTTCGTGATCAAGAACCCGAATGCGACCTCAACCTGCGGCTGCGGATCGTCGTTCTCAGCCTGATCCTGCAGGACCGCGCATGAAAAAAGGCGCCAGCGGCGCCTTTTTTCATGCGCGGTCGATTGGCGTTTCAGGCGCGATGAATGGCGCCGAGAACACGCGCGCCGCGCGCGCCGGTAGCTGAAGGCAGATTGCCGGGCCGCGCTTGCAACGAGCGTTGTGCCAGCCAGGCAAACGCTGTTGCTTCGACGAATTCTGCATTGATGCCGAGCGTGTCGGTCACGGCAACGGTCGCCGGCGCCAGTTCGGCGGACAGCGTATTCAACAGTACGGCATTGCGCGCACCGCCGCCGCATAAATAAATTTCGTCGGCGCCTTTGCAATGGCGTTTGACGTCGTCGGCAATCACACCGGCGGTCAGTGCGAGTAACGTGGCCTGGACATCTGCCGCGACTTCGCTGCCGTCGAGATGGCGCTCAAGCCAGGCGAGATTGAACAGATCGCGACCGCTGCTTTTCGGCGGCCGGCGCGCAAAAAACGCATCGCCGCGCAGGCGCGCAAGCAACGGGTGCAGAACGCGGCCGCTTGCCGCCCATGTGCCTTCACGATCGAATGTCAGGTTGCGATGGCGCTGGATCCAGGCATCCATCAGCATATTGCCGGGTCCACAGTCGAACCCGGTCACGCTTCCCATGGACGGCAGGTCGGTCAGGTTGGCGATACCGCCGATATTGACGATCACGCGGTGCGCTGATGCCTTTGCGAACACCGCCTGATGAAAGGCCGGCACCAGCGGCGCGCCTTCGCCGCCTGCCGCTATGTCGCGGCTGCGGAAGTCGCACAGGACATCGAGGTTTGTCAGTTCCGCAAGCAGCGCGCCGTTGACTAGTTGCACGGTGTAACCGTCGGCGGGTTGATGCCTGACTGTCTGGCCGTGACATCCGATCGCCCGTACGGCGCGTTGCGGTTGCTGTTTCACGAGTGCCGACACCGTTTCCGCGTAGATTTTCGACAGGGCGTTGGCGGCCTGAGCCGCGCGCGCCAGTTCATTCGGGCCGGGCACATTGAGTGCCAGCAGTTCTTCGCGCAGTGCAGGCGGAAACGCCTGATGGCTGTGCGCGATATGCTGCGGCACCGCCGTAGCGAGATCGACCAGCACACCGTCAACGCCGTCAAGACTGGTGCCGGACATCAGGCCGATAAAAAGTTCTGTCATGACCGGTCAGTCGAGGCGTGCGAGGTTGGTCGTGCGCAGCAATACGAGCTGGTCGTCAAATGTGCGGGTCAAATCGGCGAAACGCGCGCGTTGATCCGCCGTGATCGGCGGGGCGGCCGGCATGGCGACAGTTAATGGATTTTTTTGCACATTGTTGACGCGAAATTCATAGTGAAGATGCGGTCCGGTGGCCAGACCGGTGGCACCGACGTAACCGATGATCTCGCCCTGGTGCACGCGGCTGCCGCTGCGCAATGTCTTGGCGAAGCCCGACAGATGGCCGTACCAGGTGGTGTACTGCGATTGGTGACGCAAGACGATCAGATTGCCGTAACCGCCCTGACGGCCGGCGAAATCAACGGTGCCGTCGGCAATCGCGCGAATGCGCGTACCGGTGGGCGCCGCGTAGTCGATGCCCTTGTGTGCGCGCCATTCCTGCAGCAGCGGATGGTAGCGCGCGCTTGAATAGCCCGATGAAATCCGTGAGAACTCAAGCGGCGAGCGCAGAAACTGCTTGCGAAGGCTGCGCCCGTCGAACGTGTAATAGCCCCCTTGGTCGGGTGCATATTCGAACCACACGGCGCGATAGGTGTTGCCCTGATTGGTGAATTCCGCCGCCAGCACGCGACCGCTGCGCACCGGCTCGCCGCGATTGAAAAACATTTCGTAAACCAGACTGAAGCGGTCGAACTTGCGCAGATCGCGGTGGAAATCGATATCGGATGAAAAAATATCGACCAGTTGCAGTGCGATGGCATCTGTCAGCCCCGCTGCGTCGGTGGCGCCAAACAGCGATTGCCTGATTTCGGCGGAACTCATCAGTATCCGCCGTTCAGTTTGTACCGGGCTTTCGGCGATATTGCAGCGGGCCTCGCTGCAATCGATGGCGAGCAGCGTGTCACCGTTGAGATAACGCAGGTTCAGCAGGCGCCCGTCGGCCGAAGTGACCGCGCGCACGGATTTCCCGGGCACGAGTTTTTTCAGCGCGGCGATACGCTTGCCGTCGCGCAGCGCACGCTGGACGTTTTCGTCACGTACATTGAGGCGCGCCAGCACCTCGCCCAGCGTATCGCCGCGCTGAATGAGCTCTTCGCGCGTGAAAGCGGCTGCATCCTCGATCGGCGTTGCCGGGGCCAGGGACAGGTCCTGCACGACGGTTTTGACGGGCACACCCTTGCCGGCGTTGTCGGGGGCGATGCCGAAGGCCGCGAGCACACCGAAACAGGGCAGCATCAGGAGCAACAGGGCAAAGCGGTAGCGATGCAGCAGACCACGCGCAATATTGCAGAATTTTTGCGCTAAAATCATCGTTTTAGCGGCGTGATTTGAAGCCCCGGTTTGCATACGGCGCAAGCTTAGCAGAACCGCACCGGGGCGCAAATTTGCATCGCGTCATCTTTTGCATCGGGATACTGCAGTGACCGACATCAACGAACAGCTTGCCATCATCAAGCGCGGCAGCGACGAACTGCTGGTCGAATCCGAACTCGTTGAAAAACTCAAAACGGGCCGGCCGCTGCGCGTCAAAGCCGGATTTGATCCGACGGCGCCCGATCTGCACGTCGGCCACACCGTGCTGATCAACAAGATGCGCCAGCTGCAGGACCTCGGCCACCATGTGCTGTTTCTGATCGGCGATTTCACCGGCATGATCGGCGACCCGACCGGCAAGAACGCGACGCGTCCGCCGCTCTCCCGCGAGGATGTCGCGCGCAATGCCGAGACCTACAAGTTGCAGGTCTTCAAGATTCTCGATCCGGCGAAGACCGAGGTCGTCTACAACTCGACCTGGATGAATGCATTGTCGTCGGCCGACATGATCAAACTGGCGGCGACGCACACCGTGGCGCGCATGCTCGAACGCGATGATTTCGGCAAACGCTATCGCAACAACCAGCCGATCGCGATCCACGAATTCCTCTATCCGCTGGTCCAGGGTTATGACTCGGTGGCGTTGAAGGCGGACCTTGAACTCGGCGGCACCGACCAGAAATTCAACCTGCTGATGGGCCGCGAACTGCAGAAGCAGAACGCCCAGTCGCCGCAATGCGTGCTGATGATGCCGCTGCTCGAAGGCCTCGACGGCGTCAACAAGATGTCGAAGTCGCTCGGCAACTACATCGGCATTACCGAAAGCCCGAATGAAATTTTCGGCAAGCTGATGTCGATTTCCGACACCCTGATGTGGCGCTACATCGAATTGTTGTCCTTCGAATCGCTGGCCACCGTGAAACAGTGGAAAACCGAGGTTGACGGCGGACGCAACCCGCGCGACATCAAGGTCGGTTTCGCCCAGGAGATCGTCGCGCGGTTCCACGGCCGGCCTGCCGCCGAATCGGCATTGGCCGATTTCGAATCGCGATTCAGGCAGGGCGAAATTCCCGCCGATATTGCGACCGTGCAGGTCAATGGCGGTGCGGACGGCATTGCGATTGCAACGGCACTCAAAGAGGCCGGCCTCACGGCCAGCACCTCCGAAGCGCTGCGCATGATTGCCCAGGGCGGCGTCAAGCTCGACGGCGAAAAGGTCGCCGATAAAGCACTCAAACTCGCCAAAGGCGCGAGCGTTGTTGCCCAGGTCGGCAAACGCAAGTTCGCGCGCATCGACGTCGCTTGAGCACTTTTCCCGCGGTATTTGTTTCGCACGGTGCGCCGTTGCTGGCGATCGAAGACGGCGCCGCCCACCGGTTTTTGCGCGGCTTCGGTGAAACGCTCGGGCGGCCGAGGGCGATTGTCGTCGCCTCCGCACACTGGACGACGGAATCACCAGCGGTCTGTGCCGTCGCGCAACCCGAAACGATCCACGACTTCGGCGGTTTTCCGCGCGCGCTTTATCAGCTGACCTATCCGGCGCCCGGCGATCCGGCGCTCGCGCAGCGCGTTGCGCGACTGCTGGCGGACAACACCATCGAATGCGCGACCGACGAGCGCTGGGGCCTCGATCACGGCGCGTGGGTGCCGTTGATGCTGATGTATCCGTCAGCCGACATCCCGGTATTGCAACTGGCCCTGCAGCCCGGTCGCGGCACGCGTCATCACCTTGAACTGGGCCGCGCGCTGGCGCCGTTGCGCGAGGCGGGCGTATTGATCCTGGGTTCCGGCGGCCTGACGCACAACCTCGGCGCACTCGCCGCGCCCGCGGCGGCGCCGGTGCAATGGGCCGTTGCGTTCAGCGACTGGATGCATGAAACGATTACCTCATCGGATGAGGCTGCACTCGTCGATTACCGCAGCCGTGCGCCGCAGGCTGCACACAATCATCCGACGGAAGAACATCTGATGCCGCTGCTGGTGGCCGCCGGGGCCGGCGGGCGCGGCCGGCGCGTGCATACCAGCACCACCTACGGCTCATTGATGATGGATGCCTACGCGTTTGACTGATTGCTTTGCGGAGCCTGTCAGGAATTCGCCGCAGCACCGACTATGCAGGACACAACGAACAAGGGGCAGTCCATGACAAATGCAACGGAAGTCGCCACGCTCGGCGGCGGGTGTTTCTGGTGTCTCGAAGCGGTTTACGACAATCTGCAGGGCGTGATTTCGGTCGAGTCCGGCTATTGCAACGGCAAGACCGTCAATCCGACCTACCGGCAGGTTTGCAACGGCGATACCGGCCACGCCGAGGTAGTGCGCGTGAGCTTTGATCCGGCGGCGATCACCTTTCGTGAGATCCTCGAAGTGTTTTTCGTCATTCACGATCCGACGACGCTGAACCGCCAGGGCAATGATGCCGGTACGCAATACCGCTCGGGCATTTATTACCATTCGGCCGAACAGCAAGCGATTGCCGGGCAATTGATTGCCGAACTGACCGCAGAAAAAGTTTTTCGTGATCCGATCGTCACCGAAGTGGCTGCGGCACAGACGTTTTACATCGCCGAGGACTATCATCAGGAATACTTCGCGCACAACAGCGAGCAGCCTTACTGCCAGTATGTGGTGGCGCCGAAGCTTGCAAAGTTCCGCCAGAAATTCGCCGCGCGCGTCAAAAGCTGATCGTCGGCCATTGCGCGACGGCGTGAAAACGCCTTTCGCACCAAGGCTTTGCCGCTTGTCACCGGGCTGTAACAATCGGCCGCTACCATGCCTGAACTCAAATCAAACAGACATGGAGAGCAGCAGATGAAATCACCCTGGTTGGAAAAATTCCTGAAGTGCTCGGCGGTTGGATTCGGCCTGGCCATGGCAGCGGCTGCAGGCGCGGCCGATATCACCGGTGCCGGTGCGACCTTTCCCTATCCCCTTTATGCAAAGTGGGCCGAAGCCTACAAGGCGAAAACCGGTGTCGGTCTGAACTATCAGTCGATTGGTTCCGGCGGCGGCATCAAGCAGATCATCGCCAAGACCGTGGATTTCGGCGCCTCCGATGCGCCGCTTGAGCCGGCCATGCTGGAAAAAGAGGGCCTGGTGCAATTTCCGATGGTGATGGGCGGTGTGGTGCCGGTCTTCAAACTCGACGGCATCAAGCCGGGCGGTTTGCGCCTGACCGGACCGGTGCTGGCTGATATTTACCTCGGCAAAATCACCAAGTGGAACGCGCCAGCCATCGCTGCGCTGAACAAGGACGTCAAGCTGCCGGACATGGACATTACCGTGGTGTCGCGTTCGGACGGCTCGGGCACCACGTTCATTTTCACCAATTACCTGTCGAAGGTCAGCCCTGATTGGAAAGACAAGGCTGGCAACAACACGTCGGTGAAATGGCCGGCTGGCGTTTCCGGCAAGGGCAACGAGGGCGTTGCGGCCTATGTGCAGCGCCTGCCGGGATCGATCGGTTACGTTGAATATGCCTATGCGCTGCAGAACAAGATGTCCTATGCGCTGTTGCAGAACAAGGACGGCAATTTTGTCGGTCCGGATGACAAAACCTTTCGAGCGGCCGCCGCCAACGCGCAGTGGGACAAGGCGCCTGGCTTCAACCTGCTGTTGACCGACCAGTCCGGCAAGGAGAGCTGGCCGATTACCGGCGCGACCTTCATCCTGATGCACAAGAAGCAGGACAAGCCGGAGAACGCGCTGATTGCACTGAAGTTTTTCGACTGGGCCTATGAGGGCGGCGACAAACTGGCGATTGATCTCGACTATGTGCCGATGCCCGACAGCGTGGTCAAGCTGGTGAAGGCGGAATGGAAAAAAATCCAGGATGGCGCCGGCAAGCCGATTTACTGAGCCTGTGCGAAGCCACACGATTTGATGTCATCGCGAGGGGCCCTGGCGCCCCTCGGTTTTTTCCGAGGCCCCGACCATGCCGCCGATGGATGCCGTGTTGAGCGAATCCGCCATCGAGAATCGCGCCCAAGCTGCCTATAATGAACGACCTCCCACGCTTGCGCGGTCGTCCTTGATGGATGCGTTTTTCAGAAACCTGACGCGGTTCTTCGCGTTTTTCGTGTTCTCGATCCTGGCCGCGATCCTGGTATCGCTGCTTTATCACAGCCAGTTGTCGCTGGCGAAATTCGGTTTCGATTTCCTTTTTGTTGACGAATGGGATCCGGTCAAAGAGGAATTCGGCGCGCTGGTGCCGATCTTCGGCACGCTGGTCAGTTCGGCGATCGCCATGCTGATCGGCATTCCGGTAAGTTTCGGCATTGCCCTGTTCCTGACCGAGCTGTCGCCGACCTGGCTGAAGCGGCCGCTGGGCACGGCGATCGAAATGCTGGCAGCAATTCCGAGCATCATTTACGGCATGTGGGGCCTTTTCGTGTTTGCGCCGCTGTTTGGCGAGTATGTGCAGCCGCTGCTGGTCAAGGTGCTCAGTCCTTTGCCCGGCGTCGGCATTCTCTTCAAAGGGCCGTCGATGGGGATCGGCATGCTGACCGCCGGCATCATTCTGGCGGTGATGGTGATCCCCTTTATTACAGCGGTCATGCGCGATGTGTTCGAGCTGGTGCCGGCGATGTTCAAGGAATCCGCCTACGGGCTCGGCGCGACGACCTGGGAGGTCGTCAGGAACGTGGTGTTGCCCTACACCAAGATCGGTGTCGTCGGCGGCATCATGCTGGGCCTCGGCCGCGCGCTGGGTGAAACCATGGCCGTGACGTTTGTGATTGGCAATTCGCATCGATTGAGTGCGTCGCTGCTGGCGCCCGGCAACAGCATTGCGTCTTCGCTGGCCAACGAGTTTACCGAGGCCGTGGGCGCCCTCCATTCCTCGGCGCTGATCGAACTCGGCCTCATCCTGTTTTTGATTACCACTATCGTTCTCGCGTTGTCGAAGTTGTTGCTGTTGCGGCTCGCGCGGAATGAAGGCGCGAAATCCTAGGGGCCGACATGACCAGCGCCATTTCCCGCGACAATCCGATCTACCGCCGCCGTCGCCGCGTCAACGCCGCCATGCTGTTCATTTCCGGGTTGACGCTGCTGTTCGGCCTGTTCTGGCTGGTGTGGATCCTGGTGACGCTGTTTTATGAAGGTTTCAATGCGCTCGCCCCGTCGCTGTTCATGCTGAACACACCGCCTCCCGGCAGCGATGGTGGATTGCTCAATGCCATCCTCGGCAGCCTGATCATGGCGGCGACAGGCACGCTGATCGGCACGCCGGTCGGCATCCTCGCCGGTACTTACCTTGCGGAATTCGGCCGCCGCGGCTGGCTGGCACCGGCAACACGCTTCATCAACGACATTCTGCTGTCGGCGCCGTCGATCGTGATCGGACTGTTCGTTTATTCGGTTTACGTGGCGCAAGTCGGACACTTTTCGGGCTGGGGCGGCGCGCTGGCTTTGTCTTTGATCGTGATTCCCGTGGTCGTGCGCACCACCGACGACATGCTGAAGCTGGTGCCGGACAGCCTGCGCGAGGCGGCGGTTGCGCTGGGCGCCCCGGCCTGGAAAATGATCGTCTTCATTTCGTATCGCGCGGCGCGTGCCGGCATCGTCACCGGCATTCTGTTGGCGGTGGCGCGCATCAGCGGCGAGACCGCACCGCTGCTGTTCACGGCGCTGAACAACCAGTTTCTCTCGTTCAACATGAACCAGCCGATGGCCAATCTGCCGGTGGTGATCTTCCAGTTCGCCATGAGCCCCTATCCCGACTGGCAGCGTTTGGCGTGGGGCGGGGCCATCCTGATCACGCTGGCGGTGCTGGCGTTGAACATCATTGCGCGCGCGCTGTTCCGGCGCTAGTCACTGCAACGAATCATTGTGAAAAAACCATGAGCGACCAAACGCAGATTGAAAATCCGAAGCTGAAGGTCAAGGACCTGAACTTCTACTACGGGAAATTCCACGCCATCAAGGGCGTGACGATGGACATCCCGGGCAACAAGGTCACGGCTTTCATCGGCCCCTCCGGTTGCGGCAAATCGACGCTGCTGCGCACCTTCAACCGGTTGTATGAGCTCTACCCCGGGCAGCGCGCCGAAGGCGAAATCCGCCTCGATGGCGCGAACATTCTCGACCGCGGTCAGGACATCACGCTCCTGCGCGCCAAGGTCGGGATGGTGTTCCAGAAACCGACCCCGTTCCCGATGTCGATCTACGACAATATTTCGTTCGGCGTGAAGCTCTATGAAAACCTCAGCCGCGGCGAAATGGACGAGCGCGTCGAATGGGCGCTGTCGAAGGCGGCGCTGTGGAAAGAGGTCAAGGACAAACTCAATCAGAGCGGCAACAGCCTCTCCGGCGGGCAGCAGCAGCGCCTGTGCATCGCACGCGGCATTGCGATCAAACCGGAAGTCCTGCTGCTCGACGAACCGTGCTCGGCGCTCGATCCGATCTCGACCGCGCACATTGAAGAGCTGGTCAATGAACTGAAGACCGACTATACGGTGGTCATCGTCACGCACAACATGCAGCAGGCGGCGCGCGTCTCCGACTTTACGGCTTACATGTATCTGGGCGAGCTGATCGAGTTCGGCGCGACCGACAATATTTTCATCAAGCCACGACGCAAGGAAACCGAGGATTACATTACCGGCCGCTTCGGCTAGGCGGCACTGGAGAAAAACATGGTACAGGAACATTCGTCCAAGCAGTACGACCTCGATCTTGAAACGCTTCGCTCGCGCGTGCTCGAAATGGGCGGGCTCGTCGAATCGCAGATTCTCGCCGCCATCAACGGCGTAGCGGCCGGCGACCTGCGCGCCCTTGATCACGTGATCGCCGAGGACCACCGCGTCAACGCGCTGGAGGTGAGCATCGATACCGATTGCAGCCATCTGATCGCGCGTCGCCAGCCGACGGCCGGCGACCTGCGCATGGTGCTGGCAGTGATCAAGATCGTCACCGACCTCGAGCGCATC
>CAZVDN010000005.1:11045-12724 GCA_964625665.1 uncultured Streptomyces sp. | reverse complement strand
TCGGCATGCTGCGCAAGGCGCTGGATTCACTGGCGCGCCTCGATCCGGTGACCGCCGCGGCCATCGTGCGCGAGGATTTCGAGATTGATGAAGAGTTCCGCTCGATCGTGCGCCAACTGATCACCTTCATGATGGAGGATCCGCGCACGATTTCGCAGGCTCTCGACATTCTGTGGATTGCCAAGGCGATTGAACGCATCGGCGACCATTCCAAAAACATGGCTGAACAGGTGATTTATGTGGTCAAAGGAACAGACGTCCGGCATACCTCGGTCGAGCAACTCGAACGCGAGGCCATGGGGTGACCCGGGCCCGCGCGAGCGCATGAACGGCAGCGAAATCCTCGTCATCGAGGACGAACCGGCGATCCAGGAATTGATCGCGGTGAACCTCGAGCACGCCGGTCACCGCGTGCAGCGCGCGTCGAGTGCTGCCGAAGCCGAGGCCATCATCCGCGACGTCCGCCCGGATTTGATTCTGCTCGACTGGATGCTGCCGGACCTTTCGGGCACCGCGCTGGCGCGCAGACTGCGCGCAGATGCGCGCATGAAGGACATCCCGATCATCATGCTGACGGCGCGCGCGCAGGAACACGACAAGGTCGAGGGGCTGGAAGCCGGTGCCGACGATTACGTGACCAAGCCGTTTTCGCCGAAGGAACTGCTGGCGCGCATCAAGGCGGTCCTGCGCCGCCGCGCACCGCAATTGACCGACGATCTGATCGAAGTCGGCGGCCTGCGCCTCGATCCGGCATCGCATCGTGTCAGCGGCAACGGCAGCGACATCAATCTCGGCCCGACCGAATTCAAGCTGCTGCATTTCTTCATGACCCATCCCGAGCGGGTCTACAGCCGCGTGCAATTGCTCGATCAGGTGTGGGGTGATCACGTGTTCGTCGAAGAGCGCACGGTCGATGTGCACATCCGGCGCTTGCGCGCCGCGCTGGAGGCAACTGGTTTCGACCGCTTGATCGAAACCGTGCGGGGGACCGGCTACCGCCTGCACGCATGACGGTGCAGTGCCGCCTGGCGTTCGTGCGATAATTTGACGGTTGCATTCCCGGACGCCGCCCTTTGGATCATCTGGTTTCACGCACCGTTCTGCAACTGCTGTGGATTGCCGTCATCGGTTATCTCCTGCGGCTGGCATTCGGCACCACGGTTGGTCTGGTTTTTTTCGGCGTCACGGTTGCCGCCCTGCTGATTTATCACATGCGCCATGTTGCGCTGCTCGCGCAGTGGCTGGGTGAGCCGACGCCGGGCCAGGTGCCGCGCGGCTCCGGCATCTGGGACCGTTTGTTCGCACTTCTTTATCGCTACGAGCGGGTGAAAACCCGCGAACACCAGCAGCTTGCCAAGGCGCTGGTGCGCTACCGCCAGGCCGGGCGCGCGCACCCGGACGGCGTGGTGATTCTCGACGCCGAGAACCGCATCGACTGGTGCAACGACGTTTCCGAGCACCACTTTGACCTCAGTCTGGCCTCGGACCAGGGACAGCCGATCGGCAATCTGTTGCGCCAGCCCGAGTTCATCAGCTACCTCGAGAGTGCAGACTATGCGCACCCTCTGGAACTGCGTTCGGCGCGCACCAGCTCGATCATTCTGTCAGTGCAGGTAATTCCCTACGGCGACGCGCAGAAACTGCTGTTGTCGCGCGACGTCACCCGCCTCGAAAAACTC
>CAZVDN010000005.1:0-11035 GCA_964625665.1 uncultured Streptomyces sp. | reverse complement strand
TTCCTCGAAACCATCCGCGAACTCGAACTCGATCCGCAGCGCTCGCGCGATTACATGGACCTGATGGCCGAACAGAGCAAACGCATGCAGCGCATCGTTGATGATCTGCTGACGTTGTCCACGCTCGAATCGGCGCCCAGCCCGTCGCTGGATGAGCGCATCCGCGTCGCACCGCTGTTGCAGCGCCTGCGTGCCGATGCCGATGCGCTGAGCGGCGGCAAACATAAAATTTCCCTGGCCGCGAGCGGCGAATTCGATCTGCTCGGCGCCGAAGATGAAATTGTCAGCGCGCTGGGCAACCTCGTCAGCAATGCCATCCGCTATACCCCGGACGGCGGCGAGGTGCGCATTTTCTGGCAGGCGACGGCCGAGGCCGCCGAATTCGTCGTCGAAGACACCGGCATCGGCTTCGCGCCCGAACATATTCCGCGCCTGACCGAGCGCTTTTATCGCGTCGATCGCGGCCGTTCGCGCGCCACCGGCGGCACCGGCCTCGGTCTTGCCATCGTCAAACATGTGCTGAGCCGCCATCAGGCTGTGCTCGACATTCACAGCGAGCCGGGCCGCGGCAGCCGTTTCGCCGTGCGTTTTCCGGCGCGACGTGTGGTGCCGGCGGCGACCGCTGAAAACGCGGCACCGAATCCTGCCTGACCGTTCGCGGCAATCTCCGCATGCGCGACGTCATCGACCATGAATTCGGCATCAGTGCCGTCGATTCGGGTTACCTGCGCCCGCAACTCGGGGCCATCCACCTGCTGGTCGAAAACGGACGCGTCGCCATCATCGATTGCGGCGTGAATCTCTCGGTGCCGCGGGTGCTGCGCGCCCTGCAGGGCAAGGGATTGCGCGCCGAAGACGTCGATTACGTCATGCTCACGCACATCCATCTCGATCACGCCGGCGGCGCCGGACTTCTGATGTCGAAACTGCCGAATGCGCGCCTGACCGTCCATCCGCGCGGCGCGCGCCACATGATCGATCCGCGCAAGCTTATCGAAGGCACCATCGCCGTTTACGGCGAACGCCATATGCGCGAAATGTACGGAGAAATCCTGCCCATCGAGGCGGCGCGCGTGATCGAAACGCCGCATGACGCCAGCATCAGCCTCGCCGGCCGCGAACTGCGGTTTTACGACACCCCCGGACATGCGCGCCACCATGTCTGCATCCACGATACGCAGTCGGGCCATGTTTTTACCGGCGATACCTTCGGCCTGTCCTATCGCGAACTCGACGATGGCGACCGCCAGTTCGTCATTCCGACTTCGAGCCCGGTGCATTTCGATCCGGCGGCGGCACACCGGTCGATCGACCTGATCGCCGGTCTCAAGCCCGGCGCAGTCTATGTCACGCATTACAGCCGTGTCTGGGAAATCGACCGTCTCGCGGACGACATGCACCGCCTGATCGACGCCTATGTCGATCTGGCGCGGCAGTGCGGCGGGCCGCACCCCGGCCGGCACGCGCGGCTCAAACAGGGGATGACCGACATCGTGCTGGGCGAGGCGAAGCGCTACGACTGGAAGGCCGATGCCGCCGCCATCGACGCCATACTTGCCGGCGATATCGAGCTCAACGCCCAGGGCCTGGCCATCTGGTACGACAGCACCGAAGGCGGCCGGCCGTAAGGCGTGGTTGTCGCGCCGCAGGGAATATGTAAATCTGGCGCATCTGCGCGCGGCACTGACGTCGCGTTCCCGATTTCCCTAACCGTCATCCTGAAGGCCGGCCATGTCAGCCCCCCAACTTCACTACACCATCGCGGCCGATGCCGGCCTCGCGCAGCGCTACGCGACGACGCGCGCGCAGAGCCTGCAACTCGCCAAACCGCTGACCGCCGAGGATTGCGTCGTGCAGTCGATGCCCGATGCGAGTCCGGTGAAATGGCATCTGGCGCACACCAGCTGGTTTTTTGAAACCTTCGTGCTGGCCGAGGCGATTGCCGGCTACCAGCCCTTCCATTCGCAGTTTCGCAGCCTCTTCAATTCCTACTATGTCGGTGTCGGCGCGCGGCATCCGCGGCCGCAGCGCGGCCTGCTGACGCGCCCTTCGCTGGAAGATGTGCTGGCCTACCGCAGGCATGTCGACGGCCGCATCGCGGCCCTGCTCGACGCCGGCGGGCCCGCCTGGGGCAGCCTGATCGAACTGGGCATCCAGCACGAACAGCAGCATCAGGAACTCATCCTGACCGATCTCAAGCACCTTTTTTCCTGCAATCCGCTGCGGCCGGTCTATGCGGAGGTGGTGCCTGCCGTCACCGCGGTGCCCGCGTTATACCGCTGGCAGGCGCAGCCCGACGGTGTGCGGCAAATCGGTTATGCCGGGGACGGCTTCTCGTTCGACAACGAACTGCCGCGCCATCGCGTTTTTTGCGAGGCGTTTGAAATGGCCACGCGCCCGGTGACCAATGGCGAGTATCTGGAATTCATCAGGGATGGCGGCTATGCGCGCCACGAGCTCTGGCTGGCCGAGGGCTGGGACGTCAAGAATGCCGCAGGCTGGCAGGCGCCGCTTTACTGGCAGGAGGAGGGCGACGGCTGGCACGTATTTACCCTCAACGGCATGCGCGCGCCCGATGCCGATGCGCCCGTATGCCATGTCAGTTTCTTCGAAGCCGAAGCCTATGCGCGCTGGGCCGGTGCGCGTCTGCCGACGGAAGCGCAATGGGAATCCTATGCGGCGTTGCAGCAGGTTGACGGGCATTTTCTCGAGGACAGCGGATTCGAGCCGCGCGCCGCGACGTCCCGCGATGCGACCCAGGCATTCGGCGAGGTGTGGGAGTGGACGCGCAGCGCCTACGAACCCTATCCCGGCTACCGCAGCGCGCCGGGCGCGGTCGGCGAATACAACGGAAAATTCATGTCCAATCAATACGTGCTGCGCGGAGGTTCATGTGCAACGCCACGTTCGCACATCCGTGCCAGCTACCGGAATTTTTTCCCCGCCGCCGCTCGCTGGCAATTCAGCGGCATCCGTCTGGCGCGCGACCTCGACTGATTTTTTAGCGCCGGTCATCACGGCTTTTGCCTTTGCCCTTCGTGATTTAGGCGTTTTCCCCGGGAAAATCGGCCGCTGCAGGGTCCGCAGCCGGCGCCGCATTGCGCGCGCGGAAGGCGCGCGCCGCTGTCAAAATTGAGCGGCGGGCATCTTCGAACCGACATCACGGCTACCAAAATCAGCATGTGTCGCGAAGGCGAAAATTTGCATTTTTCCCTCTAGAGATTGCACTGCGCGCAGAAATCTGGTTTACAATCGCGTCAACCCAATGGTTGGGTGTTTTCTGTGTCTTTAAAGGAGAGAAGACTATGGCCGTAAAAAAGAAAGCTGCAAAGAAACCCGCGAAGAAAAAATCAGCCCGTAAGCCGAGCGCTGCATTCATGAAGCCGATGCAGATTTCTGCGGCCCTCGCCGCAGTGATCGGTGCCGGCCCGTATCCGCGCACGGAAGTGACGAAGAAACTCTGGGCCTACATCAAGAAGCATGGCCTGCAGGATTCGAAGAACCGCCGCAACATCAATGCTGACGAAAAGCTCAAAGAAGTTTTCGGTGGCAAGAAGCAGGTGTCGATGTTCGACATGACCAAACTGGTCGGCAAACACCTGAAGTAATCGCTGACGCGATTGTTTTTCCGCCGGTGCCGCAGGGCGCCGGTCGAAGGACGCAAAATCAAACGGCCGGTACTGCGATGCAGTACCGGCCGTAGTTTTTTGCGCGGCAGAACCGCGCTTTTACCCGGGGATCAGCGCGCCGACTGCAGCGCGGCGATGCGTTCTTCGATCGGCGGGTGGGTCGAGAACAGGGCCATGAAGCCGGCCTTGTTGTTGATGCCGGCCGAGGCCACCGACTGCGGCAGTCCGCCCGGTTCGAGCCCGCCCAGGCGCGCCAGCGCATTCACCATCGGGCGGCCGTCGCCGAGCAATTTCGCCGAACCCGCATCGGCGCGGAATTCGCGCTGACGCGAGAACCAGGCGACGATGATCGAGGCGAGGATCGAGAACATGATCTCGCAGACGAACACCGTAACGTAGTAACCGATGCCGATGTCGCGATCGTTTTTTAGCACTACGCGGTCGATGATGTAGCCGACCACGCGGGCGAGGAACACGACGAAGGTGTTCATCACGCCCTGGATCAGCGTCAGCGTCACCATGTCGCCGTTGGCGATGTGCGCGACCTCGTGACCGAGCACAGCCTCGACTTCTTCGCGGGTCATCGATTGCAGCAGCCCCGTTGAAACCGCGACCAGCGCCGAATCACGGAAGGCGCCGGTGGCGAAGGCATTCGGCTCGCTTTCATAGTAGGCGACTTCCGGCATGCCGATGCCGGCACGCTCGGCCAGACGGTGCACGGTATCAACCAGCCAGCGCTGCTCCGGGCCCTCGCTGCCGTCGATGACCTGGGCGCCGGTCGACCATTTGGCGATCGGCTTGGACATCAGCAGCGAAATGAACGAGCCGCCGAAGCCGACAATCAGCGAAAACACCAGCAGCATGCCGACATTCAGGCCGTTGGCGCTGAGAAAGCGGTCCACGCCGAGCACGCTGAGCGTGACCGACAGCACCAGCATGATCGCCAGGTTGGTGATGAGGAACAGGAAGATTCTTTTCATGGTTTGTGGCCTCCTAGGCTCCGTAAGTTGGGGTGCTTCGCGCCCGATTCAAGTCCCCGGGGGCCGCGCAATTCTACCCGCCGTTTATGACCGCGCAAGCCCGCGCGGGTTCCGCTCACGGTGCGTTATCCACAGGCTTGCGCAGAAAATAGCCGCCGCCCAGCAGGGCCAGCGCCATGACCCAGAACACCGGCGCCATGCCGAATGCCGCGCCCAATGCACCGAAGAGGAGCGGAATGCCGGTTTGGCTGCCGTTGAGCAGCAGCGTGCGCACGCCGACCGCTTCGCCGCCGCGGCCGGGCGGTGCATGCGTCATGACCAGCGACATGATCATCGGCTGCGCGCCGCCCAGTCCGATGCCGAGCAGAAAGGCGATCAGCATCAGCACCGGCAGCGTTTTGAAGAACGGGAACATGAACAGCATTGCACCGGTGGCAATCATCGCGATGGTCAGCATGCGCCACTGGCCGATGCGCTGTGCGACCAGCGGCAGGATCACCCGCACGGTGAAAATCGCCGAGCCGAAGGTGCCGAGAATCAGACCGATCTGCGATGCCGACAGGCCGATCTGCGTACCGAAGATCGGCACCAGAAAAGTAAACATGTCCCAGGCCATCGAGAGCACTGCGCTGACCATGAACACGCGGCACAGTCCCGGGATGCGAAAGAGGTCGGCAAGGCGGTGTTTGCTGGCGGCGACGGCATCGTGCGGTTCGGTGACGACGCGCACGCCCATGGTAATGATGAGCAGCAGCGAGGTCGCCGCGCTGCAGGCCAGCATGAGAAAGGTATTGCGGTTGCCGATCAGATCGATGGCGAAACCCGACACCGCCGGGCCGAGAAAATTCGCCGTCGAAAAGCCGAGCGCGAGCATGCTGAAATTCTTCATGCGGTCGTCCGGGGTGCCGAGCGCGCCGGTCGCGTGGTTGATGGCGATGTGATAAAGCATGAAGCCCGAACCAGCGAGCGTGCTGACGACGAACAGCATCTCGAGGGTCGGCATGGCGTAGCCGAGCAGCAGGCCGCAGAGTTCCATTGCCGCGCCGAGCAGCATCGGTTTGCGCGGACCGATGCGGTCGATGATGCGGCCGGCGCTGACGGCAAACGTCATCGGCAGCATGGCCAGCATCGAGGCGATGGCGCCGACGGTAAACGGCGAGGCCTGCAGGCCCAGGGCCGTCAGTGACAGATTGACGCGGCAGCCCGAGAACGCGAAGTGCAGCAGTACGGTCGGCAGGATGACGCGGGTAAGAAGCAGCTTCAAGGTGATCGGTTCATGGCCGGGCAGACGGGCGCCCGACGGGCGTCGGCGCGCAAGACCGCATTTTAACCGCCTTCGCTGCGGCGCCGCGCAGTCACCATTGCGACGCCCAGACAGGTGACCGTGATACCGGCGAACGACAACGCACCCGGCAGCACGTCGAACATCGCATATTCGAGCACGACGGCGAAAATCGGCGTCAGGTAGATCAGGCTGCTGACGCGGGTCGCCTCACCGCGTCGCATCAGCGTATGCAGCGCGTTGACGGCGAGAATCGACGCACCGAACACCAGAAAGACCATCGCCGCCGCCATCGGCCATGCCCACTGCACGGCAAAGTCCTCGACACCCCAGGCCAGCGGCGCGAGCAGCAGCAGCGAGGCGATAAACTGGATGAGTCCCGCCGAGCGCAGATCGACGCGCGGACAATACACGCGCTGATAAAGCGTGCCGACGGTGGCGCCGAGCAGCGAAACGCAGACGGCTGTGAGACTGCCGGCGGTGATCTCACGCACGTCAATCTTGTGCCAGACAATCAGCACCACGCCGCCGAAGCCGAGCGCGATGCCGAGCCACTGGCGCGCGGTCAGGCGTTCGTGCATCCAGCGCGCGGCAAACAGCGCGGTCAGCACCGGTTGCAGCGTCAACAGCACGGCGACGATGCCGGCGGAAATGCCGAGGTACTGCGAATAATGGCTGCCGCCGAGGTGCAGGACGTGCATGAACAGGCCGGCGACCACCACGTGCATGAATTCGCGCCGGGTCGCCGGCCACGGCGCGCGCGTCAGCAGCACCAGCGGGATCAGGCAGACGCTGCCGAGCACGAAGCGCAGCGTCAGAAAGGTGAAGGGCGCCGCATACATCAGGCCGATCTTGGTGGCAAGAAAGCCGGAGCCCCAGATCGTGACGAAATACCACGCAAGGCAGGTGTCGAACCAGCCGCCGCGGCGGTCTTGGGCATTGATGCTCATGGAATTCGGCGGCGCGGCGCAAAAAGCAGGATAATATTTCGAGTATACCGTGCCAAAAAATGAAATCCCGCCGCAACTGGTTGTAAACTATCCGCAAACAATATCGCGCTGCGCGCAGGGCCGCGCCGTGAAAGGGAGAACACGATGTTTGGACGGCTGATGCCGAGAGAAGGGCGTTTTTTCGATCTGTTCAACGAACACGCCGAACAGATCGTCGAAGGCAGCCGCGAACTCGCGGCGCTGATGTCCAACGGCGACGACCTGCAGCGTCGCACCTACAACATCGAGTCGATCGAAAAGCGCGCTGACAAGATCACGCGCACCACCATCGAACTCCTGCACAAGACTTTCATCACGCCGCTCGACCGCGACGACATCCATCAGCTGATCAGCAAAATGGATGACATCCTCGACCTCATCGAGGATTCGGCCCAGCTGATGTTCCTCTATGACGTGCGCGGCCTGACGCCGGAAGCGAAAAAGCTCGCCGACATCTGCGTCGCCTGCTGCGAGAAGGTCAAGGCCGCGGTGGCGCTGCTGTCTAACATGAAAAACGCTGCCGAGATCATGACGCTGTGCACCGAGATCGACCGCCTCGAGTCCGAGGCCGACCACGTCATGCGTGACGCCATTGCGCGCCTCTTCCGCGACGAGCCCGATGTGCGCGAGCTGATCAAGCTGCGCTCGGTCTACGAACACCTCGAGACCGTGACGGACCGCTGCGAAGACGTGGCGAACATCATCCAGGGCATCGTCATCGAGAATTCATGAGCATGCGGCCGTACCGGGAGGGAGTCGCATGAGCATCGAGATTCTGGTCTGTCTGATCGTGCTGGCGCTCGCCTTCGATTTCATGAACGGCTTTCACGACGCCGCCAACTCGATTGCCACCATCGTTTCCACCGGCGCCATGCGCCCGCAGTACGCGATCGTCTGGGCGGCATTTTTCAATTTCATCGCCTTTCTGTTTTTCGGCCTGCACGTCGCCGGCACGGTCGGCAAGGGCATCATCGATCCGCTGATCGTCGATCACTATGTGGTGTTCGGTGCGCTGATGGGTGCCACCTCGTGGAACATCATCACCTGGTACTACGGCATTCCGTCGAGTTCATCGCACGCGCTGATCGGCGGACTGGCCGGTGCGGCGGTGGCCAAGGGCGGCACCGGCACGCTGGTCGGCTCCGGCTTCATGAAGACCGCGGCCGCCATCCTGATCTCGCCGGCGCTCGGATTCCTGCTCGGCGCCGGCCTCATGGTCCTGATCTCCTGGCTGTTCGTGCGCAGCACGCCGCGCCGCGTCGGCACGCTGTTCAACAGTCTGCAGTTCGTGTCGGCTGCACTCTACAGCCTTGGCCACGGCAGCAACGATGCGCAGAAGACCATGGGCATCATCTGGATGCTGCTGATTGCATCCAGCACCATCGGGCCGTCTGACGATCTGCCGTTCTGGGTGATTCTGGTCTGTCAGCTGGCAATGGGGCTGGGCACGCTGTTCGGCGGCTGGCGCATCGTCAAGACCATGGGCATGCGCATCACCAAACTGAAGCCGGTCAGCGGTTTTGCGGCCTCGGCCAGCGGTGCCGCCACGCTGTTTCTTGCCACCGGCCTCGGCGTGCCGGTATCGACCACGCACACGATCACCGGCGCCATCGTCGGCGTCGGCGCTTCGCAGAAGCTCTCGGCGGTGCGCTGGGGTGTGGCCGGCAACATCGTCTGGGCGTGGATCTTCACCATCCCCGGCTCGGCATTTATTGCCGCCGTCTCATGGTGGTTCGCGCAGCACTTCTTCTAGCGCGCGCCGCGTCCTTCGCGCAGCAGAAAAGCTGATTTACGGCGCCAGCCGCGATATCGTCCAACTGCGCGCCTTGCGAGTGTAGAGCACGCGGTCGTGCAGGCGGTTCGGCCGGCCTTGCCAAAATTCGATTTCATCCGGAATCAGACGGTAACCGCCCCAGTGTGCCGGGCGCTGCGGCTGATCGCCGGTTTTTTCCGCTTCGGCAAATCGCGCTTCGAGCACCGCTCGGTCGGCCACCACGTCGCTCTGCGGGCTGGCGATGGCCGCGTGGCGGCTGCCGAGCGGGCGGCTGGCGAAATAGGCGTCGGATTCGGCGGCGGTGACTTTTTTGATGCGGCCGTCGATGCGCACCTCGCGTTCGAGTTCGCTCCAGTAGAGCACCAGCGCCGCGGCCGGGTTCGCCGTCAGTTCGCGGCCCTTGCGCGATTTGTAGTTCGTGAAAAAGACGAAGCCGCCGTTATCGACGCCTTTCAGCAGCACGATGCGCGCCGACGGCCTGCCTTCGGCCGAAACGGTGGCGAGCGTCATCGCGTTGAGCATCGGGTGCTCGGCCTTGATGGCCTCGTCGAACCAGCGGTTGAATTGTTCGAAGGGATCGCGTGCGACCTCGGTTTCATCGAGGCGCGCGCGCATGTATTCCTGGCGCAGATCGGCAATGTTCATGGATCACTTAGCGTTGATTGAAGCCGCATTTTAAACCGCGGGCGGTGTTTTTTCGCTGCCGCTTTCGCGGCGCGCGCGCCAGCGTTTGCGCAGCCAGCGCGAGCCGAAGCCGCCGAGGGCAATGGCGAGAATCACCGCGCCGAACGCAATCCATTCGCTGCGTTGGGCGCGCGCCGACGGCGCACCGGATTTTTGCGTTTCCGCAATCCACGCCGGCGCTTCGCGCGGCGGCACGTCGCGCGCCACCCACGAAAGTTTTACCGGCAGCGCGAATTCGGCGCGCACCGCCGGTTCTTTCGGCGCGCGCGCGACGAGGTGGATTTCATCGACGCGCGTGGCGTGATCGCCCCAGAAAAACAGATAGGCCGCGGCGGTGCCGCCGCCCGCGGGCAGGGTGACCGGCGCGCTGGTACCGAGATTATTGGACAGCACCTCGCCCTGGAAATACGGATCGAGTGTCACCACCAGCGGCGTTTTCGCGCTGAGCGAAAAGCGGATATGAAAACGCTGTTGCGGGCCAAGCACCGCCGCACTGTCCGGATCAGTGGCCAGTACACGGAATACGGGCTCGTCGGGCGTCGCCGTGCAGCCGGCCAGCGCGATCAAGGCAAGGCAACACAACAGGCGCAGGCGAATCAACAGAGGGGTCATCGATTGGACCGACAAAACATGATGCAGATCAGTGTTTGCAGTCTAACATGCTGCGCCGGCCGCCATGACCGCGCTAGACTGGTCGCAGGCGCAAGGGAACGCCGGCGACATGATCAGACTCCTGCTTGAAAACCATTTGCTGCGGCGTCTGCAGCGCGTTGCGCGGCACCGCTTCATGCCGACGCTGGTGGGATTGTTCGCTTTCGGCCTGACTGCTTCGATGACGGTGCCGGTGACCTCGGTGCTGATTCCTGCCGTATTGCTGTCGCCGCCGCGCTGGCGCAGCATCGCTTTGCAGGCCGCGTTCGGCAGCGCGCTGGGCGCTACCCTGCTGGTGCTGTTGTTTCACCATCTGGGCTGGGCGCAGTTGCATGCGTTGTTTCCCGCCATGCTCGATTCGCCGGGCTGGCAGCGCGCAGTGGCGTGGACCGGCGACTACGGCGTGATCGCGTTGTTTGCCATTGCTGCGCTGCCCCTGCCGCAGACGCCGGCGCTGATCTTCTGCGCGATTGCGAGTCTGCCGGTGGCGGAAATGTTTGTCGCCGTGTTGTGCGGGAAACTGATCAAGTACGCGGTGATTGCCGCACTGGCCGCGGCGTTCCCGGCGCGCTTCCGCGCTTTTCTCGACGTCATCGAGCCGTCCGCAGAAACGCCGGTGCGGCGCGGCTGGAGCTGAGCCGCACCGCGCCGGTTGTATTACTTCACTTCGAATTCACCGACCAGGACATTTTCCGAGCGGCCCTTGAGGCGCAGCGTGATCGACTGCTCCTTCTGTTCGGCTGTGCCGAATTTCGTCGCCAGCGAGAGCTGCAGGGTCGTCGGGCCGGTGACTTTCTGCTGGCGGTCGCCGAAGTACTGGGCTTCGACCTTGTACTTGCCGGGTTTGGCGCGCTTGAGCGAAAACTCCTCGGGCCCGTAGCCGCCGGTGAAATCGAGCGACATGCGTCCGCCCTGATAGGTCAGACGGTTGCCGTAGTAGGCGCGCTCGCCGTTCGGATCGGTGACCCAGAGATCGATGTCGGTGTTGTCGGCGTCCCAGGTCAGCACCACGCGCAAATCGAGCGGCAGGTTTTTCAGCAGGCGCG
>CAZVDN010000004.1:0-38505 GCA_964625665.1 uncultured Streptomyces sp. | reverse complement strand
TCGTCGTCATCGTCTTCCCAGTTCTTCATGAACAGGCCGACCACTTCGTAGCCCTGTTCTTTCAGCAGCAGTGCCGCGACCGAGGAATCGACCCCGCCGGACATGCCGACGACAATGCGCGGTTTGCTCATGATTGCGGCGCGTAGCGATTGAGGATGTCGAGCGGATAGCGCGGGCCGGCGAGGAAATCCTCGATGCATTGCAGGACCAGCGGCGAACGGTGGCGCGCGTGGCAGGCGCGGACTTCATCGAGGCTCATCCAGACGTGCCGCAGGATGCCCTGATCGAGCGCGCGGCCGGCGTCATGATTGGTGACGCGTCCGGCAAAAGCGAAGCGCATATAGGTCGCCCTGGCCGCTTGGGCGTGGTGATAGACGCCGAGCAGCGCTTCGGGCACAAAATGGTGTGCGCATTCTTCAAGGGTTTCGCGCACGACCGCTTCGGTCAGTGTTTCATTGGCTTCGAGGTGACCGGCGGGCTGGTTGAACAGCGGGCCGTGTTCGGTTTCCTCTTCAATCAGAAGAAACCGGCCGTCGCGTTCGATCACCGCGGCGACGGTGACCTCGGGCTTCCAGATGGATTCGGTGGAGGACATGGCCCGCATTGTACCGTCTGTGCGCGCGCGCCCAAAATTTTGCGCGGTGGCCCCGGCATGGATGGTTGCGTCCGCCGGGCGGTGTAGGGCATATTGGGTGCGCAGATCAATCGGGGACGGCAATGGGTCGCTGGATGTGGGGATCGTTTCTGCGCTCGCGCGACGGGCAGGAGCGGCTGTGGAAAATCTGGTGGTTGTGCGGCATTCCGGTGGCATGGCTGACCAGCGCGCTGTTGATGGCGGGCGAGGCGCTGCGCGTGGCCGGACATCCGTATATGGCAGACGGGCTCGACGTTTGCCGGATATTGATATATGCGCTGTGGGCGCGGCTCGCCTGGCAATGCGCACACAATGTCGGTACTAAGCTCTGGGCGCCGGTTTCGCGTTGCGCGCTGAGCGCCGGGCTGGTTCTGATGGTATTGCTTTAAGCGTTGCGCAACGCGTCCGGGCGACGGGCAATAAAAAAGGCAGGGGAAACCCCTGCCTTTTTATGCTTGAAGAAGGATTACTTCTTGTCAGCGGCTTTCTTGTCATCTTTCTTGGCATCTTTCGGCGCATCTTTGGCCGGTTGCGCGCCAGCATGAGCAGCAGCAAACGAGCCAACCGAAGCAACGGCGAAAGCAACAGCGATCAGAGCAGCGATGATTTGTTTCATGCGATTCCCCTCTTATATGGATGGAAAACTGTTTAAACCAATGTGGCTAGTACGATGCCGCCAGAGCAGACAACGCGAGCCGGCTTAGATTGGTTGACAGAATATATAACACGTTGTTTACGTTTGCAAAGGCAATTAAGATGGGCCGTCTTTAGCCTGGTGTCGGCGCGCTGTGCCGGCGCTCCGGCCCCTCTGGAAAGTCTGTAATTAATTGATTCGTTTGAAAACTTCCTTCGTTGTTGCGATCTGCTGCGGATGTCTGGCCGGCGGCATTCAGGCCGCCCCTTACCGGCCGGCATCGGATGACGTGGTGCTTGAGCATCTGCCTTATCGGCCAAACGATCCGGTTGCGCGGGAGATCAGCGCCTTGCGCGGTCAACTGGCGGCAAATCCGCAGGATTTGCCGGCCGCGCTGAAGCTGGCGCGCGCGTATTTTTGGCAGGCCGGCGCACAGAGCGACCCGCGTTACGTCGGTTACGCACAGTCGGCATTGAAACCCTGGTGGGACCTCGCGGAACCGCCGGCGCCCGTGATGGTGATGCGCGCGACCTTGCGGCAATACAGCCACAACTTCAGCGAGGCGCTGGCTGATCTGGACCGCGCGCTGAAAATCAATCCGGGCGATATCGATGCGCTGTCGCTGCGTGCCGACATCAATCTTGTCACCGGCGATTACGCCGCGTCGCGCAAGGACTGCGCGCGCATGGCGCCCTATGTGACGGCGCTGACCGATGCGGGGTGCACGACGTTTATCGATGGCATGACCGGGCGCGCGCGGCAGAGCCACGATCTGCTGCAATCGTTGCTCGCGCGCTCGAAAGGCGTTGAGGCGGACCAGCGCCTCTGGATCCTCACGCGCCTGGCTGAAATGGCGTGGCGGTTGAACGACGCGCCTTTGGCGGAACAGCATTTCCGCAATGCGCTGGCGCTGAATGTTGCGGACGGATTTCTGCTGGCAGCCTATGCCGATTTTCTCATCGACTACAACCGGCCCAAAGAGGTCATATCCCTGCTCAAGGACTGGTCGCGCGCAGACCCGCTGTTGTTGCGGCTGGCGCTGGCCGGGCAGATGACGGGCGCTAAGACCTTTCAGGAGCACCGCGAGGCGCTGGCAGCACGCTACGCCGCGGCGCGCATGCGCGGCGACACCACGCATGAACAGGAGGAGTCGCGGTTTACGCTGGTCATCCTGCAGCAGCCTGTCGAGGCGTTGCGACTCGCGGTGAGTAACTGGCGGCTGCAACGCGAGCCGCGCGATGCGCGTGCCGTGCTGGAGGCTGCGATCGCGGCGAAAAATCCCGACGCGGCAAAACCGGTGCTCGACTGGATGCAGCAAACGGGGATCGAGGACTGGTATTTGCGCAAACTGGCGGCGGTGCTGGCCAACGGGAGCGCAAAATGATGCGCGCTGCCTGGCTGCTGATCGGGCTGTTGTGCACATCGGTCGTGCAGGCGCATAAACCGAGCGACAGCTATCTGGCAGTGTCAGTCGAGCAGAACATCGTGCGCGGCCAGTGGGACATCGCCCTGCGCGACCTTGATTTTGCGATCGGCCTCGACATCAACGGCAACGGCGAAATCACCTGGGGGGAATTGCGCGCCCGACATGCCGAGATCGATGCCTACGCATTCGCGCGGTTGCGCATCGCGCTCGACGGTTCGGCATGCACTGCACGCGTCACCGATCATCTGGTCGACAACCATACCGATGGCGCTTATGCGGTGATGCGCTTTGAGGCGCCGTGCGAAAAACCGGGCGGCGTGCTGAAGCTCGGCTACAGCCTGTTTGCCGACCTGGACCCGCAGCACAAGGGCCTGCTGCGGCTCGAATACGAGGGGGCGACGCGCACGGCGATTTTCAGTCCGGAAGCGGCCGAGCAGCGTTTCGAACTGAAGAAGCCCAGCCGCATCGAGCAATTTTTCGATTACGGGCGCGAAGGCGTCTGGCACATCTGGATCGGCTTCGATCACATTTTGTTTCTGTTGTCCCTGCTGCTGCCCGCGGTGCTGATCATCCGTCGCGATCAATGGCAGGCGGTTGAGCGGTTCAAGCCGGCGTTCTGGGATGTATTGAAGATCGTCACCGCATTTACCGTGGCGCATTCGATTACGTTGAGCCTGGCAGCACTCGGCGTGATTTCGCTACCAACGAGGCTGACCGAATCGGCGATTGCGTTGTCCGTGGTGTTGGCCGCTCTTAACAACATCTATCCGCTGTTTCAGGGGCGGCGCTGGATGGTGGCGTTCGGCTTCGGGCTGATTCACGGCTTCGGCTTTGCCAGTGTGCTGGCCGACCTCGGATTGCCGCGCGACGCATTGTTGCTGGCACTGGTGGGCTTCAATCTGGGGGTCGAAACCGGGCAGCTGGCGATTGTTGCTGTATTTTTGCCGGCGGCTTTTGCCCTGCGCCGAACATGGTTTTACCGGCGGGTCGTCATGGTCGGCGGCTCTGCGCTGATTTGCCTGCTGGCCTGCGCCTGGCTCGCAGAACGCGCCTTGAACATCAGGATTTTGACCTTTTGATGGCATAATCTCCGGCTGGTGTCCGTTTGTGCCGGACATTGCCAATGCCATCGAATTTCGCCGGTTTTCTGTCCAATGATCGCCATGCGTCAACAGGGATTCGAACTCGATCGCCGTCAGTCGACGTCGGTGTTTTCGTTCGCCCTGATGTTTTCGTTGGTGCTGCACGTCATGGCCGGCGGGTTGTTGACGCCGTTTTGGCTGAAGACGGAAGAAAAGATCACGCCCCCCATCATGGTCATGCTGGAGGCCGCGCCGGCGCCGGTGACGCAGGTCGCCGTGCCGCAGACCGAATCGCACCCGCATCCCCATGTGCGTCGGGCGCCCGAACGCCCTGCGTTGCCGGTCACGCCGGTGCAACATGCGCCGACGCCGAGCCCGGTAACCGTTGAACGAGTCGATCCCGCGCCGGTGGTGCAGGCGCCGGTCGTCGCGCCGACACCGCCATCTCCGCCGGTTGTCGTGGCAACCGCACCGGCCAGCGTTACGCCCGCCGGCAAGCCGCAGATTGCGCCCGCGCATTTCGATGTCGCCTATCTGGTAAAGCCGCAACCAGCCTACCCGGCGATGGCACGCCGGCTCGGCATCGAGGGACTGGTGCTGGTGCGCGTTCAGGTCAGCGCCAGCGGTGTACCGGAGCAGGTGAGCGTGGCGCAATCGTCGGGCACCAATGCGCTTGATGAAGAGGCCTTGCGTGCCGTGCGCGAATCGCGTTTCGAGCCTGCGCGGCGCGGCGATACGCCGGTGGCACATGTTGTCGAAGTCCCGATCCGTTTCCGCCTGAAAAATTAATGTACTGTGATCGGACGTTTCGCCGGCCATCCGCGCTGGCCGGGATGTTTGCAGCCTTTGTGTTGTGCACCGGTGTTGCGGCCCTGGCCGAGGGGGTGCAAAAACTCGATGAGGTCGAGGTCGTCGGCAATGGCCGTGGTGTGGCGAGCGGCTCGGACACTGCCAATCAGGGCACGGTAACGCAGAAACAGATCGAGGCCCGTCCCAATTACCGGCCGGGCGAATTGCTGGAAGCCGCACCGGGCCTGATCGTTACTCAGCACAGCGGCGAAGGCAAGGCCAACCAGTATTTCCTGCGCGGGATCAACCTCGATCACGGCACCGATATCGCCATCACCGTTGACGGCATGCCCGTCAATCAACGCAGCCACGGCCACGGCCAGGGTTACAGCGACCTGAATTTTCTGATCACCGATCTGGTCAGCGGCCTGCAGTACAAAAAAGGCCCTTACTACGCGGACGAAGGTGATTTTTCTGCGGCCGGTGCGATGCATCTGCAACTGCCGAATCGCCTTGACAAGGGCATCGCCCAGCTTGGCGGTGGACCTTCGGGCTACCGGCGCATGCTGCTGGCGGATTCACCGAAGGCCGGCAGCGGAAATCTGCTGTATGCGCTGGAAGTTTTTCGCAATGACGGGCCGTGGACGCATCCCGACGATTACAGGAAGTTCAACGGCATGCTCCGTTATGCCGAAGGCAGTACAGAAGACGGGTTCGCGCTGACCGCCATGGCTTATCAGGGAATCTGGAACGCGACCAATCAGGTGCCCAAACGCGCGGTCGATGCAGGCCTGATCGGGCGTTTCGATTCACTCGATACCAGCGATGGCGGCGAATCCAGCCGCTACAGCCTGTCGGGCACCTGGGGAAGGACCGGCGGGAGTTCGGCAACCTCGGCAAATGCCTATCTGATCAGCAGCCGGCTCAAACTCTGGAACAACTTTACGTTTTTTCAGGACGACACGGTCAATGGTGACCAGTTCGAGCAGAGCGACCGGCGCCTGACCAGCGGCTTCAATGTCAGGCACAGCGTATTCGGCAAATGGGGCGGCCGCGACGTCGAAAACACCTTTGGCTTGCAGACGCGCCATGACAATATCAATGTCGGTCTGTTCCATACGCAGCAGAGAGTACGCATCGGCACGACGCGCGCGGATGACGTCGTTGAAAGCAGCATCGCACCCTACTACCAGAACAACCTGCGCTGGAACGACTGGTTTCGCACCGTCGCAGGATTGCGCGCGGACTTTTACCGCGGGCGGGTGAGCGGCGACAATGTCCGGAATTCCGGCGGCGTTGGCGACCACATGGTCAGCCCGAAACTGTCGCTGATTTTCGGGCCGTGGTCGAAGACCGAATATTTCATCAACTACGGCCGCGGATTTCACAGCAACGATTTGCGCGGTGCGACGATCAGCGTTGATCCGAAAAATCCCGCCAATGCGGCCACGCGCGAAGCCTTGCTGGTGCGCGCGACCGGCTATGAGACGGGCCTGCGCACCACGCTGATACCGAACCTGCAGAGCGCGGTGGCCGTATTCGCGCTCGATATCCAGTCCGAGTTGTTGTTTCAGGGCGATGCGGGCACTACCGCGGACAGCGGCCGGCCAAGCCGCCGCGTCGGTTTCGAAATTGCGAACCTCTACAAGCCGAACGACTGGTTTGAACTGGATGCCGATATTGCGTTCACGCGCGCGCGTTTTACGAATATCGATACGGCTGGCGTTGGGGACAGGGTGCCCGGCGCGGTTGAGGGGGTGGCGACGCTGACGGCATCTGTCGATAACCGGGGGCCGTATTTCGGCAGCGCGCGGTTGCGCTATTTCGGCCCGCGGCCGCTGATCGAAAACAACTCGCTGCGCTCGAACTCGACATTTCTGGTGTCGGGGCGCGTCGGCTACAAATTCGAGAAACGACTGCGTCTGCAGCTTGATGCATTCAATCTGCTGAATCGTCGGGCCAGCCAGATCGATTACGCCTATACCTCGCAGCTCAAGACTGAAGCAGCGCCGGTCAACGATATTCACTTTCATCCCGCCGAGCCGCGCTCGCTGCGCCTGTCGGCCATTCTAAGCTTCTAGACGAACAGGCAATAAAAAACGGCAGGGAATGAACCCTGCCGTTTTGTCGAAAGCAAGAATATTACTTCTTGTCTTTCTTGGCTTCTTCTTTCTTGGCTTCAGCTTTCGGAGCGTCAGCTTTCTTTTCTTCTTTCTTGGCATCAGCGGCGAAGACCGAAACGGTGCCCAGAGCGAACATAGCAGCGATAACAGCAGCGATCAGTTTGTTCATTTTGTTTCCTCTTTGGTTTAATAAAAAACTACAACCTTGGAATTACGACCATATTGCGGTCACAGCCATTAACGTGCCCCGTGCAGTGGCGGTTGACGTCGCGTGCACAGGTAAAGCCAAATCTTTTCACAATCGGCCTAATTCCAAGGTTGTCATTATAATTCAGCCACATAAAAAATAAAAGGCACACTTGGTTACACTATTTCATGTGTGAGCATGCGCTTACTTTTGGCCTGATTTTCCAGACATTTCGGGTTTTTCCGCTTGTTTGGCCTTGCGGGACTTTTCGGTCGCATACAGTCCGGGGGCGGGGCGGCCAGCACTCTGGCCCCGCCAAATGCTGTCAAGGCAACGCCCCCAGATCGCGTTTTTTCATCCCGTCCGGGGGGGGCTTGCCTAATGACCGGTGCGCCGGTGCGGCGGGCGGCCAGAGGGCCTTTGCGATATTCCGGACGATCGCCCTCCACCCGGTGCCTGTCGACATGGTTCGAAATCGATTGATCTGCTTTGCCCGGTGGGGAGTCCGTCGATTGTCCATTCGCCGATTGCGTAGCGTATCAATCGCAGTGTCGGGAAGCCGACCGCCGCCGTCATGTGACGTACCTGGCGGTTTTTTCCTTCGCTGATCGATAGCTGCAGCCACGAGGTTGGAATGTTCCTGCGGAAGCGCACCGGCGGCTCGCGTGTCCACAACCAATCGGGCGCTTCGACCAGTTCCGCTTGTGCCGGTTTGCAAAGGTATTCGCGCAGTGCCACACCGCGCCGGAGTTGATCCAGCGCATCGGGTGTCGGAATGCCCTCGACCTGCGCGAAGTAGGTCTTGACGAGTTTGTATTCTGGCGCACTGATGCGGTTCTGCAGAACGCCGTCATCAGTGAGCGCGACCAGTCCTTCGCTGTCGGCGTCGAGCCGTCCCGCCGGATGGACGCCGGGTTCAGCGACGAAATCCTTCAACGTTTGCCGGCCTTCGACCGCGCGAAACTGGCAAAGGACGCCGAAAGGTTTGTTGAGCAGAATGACGCGGCTCATGCGGTTGCCGCCTGCGCGCGCAGCCTGCAAAAAACAACGCCCGCAGATGCGGGCGTTGTTGTTGCCTGAAGGTACGTAATCAAAGAAGCGTTTGGAATTACTTGGTGCCCCAGGGCTTGATGGCGGCCTTGAGTTTGGCATAGCCGTCGAGGTAACGCGGACGATCACCGCCGTAGACCTTGTCGAAGGTCGCCAGTTGCGCATCGAGCCAGTCGGCCAGTTCCTTGTTGCCCGGGTTGGCGGCCTTGTAGGCCTCGTTGATCAGCACAAAGTGGATGCGTGGATCGTAGGGTTGTTTTTCGCCGCCGACGGTTTCGTCACCGGCCAGCAGGCGCAGCAGCATGGCGTCGGCCGAACCGAGTGTCTGTTCGTAAATCGGCGCGCCTTCCATGCGGTACATGACACTGGTCATGTCCTTGCCGTTGGTCATGGTGAAGCCCATTTCCTTCCACACGTCGCCCATTTTCTTGCCGGTCTTGGCATGGTCAAGAATCATCTGGCCCCAGGCGCGCAGCACGTCCGGTGCGTCGGCCATCAGGTCGGTCAGACGGTCACCGTCGAGGTCGGTTGCGTAGACGATGCAACCGCGGTGGTTGATCATGTCGTGCAGCAGCAGGCCGAAGTTGGTGTCCGAGATGTGTTCGTAAATGTCGCCCCCCCAGTTTTCCATGCCGGCTTTGAAGTCTTTCGGCAGCAGTGCGGCGATGGCGTCGACGTTTTCCTTGTGCTCTTCGTAGGCATCGACCGAATACTGGCGCTTGAGCTTGAACTTGGTGCCCTTGAGCAGCCAGCGCATGATGCCGGCATTGACGGCGTCTTCTTTCGCTTGGGTCGGTTTGGTGGCGACACGGCCGATCTGGCCGGTTTCGTGAACCATTTTCAGGAACAGGCGCGCGGCGTATGCCATGCGGATGCCCGGCGTGTTCATTTCCGAATGGATGTTGCCGGTGGCCTTGTCGACAACGAATTTCTTGTTGTCCTGCGAGTAGGGCAGACCGGGCATGAAACGGATGCTGGTGATCGAGCCGTAGGGGCGAACGTTGCAATAGACCCCGGCAGCGGTGCGCAGCGGCGCGTTGGCGGACTTGCCGGCCACAACGACTTTTTTGCCGCCGTCATTGACCATGAAGTCGCCCGCGGTCGACCATTTCAGGCAGGTGTTGTCCATTTTGCCGAACCACTCGAGGGGCTTCAGTTTCGTGTCATGGCGGTATTGGGCCATCATCGGCACGCCGAGGAAGGGCAGGCCGAGCACGTCCAGGGCCATGATCGTGCCGTTCAGCGCAAACATGTCGGTAAATGCGTGCGCGACCGGTTTGACGCCTCCGACGCTGTTGCCGCCTTCCCAGATCACCGCGTCCGGGCAACCGCGGGGCAGGGTCTTGGAGCGTTTGTAAATGCTGTCCAGGTACTTGAACAGATCGCCGTTCTGTTCCTCCTGTGCGATTTTCAGCAGGTCAAGTTTGTCAGCCATGATTCTCTGTCTCCGTTCGAATGTGGTCGTTTAATGAATGTCGGTGCGATCGGCGTGATACGGCGATCTGTCGAGGCGTCCTGAAGGGATTGCGGGCAGGAGGGGTAACTGCCGCGCCCGCCACCCGATTCGTGAAGAAGCGTCGGGACGATTATCGCATTTATTGGGGCGGGCATAAATAACCCTGTGCGCCGAATGGGGCGCAGGCGCTGTTGCCCGTTCCGGGGTGCACAGACGAAAAAAAGCCCGTCCGGGTGAGCGGACGGGCTTCCTATCGATATTCTGTACTGCTGTATACCGTTAGCTTAGGCGCCTTGAATATTCGAGGCTTGCTTACCTTTCGGACCTTGGGTCACTTCGAAAGTGACTTTCTGGCCTTCCTTCAGGGTCTTGAAACCACCCATTTGGATTGCGGAAAAATGGGCGAAAAGATCTTCACTGCCGTCATCCGGCGTAATGAAGCCATAACCCTTAGCGTCGTTGAACCATTTCACAGTGCCTGTTGCCATATTGCGATACCTCATGAACTTAAAAATTACCGGAAAAAGTTTCCGGAGACTGTTTGAGTTTCAAGGGACGCGTATACGGCGGCTGATAGTGCTAAAACCGGTCCTACGATCGAGCTTGAAGCCAAACACCTTTGCGCTTTCTAGGCTATTTGTCCCGGGAAGTCAAGTTTTCCCTATTTTGGGCAGGGAAACGGGCAAAAAGCCCGCTATTTAACACTTGAAAAATCTGCGGTTTTGGTCAAAATAAGAAATCGTAGGGTGCAGGTAAATGGTGGTGTAAAAGATGGCGATTCGGCATCGTGCGGACACGGTTTTGGAGGCGAAAAAGGCCAAGGCCAAGTTGCCGCCGATGTTCAAGGTCATGCTCCTCAACGACGATTACACCCCCATGGACTTCGTAGTCATCGTAATTCAGCAGTTCTTCTCCCACAGCCGCGAAAAGGCGACACAAATTATGCTCAAGGTTCATCGCGAAGGCGCCGGGGTTTGCGGGGTTTTTCCCCGTGATGTTGCGGCGACCAAAGTCGATCAGGTGATGGCGTTTGCGCGCCAGCACCAGCATCCGTTGCGCTGCGTGATGGAGGAAAACTGATGATTGCCCAGGAACTCGAGGTCAGCCTGCACATGGCCTTCATGGAGGCCCGGCAGAAACGGCATGAATTCATCACCGTCGAGCACCTGCTGCTGGCGTTGCTCGACAATCCGTCGGCATCCGAAGTGTTGAAGGCCTGCGCCGCCGAAATCGACGAATTGCGCAAACTGCTGGCGGATTTTGTCACCGAACATACGCCGGTTCTGACCAGCGAAGATGCCGATACCCAGCCGACCCTGGGATTCCAGCGTGTCATCCAGCGCGCGATCCTGCATGTGCAGTCGTCGGGCAAAAAGGAAGTCACCGGCGCGAATGTGCTGGTTGCCATATTCGGTGAAAAAGACTCGCATGCCGTATATTTTCTGCATCAGAAGGGCGTGACCCGGCTCGATGTGGTCAATTTCATTTCGCATGGCATCAGCAAGGTCCAGCAAGCGAGCCCGGGCAAAGCAGAGGGTGAGGCCGAAGCCGAGCAGGAACAGGCAGCCACGGGCGCGCTCGAAACCTATACGCTGAACCTGAATGCGCAGGCCGTCTCCGGCAAGATCGATCCGCTGATTGGCCGCGAGCGCGAACTCGAACGCGTGGTGCAGACATTGTGCCGACGTCGTAAAAACAATCCGCTGCTGGTCGGCGAGGCCGGCGTCGGCAAGACGGCGATCGCCGAAGGTCTGGCGCGCCGCATCGTCGAGGGCGAAGTGCCGGAGATTCTCGCCAAGTGCACGGTTTACGCACTCGATATGGGCGCCCTGCTGGCAGGAACCAAATACCGCGGCGATTTTGAGCAGCGCCTCAAGGCCGTGCTCAAGCAACTGCTCGATAATCCGCATGCCATTTTGTTCATCGATGAAATTCATACTTTGATCGGTGCCGGCGCGGCATCCGGCGGCACGCTCGACGCGTCCAATCTGTTGAAGCCCGCGCTTTCGGCCGGGCAGCTGAAGTGCATCGGCGCAACCACCTATCAGGAATACCGCGGCATTTTCGAAAAAGACCATGCGCTCTCGCGGCGTTTCCAGAAAGTGGACGTGGTCGAGCCGAGCATTGCGGAGACGGTGTCGATCCTGCGCGGCCTGAAGACGCGCTTTGAAGAACACCACGGCATCAAATACGCGACCTCGGCGCTGACTTCGGCGGCCGAACTCGCGGCGCGATACATCAACGACCGCCATCTGCCGGACAAGGCGATCGACGTCATCGACGAGGCGGGGGCGGCGCAGCGCATCCTGCCGAAATCGAAGCAGAAGAAAGTCATCACCAAACACGAGATCGAGGAAATCGTGGCGCGCATTGCGCGCGTGCCGGCGCAGAGCGTCAATTCCGACGACCGCACCCAGCTGAAGAACCTCGAGCGCAACCTCAAGGCCGTGGTCTTCGGGCAGGACAAGGCGATTGATGCGTTGGCCTCGGCGATTAAAATGTCGCGCAGCGGGCTCGGCAATCCGCAGAAGCCGACAGGTTGCTTCCTGTTCTCCGGCCCGACCGGTGTCGGTAAAACCGAGGTCGCGCGCCAGCTGGCCTACATCATGGGCATCGAGCTGATTCGTTTCGATATGTCGGAATACATGGAGCGCCATGCCGTTTCACGCCTCATTGGTGCGCCGCCCGGCTATATCGGCTTCGATCAGGGCGGTTTGCTCACCGAAGCGGTGACCAAGCACCCGTATTCCGTGCTGCTGCTCGACGAAATCGAGAAGGCGCATCCCGATGTCTACAACATCCTGCTGCAGGTCATGGACCACGGCACGCTGACCGACAACAACGGGCGCAAGGCGGATTTTCGCAATGTCATGATCATCATGACCACCAACGCGGGCGCGGCCGAGTTGTCGAAGACGACCATCGGTTTCACCACCAGCAACCAGCTGGGCGATGAAATGGTCGAGATCAAGCGCCAGTTCACGCCGGAGTTCCGCAACCGGCTCGATTCGATCATTTCGTTCGCATCGCTTGATCGCGAGATCATCATGCGCGTGGTCGACAAATTCCTCATGCAGCTCGAAGAGCAGTTGCAGGAGAAAAAAGTCGAGGCCAGTTTTACGCAGGCGCTGAAGGACCATCTGGCGAAGAAGGGTTTCGATCCGCTGATGGGCGCGCGGCCGATGGCGCGACTGATCCAGGACACCATCCGCACAGCACTCGCCGATCAATTGCTGTTCGGCAAGCTGGCCAGCGGCGGCAAGGTCACGGTGGACCTCGACAGCAACGACAAGGTCCAGCTGATCTTTGCCGAAGAAGAAACCGCCAGCGTTGCCTAGCGGGGCGCGCCGTTGCCGGCGCGCTATAAAGTTATAGCGATTCATTCGAAGCGGAAAATCCGCCGACGCTATAATTGTTTCTGCATTTTTTCGGGGGAGAACCCATGCGCAATTTCTACGCCTTACCGGCGGCACTCGGTGTCGCCGCCGTTCTGGGGGGCGCTCCGGCGCTGGCCCAGGACGCCAATGTAATCCGCAGCCTGGCAGCCACCTGTACCGCCTGTCACGGCACAGATGGCAACAGCGTCGGCGGTGTGCCGCCGAGCATTGCCGGACAAAACAAGGATTACCTGTTGCAGCAATTGAACGACTTCAAAAACGGCAAGCGGTCGGCCACCATCATGCATCAGCATGCAAAGGGCTATACCGACGCGCAGCTCGAACGCATCGCCGCCTATTTCGCGGCGGTCAAACCCGGCGCGGCCGCGGCGGCGCCGCGCGCCGGCAACTGAGGGGGCGAT
This sequence comes from uncultured Streptomyces sp., assembly GCA_964625665.1. Classification (GTDB taxonomy): domain Bacteria; phylum Pseudomonadota; class Gammaproteobacteria; order Burkholderiales; family SG8-41; genus PALSA-1004. The sequence goes on along the minus strand of CAZVDN010000004.1, from coordinate 25,325 downwards.
CATGACGATTTCACGACGCGAATTCCTGCAATGGGCATCGGCCGCGGCCGGCTCAACGGCGGTGGCCGGTTGTGCCAATGTCGGCGGCAGCGCCGGCAAGGTGGTTGTCATCGGCGCCGGCTACGGCGGAGCGACCGCGGCCAAGTACATCAAACTGTGGGCGCCGGATATCGATGTCACCATCGTTGAGCGCGGCAGCGAGTTCATCTCATGCCCGCTCAGCAATCTCGTGCTCGGCGGCAACACCAGCATCAATGATCTGACCTACAGTTACGACGGTCTCAAGCGCCGCGGCATCACCGTGGTGCGTGATGAAGCCACCGCGATCGATGCGCAGAAACGCGAGGTTCGGCTGGCGGGCGGCAACGTTCTGAACTACGACCGGTTGATTGTTTCGCCCGGCATTGAATTCATGTATGGGGGCATTCCCGGTCTCAACAATGCCGATGCACAGAACCGTGTTCTGCATGCATGGAAGGCCGGTCCGCAAACGCTGGCATTGCGCAAACAACTCGAGTCGATGCGCGACGGCGGTGTCTACGCATTGCATATTCCGAAGGCACCCTATCGCTGCCCGCCGGGGCCCTACGAGCGCATTTGCCAGGTGGCCGATTATTTCAAGCGTGCAAAACCGAAATCGAAAATCCTTGTGCTCGATTCGAACGAGGACCTGGTTTCGAAAAAAGGCCTTTTCCTGGCGGCGTGGAACGGCCAGTACAAGGGCATGATCGAATACAAGCCTAACAGTGAACTGGTGGATGTCGATGTGAAAACGCTGACGGCCAAGCTCCAGTTCGAGGACGTCAAGGCAGATGTCCTGAATGTGGTGCCGCCGCAGAAGGCCGGGCTGATCGCCGAGAAGGCAGGGCTCATCAATGCCAACAACCGCTGGTGTGCGGTCGATTGGATGACGATGGAGTCGACGGCGGTCAAGGGCGTGCATGTGCTGGCGGATGCCACGCTGTCGGCGCCGGCAATGCCCAAATCGGCGAGCATGGCCAACCAGCATGCGAAAGTTTGCGCTGCCGCTGTGGTCGCCTTGCTCAAAGGCGAAGCGGTCAATCCGGAGCCGATGATGATGAACACCTGCTACAGCTTCGTCGACAGCAAAACCGTCATGCACGTCGCATCGGTGCATGCCTATGACGCCAAGGAAAAAACCATGGTGCCGGTCAAGGGCGCGGGCGGCGTGTCGGACAAGGCCAGCGAGCAGGAAGGCCTCTACGCCTGGGGTTGGGCGCGCAACATCTGGGCCGAAGCATTGGCTTAGAATAAGACTGCACAGCCTGGAAGGGGGGCGCTGCGGCGCCCCTTTTTCATTTGGAGAAAACGGGATGAATGAATTGAGCGGTTTGCATCGTTGTCTTGTGCGCGCAGTCAGCGCAGCGGTGCTTTGTTGCCTGCCGACAGCGGTAGCGGCGGCAGAGCGCTACCCTGTGAAGCCGATCCGCATCATCGTGCCGAGTTCGCCGAGTTCCGGCCCCGACATCATTGCGCGTTTGACCGGCACCGTTTTGACCGAGGTCTGGGGACAGCAGGTGGTCGCCGATAACCGTGCCGGTGCTGCCGGCAACATCGGCGGTGAAATCGCCGCGCGGGCGATCCCGGACGGCTACACCCTGCTCGCCGCCAGTTCGCAGCAGATCAGCGGGCCGCTTTACAACGACAACGCTGGCTATCATCTGCTGCGCGATTTCGCGCCGATCGTCCTCACGGCGTCAACGCCCTACGTGCTGAGCGTTCATCCCTCGGTGGCAGCCACTTCGGTGAAAGAACTGATTGCACTGTCGAAAGCGAAACCCGGCACGCTGCAGTTCGGTTCAAGCGGCACCGGCGGCGGGCCGCATCTGGCGGCCGAACTGATGAAAATCATGTCGGGGTTCAATTTTGTGAATGTGCCCTACAAGGCGGCAGTGTTCGCGCTGATCGATGTGGCAGGCGGGCAGATCCAGTGGACCTTCACCGTGCTGCCTGCCGCACTGCCGATGATGAAAATCGGCAAGGTGCGCGCGATGGCGGTGACCAGCCGCAAGCGCACGCCGCTGGCGCCCGAACTGGAGGCGATTGCCGAAGCGGTGCCCGGATACGAGGCGATCGGCTGGTACGGTCTGGTTGCGCCGGCCAAAACGCCGACGGCAATCGTGGCCATGCTCAACGCGGAAATCATCAAGGCACTGAAACGGCCCGATGTCATTGAAAAAATCCGCACGCTCGGTGCCGATCCGATCGGCGGATCGCCGAAGGAATTCACCGCATTCATGACCGAGCAGATCGAAACGACGCGCAGGATCATGGATGCGGCGGGACTGCGCGGTAAATAAACAATGTTACGGACCCGATTCATTATCCGGGGCCATCACCACACGGGGGCGCAGTGTACGATCTCAATCTAAGCGCGGAACAAATCGAGTTCCGCGACACCGTGCGCGAATTTGCAGAAAAGGAAATCCGGCCGGCAGCGATCCATCCTGACCGCCTGCAGGGCTATGCGCCGCGCCTGTTGTCCGTCCAGTTGGAGCAGGCGTCGGCCATGGGGCTGCGCGCACTGACCTTGTCTGAGTCCGCCGGCGGCGCCGGCGCCGATACGTTGACCGCCAGCATTGTTTTGACTGAAGTCGCCGCCGGCGATGCGGTCATTGCGGCCGTGCTGGCGCAAACATCGGTATTGGCGCAGGCGCTGTTCGATGGCGCGATGTCGGCGGCGCAACGCGCGCGTTACCAGCCGGCCTTCATCGCCGACGGAAATTTTCATCTTGCCTTCGCGAATGCGGTTCCTGCCGTGGATGCCGAGTGGTGTTACCACCGGTCCGCCTCTGCGGTGCAGCCCGCACTGAATGCGCGCCGCGATGCCAATGGCGATTGGCTGCTTGCAGGTCGCATCGATCAGGTGACCAACGCGCCGCTGGCGAAACTGTTTGCGGTTGCGCTGGCAGTCGACGGCGCGACGCTCACTGTGCTGATACCGCGCGATGCGCCGGGGCTTGCCGTTCACGAGCCGGAGCAAAGGCCGGTCTGGCATCACGGCGTGTGCGGCGACCTTGAATTTCGCGACTGCCGCGTGCCCGTTGAAAACAAGCTTGCGCACAATTGTTCCGACCAGACGCCGGCAGCGGCTTTGCAGCGCAGCGCGATCAATCTGGGCATCGCGCGTGCCGCGTACGAGGCCGCACTCGCCCATGCGCAACTCAAGGTGCAGGGCGCGCGGCGTATCGTAGAACACGAAGGGGTTGGATTGTTGTTGTCGGAATGCCTGGTGCGGCTGGAAGCCGCGCGCAGCCTGTTGTGGCAGAGCGCCTGGGCGGTTGACCACGCCGACGCGACCGCCAACCGCAGCCTGCCGGATTTGCCGCTGGTTGAATTGACCGGTGTGTTTGTGGCGGAGGCGGCGCAGGAGGTTGTGGAGCGCGCCGCTGAAGTGTTTGGCGCAATGGGCATACTTCGTGACATGCCGCTGTTTCATTATGTGCACGAAGCGCAGGTGTTTCTGCATGCCGGGCGCGGTGTGACCGCTGCCAAACTCGGCATTGCCGAAGCTATCGATGGTTACCGTCGTTCTGCAGCACCGGCGGTCGCGTGAAAGGAACGGAAATGCTGAACAATATTTTACGCATCGCTGTCGTGTTCGCGTTTGCACTTTGTGCGGCGGTCGCGGTTGCGGCAGATAAATATCCGAACAAACCCATTCGCATCATCGTGCCCAGCGCGCCGAGTTCGGGTCCTGACGTCATCGCACGCCTCGCCGGCGCGCGTTTCACCGAGGCCTGGGGCGAACAGGTCGTCGCCGATTCACGACCCGGTTCCGCCGGCAACATTGCTGCAGAGCTTGCCTCGCGCGCGGCGCCCGATGGCTACACGCTGCTGGTCGGCACCTCGCAACAGATCAGCAGTCCGCTGCTGCTAGAGAAGGTGCCATTCGATCTCATTCGCGATTTTGCGCCGATTTGCCTGATTGCCACTGCGTCGTACGTGCTCGTTGTGCATCCGACCGTGCCGGCCGCCTCGGTCAAGGAATTCATCGCGTTGGCCAAAAGCAAACCCGGCGGCATCAACTACGGTTCAAGCGGTATGGGGGGCGCGCCGCATCTTGCCGTTGAAATGCTCAATGCGATGGCGGGCCTGAAGCTGGTGCACGTGCCATACAAATCGGTGATGTTTGCGCTGGTCGACCTGATGGGTGGACAGGTGCAGATGACAATTTCGGTATTGCCTGCCGCACTGCCGATGATCAGGCAGGGCAAGCTGCGCGCGCTGGGTGTCACCAGCCTCAAGCGGACGTCACTGGCGCCCGACCTCGAGCCGATTGCGGCGACAGTGCCCGGTTACGAAATGATCGGCTGGTATGGGCTCAATGCGCCGAACAAGACACCGGCGAAAATCATCGCCCAGCTCAATGCTGAAACCAACAAGGCCATCAACACGCCGGAGTTTCAGGAAAAGCTGCAGGCGCTGGGCGCCGACGTCGTCGGCGGCACCCCGCAGGCATTCACCGCATTCATGACCGAACAGCGCGAGAAAATCCGCAGAATCATCGAGATCGGCGGCTTGCGCGGCAAATAGTGCAATCGCACAAAAAAAGCGAAGCGAAACCGACATGGATTTTTCACTCACTGAAGAGCAGCGTGAATGGCAGCATAAGGCGCGCCAGTTTGCCGAACAGGAACTCAGACCGATTTCGCTGGCGCGTGACCGTATCGCGGACCCGCGCCAGACCTTCGACTGGGAGATCATCAAAAAGGGTTCCCGCCTCGGGTTTCGCACACTGGCGGTACCGAAGGATTATGGCGGCCACGGCGCCGACATGGTCACGCAGGCCATTGTCATGGCCGAGCTGGCCCGAGGCGACAACGCGATCTGCAAGACATTCAGCCAGTGCTGGAAATGGAGCCAGCTGATCACTGTCATTTGCAATCAGGACCAGCAGGAGCGGTTCATCCGACCTTTCATGGCCGACGATACCTACCTGCTCGGCTACGCGGCAACGGAACCGAATGCGAGTTCAGACAACCGCATGCCGCCCGAGTCCGATCCGAAGGCGGGCTGGAAGCTGAAGGCCGAGCGCCACGGCGACGAATGGCTGCTCAACGGCGAAAAAATGCTGATCGCCAACGGCAGCGTGGCAAAGCTGTTTTTCGTCAACACGCGCACCAATCCAAACGTCAGTATCAAGGAGGGCACCACGCTGTTTCTGGTGCCGTCGGACACGCCGGGCTTCCGCGTCGGCAAGGTGTTCAACAAGAACGGCTGGCGTTTTTATCAGAACGCCGAGCTCATATTCGAAAACGCGCGTGTGCCGCACGCCAACGTTATCGGCGAGGTCAACGGCGGGCACAAGGCGCGCGCTGCTGATACCTCGCAGTTCGGCGATATTGAATTGGCCGGCATTGCGCTCGGCATTTGCGATGCCGCGCTCGATATGGGGCTGCAATACGCGCGCAAGACGACGCGCGAAGGCCGCGTGCTCTCGGCCCATCAGACAGTGCAGCTCAGGCTGTCGGAGATGCAGGTGCTGACCGAGGCGCTGCGGTCATTTGTCATGCGCACCGCGTGGGAGCGTGAACTCGCCTCGCGTCCCGGCGCGAAATCGAAGGACTACGTCAACGGGCAACTGGTGATGATTTTTTCGAAATCGACCGTACAGCGCGTGACCAGGCTCAACGTCGATTTGCATCGTGCCATCGGTGCCATGGACGAGGGCGCCGACAAGCTCGCGCGCGATGCGTCTGTGTGGACCCACCTGGCCGGCAGCACGCTGCTCAACATCATCGCGGCCAAGGTATTGATCAACGGCTAACGCCGCCGGTCGTAGTCGCGCGTGCGAGGGTTCAGCAGATCGATGTCGGCCTGCACCTGGTCGCGGCTGCGCTCGTAAACGATCTCGCGGCCGACCACGCTGCCCGCGTAGGCTTTGCCATTGCGCGTCGGCGTCAGCGCGCACTTCACGCTGTGTGCGCCTTCGCCCAGCACGACCTCAATGCAGTCGGCGCGCTTGTTGAAAACGACCACGTCCATGGTCTGGCCGGTCTGGGTCACGCGGACTTTGATTTTTTCGTTGAGCATGAAGGCCTCGCTGCGCTGTTGTTGTCCGATACTACATCGACTGCCTGCCCGCCGCTTCGAATTGCACGATGAGCTCCGTCATGCGTTTGATTTCGCTGTCGGTGGTGCAGCACTCGACCGGCAGATAGACGATCCGGTCGATCATGCGCTGCGCGTCAGGCGCGTCCTTAACTCCGGCCGGCGCCGCGACGGCCACCATGCTCGAAGCGCCGCGGGTCGCGTCAAAACCGTGGTGCCACAGGTGACAGACCAGCAGGTCGGGCCGTGTGCTTTGAACCGGGAAAACCCAATGGCTGTGCAGTCTGGCGCCGGTGCCGAGTTGCAACCGGGCAGGCAACTGCCGAATGGTTTTGGCGGCAGCATCGATGCGCGGCGCCAGCACGGCCGGCGTGGCGCCGCGCAACCGCCGTTCAAGCAATGCCAGTAATGCCGACGACGGTTGATGACGCAGCTTGCGCATCAGTTCCCCGCCGGGGAAACCGCGAATTGCGCCGCTGATGACGAGGTCGTGATTTCTGCCGAGGGCGCGGCACAAAAACACGAACAGTGAGTAGGGCAGGCGCGCACCGAGTATTTTGAGCGCGGCAATCCTGAGCAGCCTTTTCGCAAAGGCGACGTGGCTCTGCAGCGGATAAACGTTTTGCATATCGGCAACCGCATTGCGCAGTGCTTCCGTTTTGAGGCGGAGCAGGGCGCCGCCGCCGGCCGTGGCGGTCTTGATGGTGCCGAAACTGAACATGGCGACATCGCTGGCCGGGTGTCCGCGGTAGCCGTCGGCGGCAAAGGCCTGCGCGCAGTCTTCGAACAGAAACAGCCGCTGCCGCCGGGCGAATTCGACCACACCGTCTAGGTGGGTGCGATTGCCGAAGAGGTGGGCGATGAGTACAGCGCGGGTCTTCGGCGTGACCGCGCGTTCGAGCGCTTCAAGCCGCACTGCGCAGGCGCCGGACTCAAGGTCGACCGGCACCGCGACGAGGCCGTGATGTTCGAGGATGCCGACCATGTCTCGAATGGTGATGGCCGAGACGAGGACTTCGCTGCCGCGCGGCAGCGCAAGCTGCTGCAGGACGAGGTCAAAACCGCTGCGTACCGACAGGCAGGCGAGCGCGCGGCCGTCCGGCGACCAGCAGTGTTCGAGCCGCTTTCCGATTGCCGCGCGATCGCGCGCAAACAGACAGGCAGACAGGCCGAAGGCCAGATCCGCCCAGCCGATATCAAGCTTTTTGCGCGGGATCAACGTCCGAAGCTCACGATTTGCGCGCCAGTTCGAAGCGGCCCAGCACGACCGTCTGCCCGTTGAGCAAGGCCTCGACGCGGTGCGTGCCGGAATGGTGCCGGCGTGTGGTGAGGTCGGCCAGCGACAGCGTTTTGGCGAACGCGGCTTTGGCGCCGGGCGCGAGTTCGACTTTCTTCAATTTGAAGACCTTGGGGCCGGATTTGCCGTTGGCCTTGGCGTAATGCACTTTCAGATCGACCAATACGCGTTGTGTGCGCCTGGAGATATTGACGACCTCGAAAATGATGTTGATCTTGCCGCCGATACGCGCGCGTTTTGGTGTGACACTGATGTCGCGCACCGCGACTTCTGCCTTGTCGCCGAAGCCGAGCAGCGCGAGTGCTTTCCGGTCGCCGGCCTTGATCGACGAGCGCAGCGCGTGGCGCACCAGCGCGGCGCGCGGTGCCGGCGCGTTTTTCAGCCAGCGCGCGGCGGTTTTGAGCAGGACGTCCGGATTGTCCTTGCCGATGTCGTTCAGATTGTTGGCGACCGAGCGGCGCACATAGAGTTCAGGGTCGTCCTTGAGGCGTTCGAGCAGTGCCAGCACCGGACGCGGCTCGCGTTGAAACGCCGGCAGGCGGATCGCCCACGGCAGGCGCGGGCGCGTGCCTTCGGACACGAGGCGGCGCACATGCACGCTCGCGTCTTCGCTCCATGCGGCGAGTGTTTTAAGCGTGCGCTGCGGGTGGTGAATCAGATAGGGGCGGATGCTGAATTCGGCGGTGAAGCGCTGCGTCAGTTCGTATTGCGCGCGCATCGACAGTTCAAAGTGCTCGAGTCCGTGCGTGGCGACGTAAAACACATGCGGCAGGTAGAAAAACGGCGCCATGCCGTTGCCCGCATCGTTCTCCAGTTTGGGTCCCAGCGAGTCGATCAGAATATTGGCGGCACGCGCGTAATCGTCGGGCAGAAAGCGCCGCAATGCCGCTGCAATGTGTCGCGCGCGCGGCATCAGTTCAAGCGCTTCGAAACCGTCGAGCACCGCGGCGGTGAAGCCGCGCGCATTGAACGGCGGATGCACCGCCGAGATCGTTGCGGCGATGCGTTTCGGCACATCGGGGCCGAAGCGGTTTTTCAGCGGTTCAGCCATGCGTATGGTGCTCTGCCCGGATCAGGTTGCAGGTGATCCTGGTACTGTTTGGGCGACTGGATCAGCTGCCGTCGCTCTTGATGCCGGCCTGTTTGACCAGCTTGCCGAACTTGGCGAGTTCGCTCCTGAGTATGTCGCGGAACTGCTCGGGCGTGCCTCCGGTGATCAGCGAGCCGTCAGCGCGCGCGATTTCCTGCACCTCGGGCAGTTGCAGAATGGTGTTGATCTCTTTATTGAGCCGATCAACGATCGGCGGGGGCGTGCGCGCCGCCATGCCCAGGGCCGACCAGGTCGAGTTTTCGTAACCGGGGAGCCCGCCTTCAGCGACGGTCGGAATGTCCGGCAATATGCCCATGCGTTTGGCGCCGGTGGTGGCGAGCGCCCGCATCTTGCCCGATTTGATGTGCTGCATGGTTGGCAGCGCGCTGTTGAATAGGATCTGGATGTGGCCGCCCATGAGGTCCATCAGCGACGGTGCCGAGCCTTTATACGGCACATGCGTCATTTTGATGTTGGCGGTCACCGCAAACAGCTCGGCGCACATCTGGCCGAATCCGCCGATGCCCGACGAGCCGTAGGTCAATTCACCGGGCCGTGCCTTGGCGAGCGCGATCAGTTCCTTCACGTTCTTTGCCGGTACTGACGGGTGCACCAGCAACACGCCGGGCGTCGTCGCCAAATGGATGAGCGGCGCAAAGTCTGTCTGCACGTCATAGGACAGCTTCGAGAGGTGGGGCGCCACCGCCCAGCTGCCGACTGTCGAGATGATGAAGGTGTAGCCGTCGGCCGGCGCGCGCGCGGTGATTTCCATGCCGATCGCCGCGTTGGCGCCGGGGCGGTAGTCGAGCACCACCGGCTGGCCGATTTTTGCCGCGAGCCGCTCGTTGATCATGCGCGCCTGGATATCGGTGGTGCCGCCCGGCGGAAATGGCACGATGAAGCGGAGCGGTTTGGCGGGCCAGGGCTGTGCCGTAGCCGCAGTGGCTGCCAGCAATGCGCAGGCCGCAAGAAAAATCCATTTGAATTTATGCATGTTCGTTTTCCACGTGTTTTTTGCCGTGCAGCATGGCCGCTGCCAGGTTTTCATGATGACGCCATGACGCAAAGACGACGCCTGCGACATGCAGTGCGATCAGCACCAGCAGGCTGCTGGCCAGCCCTTCGTGCAATTCACCGACCCACTTTACGCCCCAGTATTCGTCCGTGGTGTAGAGCCACCCTGTCAATCCTGTGAGCGCGATCACCGCGATCAGGAACATGATCATCCAGCCGCCCAGCGGATTGTGGCCGAGGTAACGCGGTTCGGTGCCGGCCAGCACCCGCAGGCCATAGGCGAGGGTCGCGGACGGTGCGCGCACGAATTCGGTGAAACGCGCGTACGGTGAACCAACGAAACCCCAGAGCACGCGTAGCCCGACGATGGCGAGGGCCGCATATCCGAAGCCCTCATGCCAGGTCTTGCCGCCTTCGCCTGTCGCCCAGGACAAGGCCACGCACACGACGAGCGACCAGTGGCCGATGCGGACCAGCGGGTCCCACACCGTGATCATGCGCGGTGCCGCGGCGGGCACGGTGTTCAACGCGGCTTGGTCGGCACCGGCGCCAGCGTCACCGGGTGAAAGTAGGCCTCCTGACGCTCGCCCTTGTCGGTGATCACATAGGCCTCGTAACAGCCGCCGTCGATCTTGATGCGGCGCACCTGCCAGCCCTTGTCGGTCAGCAATTTGGTGAGTTTTTCCTGCGGTTGCCAGCCCGATTCGGGGCCCGAATCGCAGGTGGCAAGGCCGGTGGCGCCGGCGGCGAACGGTACGTTCAGGGCGGCGATCAGCAATGCGGTGGACAATTTCATGCGATTTCCTTTGCGCGTGCAGTTAGGCGGGATGCAGGCCAAATTCTACACGAGCGGCGCCCCGCCCAACGGGGGCCGTTCGCACCCTTGCGCATTCGCCGGCGGACGGCAGCGTGCTCGGCGTCGGCAATACCGGCACGCACGCAATCAATGCCACGCTCTACCGCAAGCTTTCGTACGATCCGGTAAAGGACTTTATTCCGGTTGTAAACGTGTTCGGCGCCGGTCTGGTGCTCGCCGCCAATCCCAAGCTCGATGCAAAATCGATCAGGGACATCATCGCGATGGCCAAGGCCAAACCGGGTTCGGTGAACGTCGCCATTGCCGGTGCGACCGGCGAGATCGCCACCAACGCGATCAAGGCGCTGGCCGGCATCGACATGAACAATGTGCCTTACAAGGGCGGCGCACCGGCGGTCATTGCGGTGATCTCTGGTGAATCGCATTTTGTGCTCACGCCCTATGGCGGCGTCAACGCGCAGGTCGATGCGGGCAAAATGAAAATTCTCGGCACCACGGCGGCGAAGCGCGACCCGATGATTCCGAATGTGCCCACCCTCGCCGAAAGCGGCCTGCCGGGCTTCGAGATCAGCATGTGGTACGGTGTGTTCGCGCCGGCCAAAACGCCGGCTTCGGTGGTCAGTGCCTACAACCGCGAAATCACGCAGATCGTCAATCAGCCCGAGATCCGCAACCAGATCACCTCCCAGGGCTTCGAGATCATGACCGGTTCGCCCGAGCAGTTTGCCGAGGTGGTCAAACGCGACGCCGAGAAATTCAGGAAAGTCATTCTCGATTTCAAGATGCAGCAGGACCTGTAACCGCGTACAGCGTGCGCGTCACTCGACGCGCACGTTTGCGTTCCTGACCAGTTCACGCCACTTGGCCATTTCGGCCGCGAGAAATTCCCGGAACTGTAAGGGCGTGTTGCCGACCGGTTCGGCGCCGTCCTTGGCCATGTGTTCGCCGACTTCCGGGGCGCTGAGCGTCTTTTTTATTTCCGCATTGAGCTTCTGCACGATGGCCGGACGGGTATTGGCGGGGGCGAGCGCGCCATACCACGTCGTGGTGGCATAGCCCTTGACACCGGCTTCGGCGATCGTCGGCAGATCGGGCATCGAGCGCGCGCGTTTGGCGCCTGTCACGCCGAGCGCCTTCAGTTTGCCGGCGCGCACATGACCGAGCGATGAAATGACGCTGCCGAAGGTCATGCTGATCTGGCCGCCGATGACGTCGATGAGCGCAGGGCCCGCGCCCTTGTAGGGCACGTGGGTCAGTTTGACGCCGGCGAGATACTTGAAGAGTTCACCGGCCATCTGGCCGGAACTGCCGACACCGCCTGAACCGAACGACAGTGTGTCGGGTCTGGCTTTGGCGGCAGCGATCAGTTCGCCGACGGTTTTTGCCGGCATCGACGGATGCACGACCAGCAAAAACGGCGCTTCAGCGATCAGCGTGATGGTTGAAAAGTCCTTCAGCGGGTCGAACGGCAGGTTCTTGTAGAGACTCGGATTGATCGAGAAGCTGCTCGAGACGATCAGGATGTTGTAACCGTCAGGCGTGGCCTTCGCGACCATGGTGGCGGCAATCGAACCCGAGGCGCCGGTACGGTTGTCCACCACCACCGATTGGCCGATGTTCTCGGTCATTTTCTGCGACACCGCGCGGGCCACGACGTCGGTCGCGCCGCCCGGCGACTGGCCGACAAGAAAGCGCACCGGTTTGTCCGGGTAGCCTGCATCGGCGCCTTTCGCTTGTGCGGCGGCCTGCGTGCAGGCCAGTGCCGAGGCTGCGATCAGCAGGGCACGCGCAATCACAATTTCAGCCCGGTGGATTTGACGAGCTGCGTCCATTTGTCGATTTCCCTGGTAATTGTCGATTTGAATTCTTCCGGCGTGCCGGTCAGCGCTTCGGTGCCGTCGGCAGCGAGTTTTTCAGTGACCTCGGGCGTGTGCATGGCGCGACCGAGTTCGGCACTCAGTTTCCGCACAATGGCGGCGGGGGTGCCGGCCGGCGCGACGATGCCGTACCAGCCGGTGACGTCATAGCCGGGCACGCCGGCTTCGGCGATGGTCGGCAGTTGCGGCAGGTTGGGCGAGCGTTTGCCGCTGGTGACGCCGAGCGCGCGCAGCTTGCCACTGTTCAGATGCGGTGCCGAAGAAATCGCGCTCGCCAGCAGCAACTGCACCTGACCACCGAGCAGGTCGATCAGCGCCGGGCCGCTGCCCTTGTAGGGGATGTGTTCCATTTTCGTCTGCGTCATCGACTTGAAGAGTTCCATGCCCAGATGGGCCGAGGAGCCGGTGCCCGAAGACGCGTAATTCAGTTTGTCGGTATTCGCTTTGGCGTAGGCGATCAGTTCACGCACCGTTTTCGCCGGCACCGACGGGTGCGCCAGCAGCACGTAGGGCTGTGAGGTGAGTTGCGTGATCGGCGCGAAGACAACGCGCAGGTCGTAGGGCACGCGTGTGACCAGCGTGGCATTGGTCACCAGGCTGCCGGAGATGACCAGCAGCGTGTAGCCGTCCGGCGCAGCCTTGCGCGCGATTTCCATGGCAATGGTGCCGCCGGCACCCGGACGGTTGTCGGTGACGACCGGCGCGTTCCAGCGCTCGGCGAGTTTCTGTCCGGCGGCGCGCGCCATGATGTCGCTGCCGCCGCTCGGCTGGAAGCCGACGAGGATGCGGATCGGACGGGCCGGATAGGCGGAGTCCGTTTGCGCTTGCGCAGGCATGACAAGGCACTGCAGGCATGCAATGCTGAATACGGTTGTGAAGGCAGTGGAGATGCGTGGTCGCATGGTGATGATTGCTTAGTTCAACGCGCGAACAATGTCCGCCGCGTCGTCCAGTGATTCGAGCGCATTGATCATTGCAACCGCGCGATCAATATTTTGGCCGGCTAGTGGTCTGGCGGCAAACGAAACGCAGTCGCGGAATTTCGCTTCGAGCTGCGCCTGCGCGATCGGGTGGCGCGGATCGCCGGGCACGCCGTCGGCCTTGCGCGAGAGCACGCGGCCGTCGCGCAGCCGGATCTCGACGGTGGGGCGCGACAACGCTGATTCGCCGCCGACCGGTACTGCAGCACCGGGATCGGCGCGCCAGCTGACGCGGTCGGCCATCGCTAGCACTGCCGGATCGCGCAGTGCGGCGTCCGTGTAGTCGCGCAGTTGCACGTTGCCATGGGTCATCATCACCGCGGTGGTGAACGGGATGCTGAATTTGCCGTCGATCGAAAGTTTGGGCCGCCGTTTCGCTTCGAGCGGTTCGGACAGCAATTGCGCGCCGCCGGTGCCGCCGATCACGGTGATCGTTTCGACGTCGTCGGGTTTGAGCTTGTGCTCGTTGCGCAGTTCGAGCACGGCGGTATTGGTGGCGCGCGTGTAGCCGCAGGCCGGCCACACCTTGAAGCCGTGTTTGGCCAGCAGCGGAAACTCATGACCGAGTCCGCCGAGCAGGGCGTTCCAGTCAGGCGCTGCGTCGCGCACATAGGCGCGAAACACGCCATAACGCCCTTCAATGACGTCCTTGCTGCCGACGATGCCGCGCGCGGCGAGTTCGGCGGCGAGCACTGCGCCCTGTCCGGAGAAACCGGCCTGCATCGAACGCATATGGGTGGCGGCGCCGACCGCCATCTGCCGGCTGCCGCTCATCTGGTTGAAGCCGATGCCGAGCGCGTTTTCGCACTGTTCGGCATTCAGGCCGAGCACGCGCGCTGCGGTTGCCGCGCCGGACAGAAAGCCGAACATCTGCGTCGGGAACCAGCCCTCGGCGATGGTCCAGTCGGGGATTTGTATCGCCTGATTCAGCCGGGTATGTATATCGGTGCCGGCAGCGATGGCGGTGAGCAGCGTGCGTCCGCTGACGGGATTGCCGGCGCGTGACGATTTTTCGGCCAGCGCCAGCGCGACCGGGACGGTGACGATGCTGACATGGCCCCCGGCGCCGACATCGTCGTAGTCGAGCATGTGGCCGAGGCTGCCGTTGACCAGAGCGGCCCACGAAGCCGGCGCCTGCGTGCCGAAGCCGAGCAGCGTGCTGTCGCCGCGGCCGCCGAGTTCGCCGACGTAATCGGCGAGTATCCTGGCCTCGTTGGCCAGCCCGCTGGCGCCGATGGTTACGCCCAGCGTGTCGAGCACACATTGCTTGAGCATGGTGACCAGTGAAGGCGGCAGTGCATCGAAGGCCAGCGTCGCTGCATGCCGGGCGAGCGCGCGCGTTGCGCCGTTGTTGTTGTCGGCAGGCTTCATCGAGGGGGGCGTGCGTTGCGTCGGATGGTATTCACCAGTATATTGTAATGGAACGCTGCGTCAGCAATGCACGCCTTGTTCGACCCCGCAGAATTCTTCCAACCTGATTTTCAATCAGATCGCGATGGAGTCACCGTAGTGGCACAAACCATGGCCGAGAAGTTGCTCACGCGGAGCAATCTCGCCGGCAAGCCCGTATACGCGGGCGATATGCTCGAGGCGCGCATTGACGGCGCGATGGTGCATTACCATGCCTCGGAGCCGATGCATCAACTTGCTATAGAAGCCGGCTTCAAGGACGGCCTGCCGCGCGTCTGGGATCCGGAACGGATTTTCGTGCTGGTCGATCATCATCAGCCGACGCTGACGCAGAAGCAGGCCGACGAAAATGCGCTGATCCGTCGCGAAGTCGCGCGGCTCGGCATCAAGACCTTTCACGACGCCGAGCCCGGCATTGCGCACCAGATGATGGCCGATTACGGCCTGATGCGCCCCGGAGAACTGGTGGTCGGCAACGACTCGCACACCATCAGTTACGGCGGTCTCAACGTCGGCGGCACCGGCATCACGCGCGCCGACATGCTCTATGTGCTGCTGTTCGGTGAGTTGTGGTTTCAGGTGCCGCAGACGGTGAAAGTGGTGCTGGAAGGCACGCAGCCGAACTATCCGATTGCCAAGGACATCATTCTCTATCTTGCCGGCAAATACGGCGATGATTTCGCCAACAGCATGTCGGTCGAATACACCGGTTCGATGGTGCCGCAGACCTCGCTCGACAGCCGCATGTGCCTTGCCGCCCACGGCGTCGAAGTCGGCGCCAAGTTCGCGTTGTTTCCCTGCGACGACAAAGTGCGCACATTCCTGAGCACGCGCACCGACAAACCCTTTGCAGAAATTGCCGCTGATCCGGACGCGCAGTACGCGCGCGAAATCGTGCTGGATGTCGACAAGATGCCCTTCGTGGTGGCCAAGCCGCACCAGTTCGGCAATGTCGGCCCCGTCGATGACGTCATCGGCACGCGCATCGATCAGGCGATCATCGGCTCCTGCGCCAACGGCCGCTTCGAGGACATCGAAATCGCTGCGCGCGTGCTGGCCGGCCGCAAGGTCGCCAAGGGCGTGCGCTTCATTCTGTCGCCGGCCTCGCAGCAGGTTTATCTGCAGTGCGTGAAGGCCGGGCATATCGCAACACTGCTCGAAGCGGGCGCGCAAATTGTCACGCCGGGCTGCGGCGTCTGCCAGCCGCGCGTGGGTTTTCTCTCGGACGGCGAAACCTGCATCACCTCGACCACGCGCAACTTCAAGGGGCGCAAGGGCAGCATGAACGCGGAGATTTTTCTCGGCGGCCCGCTGACCGTGGCCGCCGCCGCACTGGCCGGCGAAATCGTGCATCCGAAGGAGGTGCTGCGTGGCGTTTGATCTGGCAACCGTGGCGCGCGGCCGCGTCTGGAAATTCGGCGATTCGGTGGAGACCGACGCGATCAATCCGTATTACAAATACCCGACCATGGAAGAACTCAAGCAGCACACCATGGAAGCCTACCGTCCGGAGTTTCCGCGCGAAGTCAAACGTGGCGACATTCTGGTGGCGGGGCGCAATTTCGGCTGCGGGTCGAGCCGGCCCGGCGTGGTGCTGATGGAAGTCGGCATTGCGGCCATCGTTGTCGAATCGGTGTCGCGGCTGTTCTTCCGCAACAGCATTGCGCGCGCCATGCCCATCCTGCAGGCGCCGGGCATTACTTCAATCGTTGAGGACGGCGAGACGCTGGAAGTTGATTATCCGAACGGCATTGTGCGCAACCATGCCAATGGCAAATCGGTGCCGCTGCGCCCGTTTCCGCCGCTGATCGAGGAGATACTCGCCAGCGGCGGCTTGCCGGAATTCGCCTATCAGCGATTTCAGCGGGAAAATGCTGGTTAGCGCCGGCTAGTTACGCCGACTTCACAAACGCCGCGGCTTCCTGTCCGGCGATCTTGCCGAACACGGCGCCGGCCATCAGTCCGGTGCTACCCGGGTAATTGAAGTAATACAGTCCGCCAACGAGTTCGCCGGCGGCGTAGAGGCCGGGGATCGGCATGTCTTCGGCATCGAGCACATGCGAGGTGGTGTCGATCTTCAGGCCGCCGAAAGTGAAGGTGATGCCGCAGCCGACCGAGTAGGCCTCGAACGGAGGCTTCTCGATGGTGTTGGCCCAGTTGGTCTTGTTGATGGCCAGCCCCGTGGTACCGCGGCCGTCGAGTATGTTGGGATCAAACTGCACGTCTTTTTTCACCGCTGCGTTGTACTCGCGCACCGTGTCGATGAAGTTCTGCGCGTGCACGTCCTGCATTTTCTCGACGAGTTCCTCAAGCGTGTTGGCAACGACCTTGGTGGCGCCGCGGAATTTGTATTCGTCGCGCATGACGTGTTTGACCTGCTGGTCGAAGATCTGCCAGGCGAAGCTGCCGGGCTGTTGCAGCACGACGCGGCCGTATTTGGCGTAGGTATAGTTGCGGAAATCCGCGCCTTCATCGACGAAGCGTTTGCCTTCCGAATTGACCATGATGGAAAACGGATAACTGTGGCGGTAGCCGGCGTGCGGCTGTTCGACTTCGCCGAAATCGGTGGCATAGCGTTCCCATGCCACGGAATGGCAGCCCGACCACTGGCCGTAGGTTTGCGCGCCGACCTTGATCGCCATCTCGAGGCCGTCGCCGGTGTTGTAGCGCGTGCCGCGCACTTTGGCGAGGTCCCAGCCCGGTCCGAGGTAGCGCGTGCGCATTTCGCGGTTGGCTTCAAAGCCGCCGCAGGCGAGCACGACGGCACGTGCGTTGATCAGTTCTTCGCGGCCTTCGATGCGCGCGCGCACGCCGCTGATGCCCTTGTCACTGCGCACGAGTTCATAGGCCTGGGCGCGGTAGCGCACCGGAATGCCATGCGTTTCGAGCGACTTGTAGAGCAGTTCCATCAGGCCGCGGCCGCCGCCGTTGGCGACCAGCACGACGCCGCCGAAAAATTTGAAACGGCCGTTGACATTGAAGGCCTGGCGGCCGTAATTGGGCACGAACTTCGCACCGCGGCCGCGCATCCACTGCACGGTGTCGGCGCTGTTTTTGACGATTGTTTCGGCGAGGTCGGGGTCGATGTAATACTGGGTGATGCGGCCGAGGTCGTCGAGATAGTCTTCGGCGGTGTACTGGCCGAAATCGGTGCGCGCGATTTCGTCGTCGGAAAGATCGGGCACGGCTTTTTTGATGTCCTCGGCGCCGTGATGCACCATGCGGAAGCCGCCGCCGGTAAAGGCGCTGTTGCCGCCGCGTTTTTCTTCCGGTGCGCGCTCGAGCACGAGGACGCTTGCGCCCTGTTCGCGCGCCGACAGCGCCGCACACAAGGCGGCATTGCCGCCGCCGATCACCACCACATCATAGGTTTGATTGCTCATGAAAGCTCCATGCCGCCGGCGCGTGCCGGGTTCGTTCATTGCCGGAAAAATTGCGATCGCGGGTTCGTGCGGAAGGGTAAATGGTATTGCCGCGCAGGAGGCCGTGCGTCACATCCACCCGCGAGAGTATGTAAAATGGCCGCGCCAGTCAATGCGCGAACCGCGCACTCTTCAGGAAAATCCGATGAAAGAAAAGATGTCCACTCGCCTGCGCGGCCTGATCAACCGCAAGGACCGCGTGCTTGCGATTTTGCATCCGCCCACCGCCGTGCACGCGCGCATCATGGAGAAGGCCGGCTGCGAGGCGGGCTTTGTCGGCACCGGCGGCGTGGTCGGCGCCTATACCGGTCTCGCTGACGTCGGTGCGCTGGGCATGATGGAGTGCGTGCAAATTGCCGGCTGGATTGCGCAGAGCGCCGGTTTTCCGATCATCATGGACGGCGATACCGGCCATGGCGGCGTCATGGCGGTGCGCCGCATGATCCGCGAATGCATACGCGCCGGCATTGCCGGTGTGCGCATCGATGATCAGCCGATCGAGGGCAAGCGCCGCACGCAGAGCGCGGGCATGGAAGTGGTGCCGATCGAACAGGCCATCGCGCGTTATCGCGCGGCGGTAGACATGAAAAACGAACTCGATCCGGATTTCGTGGTGATCGCCCAGTGTTATGCGCGTGATGCCGCCAACAGCAGTCTGGAAGATTGCCTCAAGCGCCTGAAGGCTTATCGCGAGGAGGCCGGCGTCGATTGGGTGCAGCTCGAATCGCCGCATTCGATCGACGAAATCAGGCAGGCGCGCGCCGCGGTCGAGGGGCCGTTTTCGTTCATGAAAGGCAAGCTGCCGCGTTATCTGGGTTTCAAGGAGCACCTTGAACTGGGTGTAAACATCGCCTGGTATCCGGGGTTTACCCACCATGTGACCTGGGCGGCGTTGTGGGATTTCATGCAGGCCTTCCAGCAGAAGGACGTCGGCGCGTGGGAGGATTTCATTGCTGCGCGCGAGGGAAATCCTTATCCGATTCCCGAAGTGAGTGTCGACGCGGAAGGGCTCGCCAAACAGCGCGAACTCGAAGAGAAGTATTTTTCCGGCGCGGCACTCGAGAAATACCGCAAGTAAGGTTTCAGCCGGGGCTGAACGCCTCGTTGACCGACGTCAGGAACGTCGTGCCTGCAACCGGCGCGCCGCCGGCAAAATAAATCGTATTGCCGATCGAGACTGCGCCGGCGCCGTGCCGCGGCGTCGGCAGCGGCGCATAACCCTCCCAGCGGTCGGCTTTCGCGTCATAGCCTTCGTTCTGGCCGTGCACCTTGCCGGCTGATTCGCCGCCCATTACAAAAATCTTTTCGCGCAGCACGGCAGTGGCATGGCCGTTACGCGGCGTCGGCAGTGGGGCGCGAATTTCCCACGTATCCGTTTTCGCATCGTAGACATGATGCAGGCCGGTATTGCGGTTGGAACCGTCAAAGCCGCCGCCAATAACATGGATGCGCCCGTTCAGCTGTTCGGCGCCGGCGTGATCGCGCGGATCGGGCAGCGGCGCGCGTGATTCCCATTTGTCCGTGGCCGGATCGTAGACTTCATGCCAGTCAACGCTCTTTTTGATGTCGCGGCCGCTGGCGCCGGCAATGACATGAATTTTTCCGTTCAGCGACACGACACAGGATGCGGCGCGCGCGCGCGGCAGCGGCGCAATGGCGCGCCATTCGTTTTTGCCGATGTCGAAAACGAAGGCATCGTCATGCGGCAGGCGGTTTTGCTCAACGAAGCCGCCGATCGCGTAGAGCATGCCGTTGGCCGTCGCGACACCGATGTGGCTGGCGCCGCGCGGCAGGGCCGGTGCCTCGCTCCAGCTGTTTTTCGCCGCATCGTAAATATGGTGGTAGGCGCGGTCGAGGCGCAGATTGCCGTAGCCGCCGACGACATGCATGCGCCCGTTCCAAGCGGCGGCCGAAGCCATCTCGCTGCGCGGGAACGGCAGCGGTGCACGCGCATTCCAGCGCCCGGCATTGGCGGCGCGCGGCGCCGGGCTGTCGAAGGACTTTTGTGCCTCGGCGCTGGCCGGCAGCCTGGCAATCGAGGCGTCGCGCACATGCATGATGGTAGCGACATCGCCTGGCTGTCCGCGTGCGAGCAGGGGCAGGGCCGCCCATGCAGCGACACATCCTTTGAGAAACCGGCGGCGGCGCGCAATTTCCGTCATCTGGGTACGCAAATCAGGGTTGGTATCTGTGAATTATAGGGCGTCCGTGCGGTTCTTACGGGGCGGGCAATTGCGGGCCTGGAGGCCGCCGCGTGCCACCCGCGGACTACGCCTTTGGTTGAATGGTGAATTCATCGGGTGCGGGACAGAATGGCGTTTAACTTGCACGACAATCGCATGTCGGCCGGCCCGAGGCTTTTTTGCACCGCTCAGCCGGCTGGCGCGCACGATCGGGGGCGGACGTGATGACTATCATGCTGAGTGATCGGGACCAATGCCGCATGCTCTCCTACTTGAAGCAGTGCAGTCTGTATGAAGGCGCGAGCGTGCTGCGCTGCGCGGTGGCGCTTGCCGTGCTCGCAGTTACTGCAGCGGCTGGACGCCCATCTTTTTCTACAGGCCCCGATCTGCCGGTCGTGGCTAGCCGGCAATTGCATGCGACGGTTGGGAAGAGTGCGACTGAGCACCGGCGCGCGGTGTTTGAGCAGCGTCGCCAACAGTTCAGCGGGCGTTCTGCCCTCGTCGGCAATGAGGGCCTGGCAATGGAACTGCGCACTGCGGTGAACAAGTAGCCGGCGGCGCGGAGACTCGCCTGAATCGTGTTCCGCGCCTGCCGGCGCAAGCTGGGATAACCCGCAAATCCGCGGTGTTGTTTAGCTGCCCCGCGCAACCGGGCGCTGCGGGTCGCTGCACCACTCGCTCCATGAACCGGGATACAGCCGTGAACCGTTTAGGCCCGCGATCTCCATCGCCAGCAGATTGTGGCAGGCAGTGACGCCCGAGCCGCATTGATGCACGACTTCGCCGGACTGGATTTCGCCGAGCATGGCGGCAAATTCCGCTTTCAGCACCGCCGCAGGTTTGAAAAAGCCGTCGGGCCCCAGATTGTTCTGGAAGAAGCGGTTCGTCGCGCCGGGAATATGTCCGCCGACCGGATCGAGCGTTTCGTTTTCGCCGCGAAAGCGGTCGGGGCTGCGCGCATCGATCAGGCGGGTGCGCGGCTTGCCGATCGCGTCGGCAACGAAATTGACATTGACAGTGATATTGCGCGGGCTTCCGCTGAAGTTACCAGGCGTGATTGCCGTGGATCCAGGCTCAACGGGCAGGTTCGCTTTCAGCCAGGCGTTCCAGCCGCCGTCGAGCACGGCGACGCGCTCGTGACCGACCCAGCGCAGCATCCACCACAGGCGTGCGGCAAAGGCACCGCCGGTTGCATCGTAGGCAACGACCTGCATGTTGTTGCGCAGGCCGCGTTCGGCTATGAGCGCGCAAAATGAAGCAGCGTCGGGCAAGGGGTGGCGGCCGTTATGGCCGTTTTTGGCACCGGACAAATCGCCGTCGAGACTGACGTGGACTGCACCGTGCACGTGTGACTGTGCATAAGCGCGCGCGCCGGCCGCAGTATCGGCGAGATCGTGACGGCAGTCGAACACGACCCAGTCGGGATCACCGAGGTGCGTTGCGAGTTCGTCGGCGCTGATGAGCAGATTGAACATGGGATGCAGGCTTGAGGGTTCAGGAGCGATAAATCGTGTGCTGCAATGCCGGGCAAATTGCGGACCTGTCTGGTCCGGAATCCTCAATCCCGCTTTTGCAGTTCGCGGCGCAGGAATTCGTGGAAATGCAGCATGCCGTCTTCCATCGGCGACTGATAGGGGCCGACTTCGCTGATGCCCTGCTTGTAGAGCGCGCGGCGACCGTCGGTCATGCGCATGCAGATTTCATCGTCTTCGACCGCGGTCTCGCGGTAGGCGGCCTGTTCGGCTTCGACGAACTCACGTTCGAACAGCGCGATCTCTTCGGGATAATAGAACTCAATCACGTTCGAACAGGCTTCGGGGCCGCGCGGAATGATGGTGCTGATCACCAGCACATGCGGATACCATTCGACGGTGATGTTCGGGTAATAAGTCAGCCAGATCGCGCCGTGCGGCGGATTGCGGCCCTCGTTGTATTTCATCAGCACGTCCTGCCAGCGCTGATAGGCCGGGGTACCGGCGCGTACCAGGTCCGGTTTGATGCCGCAGGTCTGCACACTGTACCAGTCGCCGAACTCCCATTTCAGATCGTCAATGGCGACGAAATTGCCGAGACCCGGATGAAAGGGCACGACGTGGTAGTCCTCGAGGTAGACCTCGATGAAGGTTTTCCAGTTGCAGGCATATTCGTCGATCTGCACTCGGTCGAGCATGAAACCGGAGAAATCCAGGTCCTGTTTAACGCCGAGGTTGGCCAGATCGCGTTTGACGTCGCGCTTGCCGTTGAACAGCAGTCCGTTCCAGTTCTGCAGCGGCGTCGCACCCAGGTCGAGACAGGGGTTGCCCGGAAAATGCGGCGCGCCGAGCAGTTTGCCGTCGAGCCCGTATGTCCAGCGATGCAGCGGACAGACGATGGATTTCGCGGTGCCGCGGTCTTTGAGAATGATGGCCTGACGGTGGCGGCAGACATTGCTGATGAGCTGCACGTCGTCGTTGCGCACCAGGGCCTTGCTGTTGTCGAAGCGTGCGAGCACCTGATAGTCGCCGCGGTTCGGCACCATCAATTCGTGACCGACATAGCCCGGGCCCTGTTCGAACAGCAGCTTTTGTTCGAGTGCGTAAATCTGCGGATCGAAATACCAGGGAACCGGCAGTTGAGGCGAGGTCTTGGTCAGCGCGTTTAAAGTCGCCAGATCGGACATGCAGCGTATTCTCTAGACTGGAGGTGACAGAGGGAGTGAGCGCCGCCAGCCCCGCGCCAACGCTCTAAAACCATTTGTTTACAAGCCCTTAGACAGGGTTCTATTTTCCCCGCATTTGGCGGGTAGGGCAAGAATAATTTCAGAACACGGCGGTATGCTGATGTTTTCTTGCGATAAATGCTGATTTTTTGATGGCGTTTTCCGGGTTGCCCGCATTCAGTTCTGCGGCCCAAAAACGGGTGGCGATGCTGACGGCAGTGCTGCATGTGGCAGAGCCGCGCGACGCGACGGCCATGCGGGCGTCATCATGGCACTGATTTTTTCTCGCGGCGCGCGCAGGCCGCTTCGCGGTGCGAACGGCGCCCGCTGCCTTTGGGTGTTGTCATCGGTGAATTGAAACTGCGCGGCCGGCCCGCCATGCAATGTGCGAAAAACCATTGAATTCAAGGCGTATTGATTGACCGCGAGGCGCTGATTGCGCTATGTTCGCGGTTTATCCGCGGCGCTTTTTGCGCCCAGCCTTGCGCCTCAATTCCCCCTCTTCATGCCGAAAACCGAAAAACCGGAAAAAGCGCAGACCTACGAGAGCGCGCTGAGCGAACTCGAAGGCATTGTTTCGCGCATGGAAGACGGACAACTGACGCTCGAACAGTCGCTGACCGCCTACAAACGCGGGGCCGAGCTGTTGAAGTTCTGTCAGGCGCAGCTCGCGGACGCACAGCAGCAGGTCAAGGTTCTCGAAGCCGGCGTGCTGAAAAATTTTGCCGGCGATGATGACGACGAAGACGCCTGATTTCCAGCAGTGGGCCGCGGCCCAGCAAGCCCGCACCGAGGCGCAATTGCAGGCCGTATTGCCGGCCGCGGACATCGCGCCGCAACGCCTGCATGCGGCGATGCGTTATGCCGCGCTCGGTGGCGGCAAACGTGTGCGTCCCTTGCTGGCCCTGGCGGCCGGCGAAGTGACCGCTGCCGATCCGGCGCGCGCCGTGATTGCCGGCGCAGCGGTTGAACTGATTCACGCCTATTCGCTGGTGCACGATGACCTGCCTTGCATGGACGACGATGTGCTTCGTCGCGGCAAGCCGACCTGCCATGTCGAATACGACGAAGCCACGGCGTTGCTGGTCGGCGACGCCTTGCAGAGTCTGGCTTTTCAACTGCTCGCCGAATACCGTCTTGCCGATGATCCGGCAGCGCAGCTTGAAATGGTCAAGTTACTGGCGGCGGCTTCCGGTTCGCGCGGCATGGCCGGCGGGCAGGCGATCGATCTTGCGGCCACCGGCAAGACGCTGACCCTGCCCGAACTCGAGTTCATGCACATACACAA
This sequence comes from uncultured Streptomyces sp., assembly GCA_964625665.1. Taxonomy (GTDB): domain Bacteria; phylum Pseudomonadota; class Gammaproteobacteria; order Burkholderiales; family SG8-41; genus PALSA-1004. The sequence continues at coordinate 1,174 of CAZVDN010000004.1, read as the reverse complement.
AACCGGCGCGATCATCCGTGCCGCGACTTTGCTCGGCGCGCGCTGCGGCACGCCGCTCGACAAAAAAGAACTCGACCGCCTCGACCATTTCGCCAAATGCATCGGCCTCGCATTTCAGGTCGTCGATGACGTGCTCGACATCGAAGCATCGACCGCGACGCTCGGCAAGACGGCCGGCAAGGATGCGCAGCACAACAAACCGACCTACGTCAGCCTGCTCGGTGTCGCCGAGTCGAAAAAACTCGCCGGCGAACTGCGCGCTGATGCGCTGGCATCGCTGGAAGTGTTCGGCGCGCGCGCATTGCGTCTGCGCGAGCTCGCCGATTTCATCGTGTTAAGAAAGTTCTGATGTACGAGTTGCTCAACACCATCAACGATCCGGCGGACCTGCGCAAACTCGATCGCCGCGATCTTCCGCAACTCGCTGCCGAACTGCGCGCCTTCCTCATTGATTCGGTGAGCAAGACCGGTGGTCATCTGTCGTCAAACCTCGGCACGGTCGAACTGACCATCGCGCTGCATTATGTGTTCGATACGCCGCATGACCGACTGGTGTGGGACGTCGGCCATCAGACCTACGGTCACAAGATCCTCACCGGCCGCCGCGAGGGCATGAGCCGCCTGCGCATGTGGCAGGGCATTTCGGGATTTCCGCGCCGCGAAGAAAGCAGCTACGACACCTTCGGCACCGCGCATTCGTCAACCTCGATCAGTGCCGCTTTCGGCATGGCGGTGGCATCGCGCCTCGCCGGTGTCGACCGTCGCGTCGTCGCCATCATTGGTGACGGCGCGATGACCGCCGGCATGGCCTTCGAGGCGCTCAACAATGCAGGCGACTCGGACGACAACATCCTCGTGATCCTCAACGATAACGAGATGTCGATTTCACCGCCGGTGGGCGCACTGAACAAATATCTCGCCAAGCTGATGTCGGGACGTTTCTATGCCGCTGCCAAGCGCGCCGGTGAACGCGTGCTCGGCGATCTGGCGCAGCGCGCCGAAGAACATCTCAAGGGCATGGTCACGCCCGGCACGATGTTCGAGGAGTTCGGCTTTAACTACATCGGGCCGATCGACGGTCACGATCTCGACGGGCTCGTGCCGACGCTGAAAAACATCCGCGAACTCAAAGGCCCGCAGTTTCTGCACGTGGTGACGCGCAAGGGGCAGGGTT
>CAZVDN010000003.1:49521-49787 GCA_964625665.1 uncultured Streptomyces sp. | reverse complement strand
CGGTGCCGATGAATTTCCACAGCGCATTGAATGTGGTGCGCGACATCGTCAAGGCAAATCCGGATGCATGCCTCGTCAACGAGGGCGCGAATGCCCTCGATTTCACGCGCAGCATCGTCGACATGTACCAGCCGCGTAAACGCCTGGATGTTGGCACCTGGGGCATCATGGGTATCGGCATGGGCTTCGCTGTTGCGGCCGCCGTCGTCAGCGGCCAGCCGGTAATCGCCGTCGAGGGCGACAGCGCATTCGGCTTCTCGGGCATG
>CAZVDN010000003.1:41376-49510 GCA_964625665.1 uncultured Streptomyces sp. | reverse complement strand
TCTGTGTGGTGATTTTCAACAACAACGGCGTTTACGGCGGCACTGACAAAAATCCGACTGGTGGCCCCGACGTCGCGCCGACCGTGTTCGTCAAGGGTGCGCGTTATGACAAGCTGATGGAGGCCTTTGGCGGCGTCGGCGTGCATGCGACGACGCCGGCGGAGTTGCGCAAAGCAATGGAAGAAGCCATCCGCACGCGCAAGCCGACGCTGATCAATGCCGTCATTGATGAAACTGCCGGAACGGAAAGCGGGCGCATCACCAGCCTCAATCCGCAAGCGGCAAAAAAGAAATAACCAAACAGCTATGCAGCGGCAGGCGGCCCTTCGCCCGCCGCGGAATCATTGGAGACCAGAATGGAAGCTTTAAAAGACGTACGCGTTCTTGATATGACCCACGTGCAGGCGGGGCCGACCTGTTCGCAGTTGCTGGCGTGGATGGGGGCCGATGTAATCAAGTTCGAAAATCCGACGGGCGATGCGACGCGCGGACAGCTGCGCGATGTGCCGAACGCCGACAGCCTCTATTTCACCATGCTCAACAGCAACAAGCGTTCGATCACGGTGAACATGAAGAATCCCGAAGGCAAGGCGGTATTTGTCGAGTTGTTGAAAAAATGCGACATCATCATGGAAAACTTCGGGCCTGGCGTACTCGACCGTTTCGGATTTACCTGGGAAAAAATTCACGAGATCAATCCGCGTATCGTGATGGGGTCGATCAAGGGCTTCGGTTCGACCGGCCCGTATTCCGATTTCAAAGCCTATGAAAACGTCGCGCAGGCGATGGGCGGTGCGATGAGCACGACCGGCACGCCGGACGGTCCGCCCTTCGTTACCGGTGCACAGATTGGCGACTCAGGCACCGGCTTGCATCTGGCGATCGGTTTGCTGGCTGCATTGCATCAGCGTGATCGCACCGGGCAGGGCCAATACGTCGAGGTGGCGATGATGGATGCGGTGATGAACCTCTGCCGCGTCAAGTGGCGCGACCATCAACGCCTGTCGCACGGCGGACTGTCCGAATATTCGCGGCCGACCGAAGGTCTCAAGGCGACGCCTCGCGCCGGCAACGATTCCGGCGGCGGGCAATTGGGCAATGCGATCAAGTGCAAACCCGGCGGTGTGGACGACTATATTTACGTCGTTGTGCAGGAGGCGGTCTGGGATGCGCTGGCCAAACGCATCGGCCCGGACATCGGGCAGCCGAACCTGGCCGAAGATCCGCGCTTCGCAAAAATTGCCGACCGCCGCAAGAACCAGACGGACATGTGGGCTTACATCGAGAAGTTCGCTGCCAACTACACCAAACGGGAATTCATGGCGATCCTGAATCCGCTCGATGTTCCGTGCGGGCCGATCATGTCGACGGCCGATCTGGCCAACGACGAACACGTGCGCGGTCGTGACATGTATGTCGAACTCGACCATCCGCAGCGCGGCAAGTGGTTCAACGTCGGCATGCCGATCAAACTGTCTGCGTCGCCCGCCGTGGTCAAACGTTCGCCGACGCTAGGCGAGCACACCGAGGAAATTCTGCGCGAAGTGCTCGGATTGAATGATGCCGAGATCGCCGCGAAAAAAGAGGCCGGCGCGTTTTCCATGCCGCCGAAGAAAAAATAGGAGGACCCATGAAGATCGCAATTATCGGACAGCAGGACTTCGGCAAGGCGGTGCTGGAGGCGTTTTTGGCGCGCGGCGACGAAGTGGCGGCAGTGTTTTGCGCGCCGGAAAAGGAGGGCGCCCGCCCCGACGTCCTGCGTGTGGCGGCCCAGGAAAAAGGACTCAAGGTGCATCAGTTCAAGTCGCTGCGCGCGCCGGAGGCGGTGCAGGCGATGCAGAATGCGAATGCCGACATCGGCATCATGGCGTTCGTGTTGCAGTTTGCGCCGCAGGAATTCGTCAATATTCCGAAGTGCGGCACGATCCAGTACCACCCTTCGCTGTTGCCGAAGTTTCGCGGACCGAGTTCAATCAACTGGCCGATCATCAAGGGTGAAACGGAAACCGGGTTGACCATCTTCCGGCCGACTGACGGTCTGGACGAAGGTGCTGTCATTCTGCAAAAGAAAACGCCAATAAGCGCCGACGACACCCTCGGGACGATTTATTTCGACCGGCTGTTCCCGATGGGCGTGCAGGCGATGGTGGAGGCTGCCGATCTGGTGGTCGCGGGCAAGCATAAAGAAGTCGTGCAGGACGAGTCACAGGCGAGCTACGAAGGTTGGTGTCGCAGTGCCGAGGCGAAAATTGATTGGGCCAAACCGATCGACCATGTCTATAACCTGATTCGCGGCTGTAATCCGGCGCCCGGTGCATGGACAACGCTGAACGGTAAGAAAGTGCAGATTTTCGATGCGAAGAAAACGCTTTTCCGCCGGTTCGCGGATGTTCAGGGCAAAATTGGTGAGGTGACCGCCGTCACCGCACAGAGTTTCCATGTGACGGCCCAGGGTGGCACGGTCGAGGTGTTGAAGGCGAAATTTGAGGACGGCAAGAAGTTGAGCGCCGGCGAAGTTGCGCAAGCCGGCGGAATTGCTGCGGGAGCCATCCTCGGCAGCTAGGTTTGGGGGGCGGTACCGCATCGTAAAAAAAGCCACGCTTGACGTGGCTTTTTTATTTTTAATCAGTAACCTGCGTTGTGGATTACGGGCTCTGGAAATGCGCCGGGATTCTGGGCGGTTGCATCCAGCGCGGATGGCTTCGCCGGAATGCTACAGTCCTAAGGTAATAACCCATTGTATTGACGAAATTTCTTTGCGGACATCTGAAAAAAATCATATACTTGTCGGCAGGTGTCGTAAAATATTTCAGTCATCGGCGTTAACCCTATAGAATAAAAATACAAAACGGCGGGATTGTGGATGAAAAATTGACTTTTTGGAAATCCGACTGGTTTCTCGGATTGATGGTTGCGGTGGTGCTGTTGGTGGCATCAAACGGCGACCTGATTCAGAGTCTGGAACGCAAGGCCTATGATCTTGGCGTGAAGGCGGCTTCGCGCACGCCTTCCGATCGCATCGCCGTCATTGCGATCGACGACCAAAGCATTGCCAACATCGGTCGCTGGCCATGGCCGCGAGACGTGCATGCCAAAATGACCGACATTCTGTCGGGGGCCAAAGCGAAGACGATCGGTTACACCGCGTTCTTTTTTGAACCGCAGGTCGATGCGGGGCTCAGTTACATCAACAAGCTGAGCGAAACCTTTGCAGCGTCGCGCTTCAAGGGTTCGAAAGAGCCCGACTTCGAAAAGCTCGAAGCACTGCTTGCCGAGGCTTCGGCGGCGCTCAATACCGACCAGAAACTTGCCGAGAGTTTCAAGAGCGCAAACAATGTCCTGCTGCCTATCGTGTTTCAGCAGTTTCCATTCGAGCCGCAGGGCAATCCCGACAAGCCACTGCCCGAACTGATCGCGGCGAACAGTATCGCGTCGAAAGACAAAAACGCCGACAACCTGCCGCCGCCAGGCATCAATCCCGGCTATCCGATTCCCGAACTGGCGGCGAGCGCCATCGGCTTCGGCCATCTCAACGCCCAGCAGGACGTCGATGGCGCATCACGCGTCGAACCCCTGATGGTGCGTTATTACGACAAGCTGTTCCCTTCGCTGTCGATGATGCTGGCCGTAAAAACGCTGAATCTCGGGATCGCTGACATCCAGTTCAAGCTGGGCGAAGAGGTCAAGCTTGGAAAGCTGCGCATCCGCACCGATCCGGAATTGCGCATGTACACGTTTTTCTACGGTGATCGCGACGGCAAGCCTGCCTTTCCTGTCGATTCGTTTTTCGATGTTTACACCGGCAAGATTCCGGCTTCAAAATATCAGGACAAAATCGTTCTGATTGGCGCGACGGCCTCCGGACTCGGCATTTCGTTCCCGACACCCATCGCGCCGCGCATGTCGCCAGTGGAGACGCTGGCGCATTCGGTTTCAAGCATTCTGAAGGAAGATTTTTTCGTGCGTCCTTCGTGGGCGCCGTGGGTCGAGTATCTGGTGTTCTTGCTGGTCGCTGCGTATCTGATCGCTTTGTTGCCGCGCATGAAGGCAGGCATGGCGGCGATCTGCACTGCAGGTGCATTTGTTGTTCTGCTCGTCACGCATTTCGTCATGATGGGCGTGCAACTGATGTGGATCCAGTTGATGGCTTCAGTCACATTGCTGCTGATTGGGCACTTGGCGCTGACGACCAAGCGTTTCCTCGTCACCGAAAGCGGCAAGGCGCGTTCCGACGTGGACTTGGCGCAAAGCCACCGCATGCTGGGCCTTGGTTACCAGGGGCAGGGGCAACTCGATACCGCGTTCGACTATTTCAAGAAGCTTCCGCCTGACGACTCGGTGCTCGATCTGATCTACAACCTTGCGCTCGATTTCGAGCGTAAGCGCCAGTTCAACAAGGCTGAAAACGCATTCCGCTATATCGCCGACCAAAATCCGAAATTCAAGGATATCGCGGAGCGTGTCGGGCGCGCCAAAGCGATGTCCGAGACCGTCATACTCGGCGGCGCCGGCGGTCATCCTGGCGGCACTGTCATTCTGCCGGGCGGTGGCGTCGAAAAACCGATGCTTGGCCGCTATCAGGTCGAGAAAGAACTGGGCAAAGGCGCGATGGGCGTCGTTTATCTCGGCAAGGACCCCAAGATCGGACGCGTGGTTGCCATCAAGACGATGGCGTTGTCGCAGGAGTTTGACGCCGATGAACTGCAGGACGTCAAAGACCGCAGGGCGCCTGAACCATCCGAACATCGTGACGATCTTCGATGCCGGTGAGGAACACGATCTCGCCTACATCGCGATGGAATTTCTCAAGGGCAAAGACCTTGCGCCCTATATCAAGGCCGAGAATCTGCTGCCGCTGCCGAAGGTGATGAGCATCATCGCGCGAGTCGCCGAGGCGCTGTCCTATGCCCACAACAACAGCGTCGTGCACCGGGACATCAAGCCCGCAAACATCATGTACGACCTTGAAAGCGACACCGTTAAAGTAACCGACTTCGGTATCGCACGGATTACCGATTCGTCGAAAACCAAGACTGGCATGGTGCTCGGTACGCCGAGCTACATGTCGCCGGAGCAACTGGCAGGCAAGAAGATCGAAGGCCGTTCGGATCTCTTTTCGCTGGGTGTGACCTTGTATCAACTTGCCAGCGGCCACCTGCCGTTCCAGGGCGATTCGATGGCGCAGTTGATGTTCAAGATTGCCAACGAACCGCACGCAGACATATTGACCTTCAACCCGACCTTGCCGGCCTGTCTGGTTGATATCGTAAACCGTTCGCTGGAAAAAGATCCCGAGAAACGCTTTCAGACCGGCGAGGAAATGGCAAACGCCATAAAGGCCTGCGCCGCCAGTGGTGGTGAACCCGCAGCAAAATCAGACGTCGTCGACATTGGGTTGTAAATTATGGCTGCAAATCTAGCGACTGCCCTTGAGATTGCCACCGCCACCGATCCCGGCATGGTGCGGTCTCACAACGAAGACAGCATCGCCGCCGACGCTGAACTGGGTCTTGCCGTACTCGCCGACGGCATGGGCGGTTATAACGCCGGGGAGGTTGCGAGCGGCATTGCCGTCGCGATGCTGACGACCGAGATGAAACAGGCGCTGCAGGATCAGGAGCCGCACAAGGTCGTTGAAGGCAGCGGCGAACCGCTCGCTGCCGCTCTGGTCCGCGAAAATTCGGGCAAGGCGAATGCTGCCATTTACCAGACGGCTAAGAGCCAGCCGCAATACGCCGGCATGGGAACCACGCTGGTCGTTGCACTGTTTTTTGATAACAGGATGGCCGTCGGCCACATCGGTGACTCGCGCCTTTACCGTTTGCGCGGCGATGAATTTTCGCAGGTGACGCGTGACCACTCGCTTTTGCAGGAACAGATCGACAGCGGCATGATCACCAAGGAGCAGGCGCGCTATTCGCAGAACAAAAATCTGGTGACGCGCGCTGTCGGTATCGATCCGGACGTTGAAACGGAAGTTCATACCTATGATGTGCAGCAGGGCGATATTTATCTGCTGTGCTCGGACGGCCTGAGCGACATGGTGACTGACGAAGACATCCATGCCACCCTCGATGCAATGCGCGCGAACCTTCCGCTTGCCGCCACTCAGCTGGTGCAACTGGCGAACGATTGCGGCGGGCGCGACAACATATCGGTGATACTCGTCCGTGTGGTAGGGGATTTTGCAGCGCCAACCGGCTGGTTTGCCAGGTTCAAGGCGTGGTTTAGATAATAAGGTACAGGGAAACTGCCATGGCAAAGTTGATCATGAGTCTGGACAACGCGGTCATCCGCGAAGTGCCGCTCGACAAAGAGCGGTTCACGATCGGACGCAAGCCGCACAACGATATTCAGATTGACAATCTCGCTGTCAGCGGCGAACACGCGCTTATCGTCACGATTCTGAACGACTCGTTTCTGGAAGATCTCGGCAGCACCAACGGTACGCTGGTCAACGGCAATCCCGTGAAAAAGCACATATTGCAGACGAACGATGTGGTCGAGATCGGCAAATACAAGCTGAAGTATGTGAATGACGCCAACGCCGGACAGGCGACCGTGCAGGATTTTGAGAAAACGATGGTGTTGCGCGCACCCATGGCCAAGTCGATGGGGGCTCCGCCAGCCGGAAGCTTTGGCGATACCCAGATCAACGCGACGGCCACTACCACACAGAACCGGGCGCAACCGACGGCAGCACCCAGCGCACCCAAGGCCCAGGAGGCGCTCGCCGCAATCCAGATTCTCACCGGTAATTCGGCAGGGAAGGAGCTCGAGCTCACCAAGAATCTGACGACGCTCGGCAAGCCCGGCGTGCAGGTGGCCGTCATCACCCGCCGGCCGCACGGCTATTTTATTACGCACGTCGAAGGGGCGAGCTACCCGATCGTCAACGGGAAAACCCTCGACGCCCAGGCACATCAGCTTAACGATCATGATGTGATCGAGTTGGCCGGTGTGAAGATGGAATTTTTTCTCAAGACCAGTTAGGTTTTTTCCCTGGTGCGGGTCGCGGCCGGTCGGCAAATTCGACGACGCGTTTCAATCGAAGGTGAACCGGCAATTTGTCACGTCTGCAGGAAATTTTCAGCGTTTCATTCGCACCCGATGCGGTCAAATGTGACAAGATGCCAAGGGTACGGGTTTTGCTGCGGTTTTTGCATCAGCATGGCCTAGCGGCCACGGGGCAGCGGTAGAACCACAGGAGGCAGATTGGAAAAGCACATTGTACGCATAGGCATGGGAATTGCCCTCGTGGTGGTATTCCTGCTGCATGCTGCCAAATGGCTTGAGTTACCCCTGATTCAGCGGCTGGAGGCGATTGTCTACGACACCCGCCTTTCGCTGACCATGCCGCGCACGCTTGACCCGCGCATCGTCATTCTCGACATCGATGAGAAGAGCCTCGCCGAAAAGGAAAAGGGCGGCGAGGGGCGCTGGCCATGGCCGCGGGACCGGCTCGCGCTGATCCTCGACAAACTGTTCGACCACTACCACATCGCCATTGTCGGCTTCGACGTGGTCTTTGCTGAGCGTGACGAAAGCTCGGGCTTGCGCGTGCTTGAACAGCTCGCGCAAAAGGAACTGCGTGACGTCGGCGGCTTCCAGTCCGCGCTGCAGCGCCTGCAACCGCAACTGGACTATGACGCCATCTTCGCCAGCCGCATGCGCAATCGCGCGGTGGTGCTGGGGTACACGTTCACCCGCGATGACGAAAAGGCCGGCACGAAAAAAGGACTGCTGCCGCAGGCGGTGCTCGCGCCCGGCACGTTCGCCGGCAAAAACATCGGCTTTCCATCCTATCCCTCCTTTACGGCAAACCTGCAGGTCCTCCAGGAATCCGCGGCCAGCGGCGGACATTTCACGCTTGACCCCGATCCCGACGGAATACTGCGACGGATACCGATGCTGGCGGAACACGGTGGCGCCTATTACGAACCGCTCTCGCTCGCCATCGTTCGCATGTTGCTGGGCGGTGCGCAGCTGGTGCCCGGCTACCCCGGTGAAAAGATCTGGAGCAAGAATTACTCCGGCCTTGAATGGATTGAGGTCGGCCCGGTCAAGATCCCGGTCGATGAACTGGTGACGGCGCTAATTCCCTACCGTGGCAAAGGCGGCCGCGACGGCAAGA
>CAZVDN010000003.1:0-41366 GCA_964625665.1 uncultured Streptomyces sp. | reverse complement strand
CGTAATCAACGAGCGGGTCGAGCTCGACGAGTTGAAGGGCAAGATCGTGCTGGTCGGCACGACGGCACCGGGGCTCCTCGACCTGCGTGCCACCCCGGTCGAGGCCGTTTATCCCGGGGTCGAAGTTCACGCCAATATGATAGGCGGGATGATCGACCGAAACATCAAGCAGAAGCCGCCCTACGTGGTCGGCGCCGAGTTCATTCTGCTCTTGCTGGCCGGATTGTCGATGGCAATGCTGTTGCCACTGTTGAATCCGCTCAAGTCGCTACTCGTGACCATGGCGGTGTTGATTGCGGTTCTGGCCGGTAACCTTGTGGTGTTTCACTTCGGCAATCTGGTCCTGCCCCTGGCATCGGGCCTAGTCATGATTTCACTACTCTTCGCGCTCAACATGTCATACGGATATTTCGTCGAGGCGCGCGGTAAACGCCAGATCACCGGACTGTTCGGACAATATGTGCCGCCGGAGCTGGTCGATGAAATGGCGAAAAATCCGGAAAGTTTCTCGATGGAGGGCGAATCCCGGGAAATGACGGTGTTATTTACGGACGTCCGCGGTTTCACCACCATTTCGGAAGGGCTGGATCCGAAACAGCTGTCGCAGCTGATGAACGAATTTCTCACGCCTCTGACCGAAGTCATCTACAAGCACAGAGGCACGGTCGACAAGTTCATGGGCGATTGCATCATGGCCTTCTGGGGGGCGCCGCTGGCCGATGCCAACCACGCGCGCAACGGGATTCTGGCAGGTCTGGAAATGCATGAGGTGCTGGCAAAACTCAAAACCGAATTTCAGAAGCGCGGCTGGCCGGAAATCAAAATTGGCGTTGGCCTCAACACCGGCCGCATGAGCGTCGGCAACATGGGCTCGAAACTGCGTACCGCGTACACCGTTATGGGGGACGCCGTTAATCTCGCTTCTCGCCTTGAAGGTATTACAAAGGAATACGGCGCTGATATCATTGTCGGCGAAGGGACTCGCGACGCGGTGCCCGACGTTGTTTTCCGGGAGCTTGACCGCGTCCGTGTCAAAGGCAAAGACGAGGCGGTTGCGATCTTCGAGCCGCTGGGACTGCAGGGACAGGTGCCCAAGTCGAAGCAGGAAGAAGCAAAGCTCTACGCCCAGTTCCTTCGCCTTTATCGTGGGCAGAACTGGGATCAGGCGGAACTGCAATTATTTAATCTGCAGAAGCTGGTGCCCGACAACAAGCTCTACAGTGCAACATTCGTGGAGCGCATCTCGTTCCTCCGCGTCAATCCGCCCGGCAAGGGCTGGGATGGCGCTTTTACGTTCACGACGAAATAGCGGCCGGATTGATGAAACTGAGAGTCCTTGGATGCAGCGGTGGTATCGGCGGCTCGCTCCGTACGACGTCGATGCTGCTGGACGACGACATCCTGATCGACGCCGGAACCGGCGTGGGCGATCTGAGCATCGAGGAACTTTCGCGAATCGACCACGTGTTTCTGACCCACTCCCACCTCGATCATGTCACCTCGATTCCGTTTCTGGTCGACAGTGTGGGATGGATGCGCGACAAACCACTGACTGTTTACGCCATAGAGCCGACGCTGGAGATCATTCGCCAGCACCTGTTCAACTGGAAACTCTGGCCCGATTTCACCCAGATTCCGGAACCGGGCAAACCGTTTTTGCGTTATCAATCAATCACGCTTGGCGCCACGGTGACCCTTGGCGAACGGAAATTGACCGCCTTGCCCGCCAATCACGTTGTTCCAGCCGTCGGCTTCCAGATTGATTCCGGGCGTGCCAGCTTGGTTTTTACGGGCGACACGACGACCAACGACGCCCTCTGGAAAGAGGTCAATCGCATTGAAAACATTAGGTATTTGCTGATTGAGACGGCCTTTTGCAATCGCGAAAAAGATCTTGCGATTGCCTCGAAACACCTGTGCCCGAGCCTGCTTGCAGTAGAGTTGGGGAAATTGAAGCGTTCTGCCGATATATACATAACGCACCTCAAGCCCGGCGAGGTGGAATTAACCATGCGCGAAATCCAGGAAAGCGCCGGAAAATGGAATCCGCGTATGCTCGAAAACAACCAGATCATTGAATTTTAGTAGAGTAGCTATTACGCCTCCAACTGGTATGCGTGCTGAATGAGGGACTAAACCACCATGAGTACCGTACTCGAGAACAAGCCGGTGGCGCAGGACAACCTCGCCGAGAAACTCAATTTCTCGAAGAACCTGCAGGCCGTCACCAACAAGATCCATGCGACCAGCAATATCGACGAGATAATGCTGGAGCTCAGTCAGGATATCTGCGCGCTATTCAACGCAGACCGCCTGACGCTTTATCTGATCAGCGAAGACAAGACCTCGATCGTTTCGAAGGTGAAGACCGGCTTGAACTCCTTCAAGGACCTCAAGCTGCCTATCGCCGAACAGAGTATTGCCGGCTTCGTTGCCGTACACAAAAAGATGATCAACATCCGGGATGTGTACGACGAAAAGGAGCTGAAGTCCTACAGCCCCCACCTGAATTTCCTCAAGCAGGTTGATACCAAGACCGGTTACCGCACCAAGCAAATGCTCGTTGCGCCTGTCCTTGACGCACAAACCAAGGATTTGATCGGCGTCGTCCAGATCATCAACTCAAAGGCGGGACAGCCGTTCCCGCCGATGATCGAAGAAGGCGCAGTTCATGTCTGCGAAACGCTCGCCATCGCCTACAAGCAGCGGCAAAAGCCCTCCCTGGCGATCAAGGGAAAATATGACCATTTGGTGACGAACGCGGTCATTTCGGCCGAAGAACTGGATCTGGCAACGCGCTCTTCCCGGCGCAAGAACCTCGACATCGAAACTGTCCTGATCGACGAGTTTCAGGTGAAGGTGCAGGCCATCGGCGAGGCGCTTGCCGCCTATTTCGGCGTGCCCTACGAGCCGTTCAAGGCCGACCGGGTCAAGCCGATGGATCTGCTGAAGAACATGAGCCGCGAATTTATCGAGGCCAGCATGTGGGTGCCGATTGATGAAACCCAGGCCGACGGCATCATCGTGTTGACCACCGACCCGGAAAAGATCCGCGGTTCGAAGATTGTCAATAACGTCTACCCGAAAAGCAAGATTGCCTACCGTGTCTGTTGCGGGCGTGAATTCCTGTCCACGCTCGACGGATTTTTCGGTGCGTCGGGGGCCAGCTCTTCGGGGTTGCAGGCCGAAGACAATACCGACATCGGCGACTTGTTATCGGGGATGGAGGACGAGGAAACCGATGAGAGCAATGAGGACGTCGCATCCGCCGCTTCCGATAACGAGGTCGTAAAACTCGTCAATAAAATCATTGTCGATGCCTACAAGCAGGGCGCATCGGATATTCATATTGAGCCCTACCCAGGCAAAGGCAAGACTGAGGTGCGTTTCCGCAAGGACGGCTCACTGATGCCCTATATTTCGGTTCCCGCCGCCTACCGCAATGCAATTGCGGCGCGCCTGAAAATCATGTGCGATCTGGATATTTCCGAGCGGCGTAAGCCGCAGGACGGCAAGATCAAGTTCAAGAAATTCGGACCGCTCGATATCGAATTGCGGGTTGCGACCATTCCCTCTCAGGGCGGCGTCGAAGACATCGTAATGCGTATTCTGGCCGCCGGCGAACCGATTCCGCTCGATAAGCTGGGGTTGTCGAGCTACAACCTCAAGATGTGCAAGGCAACCATCGAGAAGCCCTACGGGCTGTTTTTCGTCTGCGGCCCGACCGGTTCCGGCAAAACGACAACACTGCACTCGGTGCTCGGTTATCTCAATACGCCCGAGTCCAAAATCTGGACGGCCGAAGACCCCGTTGAAATTACCCAGCGCGGTCTGCGACAGGTTCAGATGAACCCCAAGGCAGGCCTGACCTTCGCTATTGCCATGAAGGCCTTTCTGCGCGCCGATCCCGACATCATCATGGTCGGTGAGATGCGCGACAAGGAAACCGTAGGCACCGGCATTGAAGCTTCGCTGACCGGTCACCTGGTGTTCGCCACCCTGCACACGAACAGCGCGCCGGAATCGATCATCCGCCTGCTCGACATGGGCATGGATCCGTTCAACTTTGCCGACGCATTGCTGGGCATTCTGGCGCAGCGTCTGGCCAAACGGTTGTGCGCGAAATGCAAAAAACCGCATATTGCGACGGAAGAAGAACTCAAGTTGTTTCTCGACGAGTATTCGTCGGAACTCATGAATACCGAAAGCTGGAAAAAAGATCCTGCGGGCGAGCGCGACAAGGTGCTCCAGGGATGGATCAAGGAATACGGCAACGACAAGGGCGAAATAACCTTTTACGGCCCCGGCGGTTGCGATACCTGCGGCAATACCGGCTACAAGGGGCGCGTCGGTTTGCATGAACTGCTGATCGGCACCGATGCGATCAAAAAGAACATTCAGGAACACGCGCGCGTCGCCGAAATGTTTGCGACTGCACTCGAGCACGGCATGCGCACCCTGAAACAGGACGGCATGGAAAAGGTTCTGATGGGCACAACCGATATGGCGCAGGTACGCGCGGTTTGTATCAAATAGCGCTGATCCAATGAACCAAATGCACCGACCGTCGGATCCCACCAACCTGTTCGAGCGCCTCGAGCAGCTCAATCAGATCGGCGTAGCGCTTTCGAAGGAGACCGATATCAATCGCCTCCTCGAGGCGATCCTTGTTGCTGCGCAGAAAATTACCCGCGCGGACGGCGGAACGCTCTACCGCATGACCGAAGAACGTTCACTCAAGTTCGAAATCATGCGCAACGATACTCTCGGTATCGCGATGGGTGGCACCACCGGCACGCCGATTCCGTTTTACCCGCTGAATCTTTTTGACAAGGAAGGTGCGCCCATTACCAGCATGGTGGCGGCCTATGCGGTCCATCACGACGAATCGGTCAATATCGCCGACGCCTATACTGAAGAAGGCTTTGACTTCTCGGGCACGAAAAATTTTGACAAGAAGACCGGATACCGTTCGCAGTCGTTCCTGACGGTTCCGATGAAGAACCACGAAAACGAAATAATTGGCGTCCTCCAGTTGCTCAACGCGAAGGATTCCGCAACCGGAAAAGTCGCTGCATTCTCCAAGGAGGACCAGCAACTGGCGGAATCGCTCGCTTCACAGGCGGCGATCGCACTCACCACCCGTTTGCTGATCAACCACCTCGAAAATCTGTTCGAGTCGTTCATCAACCTCATCAACGCCGCGATCGACGACAAGTCACCCTACACGGCCGGCCATTGTGCGCGTGTGCCGCAATTGACGATGTTGCTCGCCGAGGCCGTCAATGCGGTCAATGTCGGTCCTTTGCGTGAATTCAGCATGAACGACAAGGATCGTTACGAACTCAAAATCGCCGGTCTTTTGCATGATTGCGGCAAAGTCACGACGCCGGTCCATGTCGTCGACAAGGCCACCAAGTTGCACACTATTTTCGACCGCATTCATCTTGTCGATACGCGTTTTGAGGTTCTCAAACGCGACGCAGAGATTGCTTCCCTTAAAGCGCAGCTGGAAAACAAGACCGGCGCAGCGGGGAATCTTGATCAGAAGCTGGCGGAGATCGAAGCTGACCGTAATTTCCTGCGGGTAAGCAACGTCGGCGGCGAACTGATGACTGACTCCGATCAGGAACGGGTGCGCCAAATATCAAAAAAATACCGTTGGCGCGACACCGAAGGCAATCTGGTTGATTTCCTCAGCGACGACGAAGTTGAAAATCTGACGATCCGCGCCGGTACCCTGACAGCAGCCGAACGGCAGATTATCAATCACCACATTGAAGTCACGATTCAGATGCTCGAGGTGCTGCCCTGGCCGAAACACCTGAAGAACGTCGCGGAATACGCCGGCGGCCACCACGAGCGCATGGACGGCAAGGGCTATCCCCGCGGACTGACCCGGGATCAAATGTCGGTGCAGGCGCGGTGCATGGGCATCGCCGACATATTCGAGGCGCTGACAGCCAAGGACCGCCCCTATAAAAAGGGCAAGACATTAACTGAATCGCTGACTATCCTCGGTAAATTCAAACTCGGCGGACACATTGATCCGGACCTTTTCGACGTTTTCATGTGGGAGAAGGTCTATCTGAAGTACGCAGAGCAATTCATGGATGCGCATCAGATCGACGACGTCGATCTGTCGAAAATCCCCGGTTACGTGCCGCCTCCACGCGGTTGATACCGCGGGCCGGCCGGGTGATCAGGCGTCGGCTTTTCTCGTGATGTAGACGATCAGGCCCTCGGTGGCCAGTTCGACGAACTTCTCGCTGTAACCCATGTCCTGCAGCTCCCAGCGGAAGGTGTTGCCCAGCCGCGCCTTCTTGTAGATGCCGAGCTTGTGCTGGCGCCTGAAATCGACGGCGCGCGCAAATGTGTCTTCGAGAATGGTGGTCAAACGCTTCTGCGAAATCTTGCGTTCACTGCCTTTGTCAAGTGCGGGTGGGTAACGCTTGGCCAAATCCTGGGCCAGCGTTTTTGCGAAAGCATCAATGTCCTTGCCGGATACGGATCCGAATAAACCCATGGCGAAACTCCAATTGCGAGTAATTAGCTTCTTTTGCCGATCAGCCGTTTAAGAATGCCGACCCCAAGGCCGGACTGCGGCGTTGGCGCTGCGGACTCGTTTTGCTGAACGCGGATATCATAGAGTAGCACGTCCCGTCCGACCGGTTGTGTTCCGATCGGCGCCACCCCGTGAAACGAGTAATCGTTCTTGATGAAAGCAAACAGCGAATTTCGCCGGTACTCCATCGTTTTGATCTTGCGGAAGCGATCATGCGGGTAATGCGGGCCCCCCGCGCAGCGCAGGCCGGGATCGTTCGGCATATAGATCGAGGTGCCGAGGTGCGGCCGGCTGTCGTCGTCCGGGCAATAAAATAGCATCGAAAGCAGGCGGTGCGGCGCATCGGTGTGCGGTCCGATTGCATAGTTGGTCTGGTCGCGCACGACCAGTGACTCGGAGGAGTAATAGTTCGAGAACATGGCCTCACCGAACCGTTCGCGCACATAGGGCGCGAATTTGTCGATGACGGCCTGCATGAAGCGCTGCGATAGCAGCCAGTTGCCGAATTCAGTCCAGAAGTCCCGCCGCTGATCATCGAGTTTCGCAACTTCCGACTGAGTGAACGGCAGGATAAACCGTTCACGATAGGCGCCCTTCGGCACGCGCCCTGTATCCGCCAGCGAGACCAGCGATTCATCCGCAGGCCAGCACTGCCGCAAGCGGTTGTAAAAATCCTCGGGAAACACATTGTCGATGTAAAAATGCGCGTACGGATACTCCCGCATCGGCGCATTGGCGATCTGGTAAAGGACGTGTTCTTCAGCGCCGGAAGATATGATTGCCCACTCCTGCAAATGCGCCCCCGGACCGCAACGCCGCATCAACCTGGGACTGCGAAAACTCGAAGCCGAACGCTCGCATATCGCGAATGATGTTCCGGTGAAGCTCGAGATTAGTATTGATTTCGACCAGAACGGATTTCACGCGCTGATCCGCGAGCACTTTGCGGCAGCCGTTGATGACTTTATGCTCGATGCCGTCCACATCGACCTTGATGTGGGTCGGTAGCGGCACTACACCCTGTTCGACCAGTGCGTCGAGGGTGGTCGAGAAGCAACCCTGCGACAAAGGGGTCTCGCGTTTCTCAAGGCGATGATCGAGCATTTCGCCGAAGGTATGGCAGGAACCGCCGGCCTTGAATTCGCTCAGGTAAAGGCGGGAGAAACTGCTCTCGTCGCTGATGGCCGCGCAGTAGGCGACGACATAGTCCGATAGTCCGTTGAGCACGATGTTTTTGTTCAACAGCGCAAAGTTCTGCGATTCCGGTTCAAACGCATATACGCGCACACCGCGGGTTTTGGCTGCCCAGATCGAATACATGCCGACGTTGGCGCCGATATCCACCAGCACATCCTCAGGCTCAAACCCGGCGATCCAGGCGATGGTGTCCGGTTCCTTGGTCCGCAGAGAGTCGACCCGAAACTGCGTAAACAGGTTCGGCGTGGAAAATACCACGTCGGTATCACCCTCCCGGACCACCATATTGGGTTCCAGCGCCTGATATTGCTCGAGCGACAGGTTGGAAAAATCGGCCGATGCCGCGGGTGTTTTACTGCCCGAACCGCGAAACGGCGAAAAAATCAGACGCAGGATGTTCATTAATGCCCAAATGCGCACACGCGGGAAACGCGGCGCAAGCCTGATTTGTCTTTAAAAATATATTGTTGCATTATCTGTTTTTAGTAAATCGGACGTCAATAGCGGCAATGCTGCTGTTCTGCCGCAAATAGCGTACCCACGAACCCATTGAGCCTCAAATCACTGATCAAAAGCCTGTTCTCGCGAGCGGCGTCGCCCGACGCGGCAGAACATTCATCGGCAAACCTGCTCGCGGAAGCGGCCGCCTTGCTTGCCGCGGGGCAGTGGGATGTCGCGGAAAGGAAGTTGCGCAGTGTGGTCGCTGCCGAACCGCGCAACGCCGAAGCGCACCTTCAATTGGGCATGTTGCTGGGGCATTGCGACAAACTCGATGAAGCCAGGCTGCATCTGACAGTGGCGATTGCCGAGAACCCGCGCTCGCCTGACGCCCACAACGCGCTCGGCAATATTCATTTGTTGAAGGGCGAATTGGACTCTGCCGAGCGCTGTTACGCTGCCGCGCTCAAACTCAATCCGGGCAGTGCGCCGACTTACCTGAATCTTGGATTGCTTGCGCAAAGCCGGTTCGATCATGCTGCGGCCCTGGCGCATTTCGAAAAGGCCCGACAGTTGGCACCTGCGATGCCGGGGCTGCTCAAAAACGTCATCGTGGAAAAAGTCGAACTCGGGCAGGCTGCCGGCGCGGAAGCGCTATTGCGGAATCTGGATGTGCAGGATGGCCGGGGCGCCGAATATCAGTATTGTCTCGGGTACGTGCTGCTGCATCTTCAGCAACCTCACGCAGCAGTGGATTATCTTGAGCGCGCCAAAACGGCGGCGCCTCGCGATCCGGAAGTCCTGCTGCAGTTGGGCATCGCCCTGCGCGAGACCGGCGAGGTCGATCAGGCAATCGCGTATTTCGACAGGGCACTCGCTGAAGATCCCGGATTGAATTTGGCACAGTGGCACAAAAGTCTCGCCTGCCTGACCGTGCATGACTTTTCCCGCGGCTGGCAGCACTACGACCTGCGTTTACAGAGCCGGGACCGACCGCAGCGCGCCGATACCTATCCGCAGTGGGATGCCAGGCCAGCGCCAGCAGCGCGCGTGCTGGTTTTCGGCGAACAGGGGCCGGGCGACGAGATCATGTTTGCCGCCTGTCTGCCGCAACTGATCGCGAGCGTGGACAAATGCGTGGTGGAGTGTTCGCCCAAACTGGTCCGCTTGTTCAGTCGTTCATTTCCGGGTGCTGAAGTGCGGGCGGCAGCGACGGAGGTGCCGGCAGGCGGTGAGGACCGGTTCGACGCGCAAATCGCGCTCGGCAGCCTGCCGAAAGTCTGGCGCAGATCAGGGGCTGATTTTCCAGAACACTGCGGCTATTTGCGGGCCGACGTCGCGAAAGCTGCGGCATGGCGACAACGCCTTGATGGACTTGGCAAGGGCCTGAAGGTCGGTATTTCCTGGCGCGGCGGAACGGACAAGACGCGTGCCTATATGCGCTCGATACCGTTGCAGCAATGGGGCGCGATACTGCAGGTGCCTGGCGTGCATTTTATCGACCTTCAATACACAGATTGCGGTGACGAGGTGACCGCCGCTGCATCGGCCCACGGCGTCACCATCCATCGCTGGCAGGAACCGCGGGAGGATCTTGATGAAGCCGCCGCACTGGTGGAGAGCCTTGATCTCGTCATCAGCGTCTGCACTACACTGATCCATCTCGGCGGGGCGCTCGGAAAACCGGTGTGGGTTTTGACGCCGTACAGTCCCGAATGGCGCTATGGTATTCGCGGCGAGAGGATGCCCTGGTATCCATCGGTAAGGCTGTTCCGCCAGCCCGGGTTCGGTGTGTGGGAGCCCGTCATGCAGGGTGTGGCAAAATCATTGCGGGCGCAGTGTGAGTCCGCGGATCGCGGCGATGCGTCTGCTTAATCTCTGAAGGCGAAGCAATGAACCATCATCGCAACAATCCGAGCCCCCGTTTTCTGGAACTGCAGGCGATGTATCGCCAGATGCACCAGCGTGGTGAGGAGTTTCTGGGCGTGCCGGCTGAAAAAACCTTTCCGGGTTTCAGTCTTGACGCGCAACTGGCGCGGATCAAAGCCCTGGTCACGCTCACCGGTGCCGATACCATGCTGGATTACGGTTGCGGCAAGGGCCAGCAATACGAGCCGCGACCGATCAAGGACGAAGCAGGCGAGGTATGGCCGAGCGTTATCGATTATCTCGATATCGGCGAACTGGTTTGTTATGACCCCTGTTATGAACCGTTCAGCCGGTTGCCGGAAGGAAAGTTCGACGCGGTCATTTGCACCGATGTCCTTGAGCACTGCCCGGAGCCCGACTTGCCCTGGATCATCGGCGAGTTGTTCGGTTATGCAAACCGGTTCGTATTTGCCAATGTTGCCTGCTTTCCGGCGCGCAAAAGGCTGCCAAATGGAGAAAACGCGCATTGCACGATCAGGCCACCGCACTGGTGGCGCGAGCTGGTCGGTCGCACCGCTGCCGGCTATCCGGATGTGCAATGGGAGTTCTGGATCCAGTACCTCGAGGAGACGCCGAACGGCAGTGAAGCGCGTGAAGAGAAGGTTTCCGGTTAAAGCGCGCAGCGACCCGGTGCAAATTCCTGCCGCGCGCCGTTTTATCGATCTTCGCCGACGGCACGCCGGTGCGGGCCGATCATGTTTCTGAATCTGCTTACACGGATATTCCGGCGCCAACCCGATGGCCGGGCCCAGGATGAGCAGTGGCAAGGGCAATTAGGCCGTGCGATTGAACTGCAGAACTCCGCCGAACTGGATGCCGCGGAACAATTGTTGAAGCGCTTGGTGCTGCAGCGTCCGCGTGACGGCGATGCACTGCACCTGCTCGGCAGCCTGATGATGCGGCAGGGCCGGCACGCCGAGGCTGTGGCCGTGCTGATCGAGGTCATTGCACTGCAGCCAGAATCAGCCGAGGCGCATTTCAATCTGGGCACCGCCTGTTCGAATCTCGGTCAGTTCCAGAATGCGGCGACCCATTTTGCGCACGCCGCCGAATTGCGTCCCGGTTTTGCCGAGGCGCATCTCGGTCTGGGCAATGCCCTGAAGGCGTCCAATGAGCCGGATGCCGCGGAAGATGCCTACCGAAATGCGTTAAAGCTGACCCCCCAATCCGCAGAGACTTTTTACAATCTGGGAAATCTCTGCCATCAGCTCGGGCGCGGCGACGAAGCCGTCGAATGTTACAGACGCGCGATTGAGCTGCAGCCTTCCTTTGTGGCTGCCCACAGCAATTATGTCTACGCCCTGAATTTTTTACCGGGGCTGACCCCTGAAGAAGTTTTTGATGCCCATCTGGCATGGGCACGGCAGCATGCGGAGCCGTTTACCCTGGCCGTCCCCGGGATCGACTGCGATGCTACGCCGGAGCGGCCATTGCGCATCGGTTACGTTTCGCCGAATTTCCGTGAGCACGCCGTGTCCTATTTTTTTGGATCGGTTCTGGCCGCACACGACCGGCGCTTGTTTCACACGGTGTGTTATTCCGACGTGCAGCATGAGGACGCAATGACAGAACGCCTGAAGCGGGCGGCCGGAAGCTGGCATGACTGCTCGGGCGATTCCGACGACCTGCTGGCACAACGCATTCGTGCCGATCGAATTGATATTCTGGTCGATCTGACCGGACATACCGAACGCAACCGGCTGCAGTTGTTCGCGCGGCGCCCCGCCCCTGTGCAGATCACCTGGAACGGCTATGCGAACACGACGGGCATGTCCGCAATGGATTTTCGAATCAGTGATCCGGTTGTCGATCCGCCGGGTATGACCGATCACTTTCACGCCGAGCGACTGCTGCGTTTGCCGGAGGTTTATATGGTCTATTGCCCGCCCGCCGATGCCCCTCCGGTCGGCGATTTGCCGGCTGCGCGCGACGGTCGGGTGACTTTCGGTTCCATGAATGCACTATCCAAACTATCCGCGCCGGTCGTGCAGCTTTGGGCGCGCATTCTGCACGCGTTGCCTGAGGCCGGACTCCTGCTCGTTACAGTGCCGGCCGGTCGCACCCGCGAACGCCTTGCGGGTTTGTTTGCAGCGCATGGCATAGACGTTGCCCGGCTAGAGATGCACGACCGCCTGCCGCAGCAGGAATTTTTGCGCATGCATCATCGGATCGATATTGCGCTCGACCCTTTCCCTTTCAGCGGCACAACCACCACCTGTCAATCGCTGTGGATGGGCGTGCCGGTGATCACACTGTCCGGGCGGGTGCATGCATCGCGGGTCACCACGGGAATGCTCACCAGCATCGGGCTGACCGAACTGATTGCCGGCAGCGAGGACGAGTATGTCAATATTGCAACCCATCTTGCGGAAAATATCGGCAAAATGGCTGAATTGCGGAGCAGTTTGCGGCAGCGCATGCTGAACTCGCCCTTGACTGACGCAGGTCGTTTTACGCGCAATCTGGAAGACGCATACAGGACAGTCTGGAAAGACTGGTGTGGCCGGCGGGCCCAATCAACCAAGGCTGAAACATCGTGATCAGAGTATTCATCGGATTTGACCCCCGGGAGGCGCTGGCCTTCAGCGTGCTGGCCTACAGCATTCATGCGCGCGCCAGCCGCCCGGTCACCATTGCCCCCATCATGCTTTCGCAACTGCAGGGCGTCATGACGCGCGAGCGCCATCCTTTGCAGTCCACCGATTTTTCCTTTTCCCGGTTCCTCACGCCCTATTTGTCAGGCTACGAGGGCTGGTCGGTATTCATGGATTGCGACATGCTGGTGCTCGACGATATTGCGAAGCTGTTTGACCTGTGCGATGACCGATATGCCGCGATGGTCGTCAAGCATGACCATGTGCCGAGGGAGTCAGTGAAATTTCTGGACCAGCCGCAGACCGCGTATCAGAAGAAAAACTGGTCGAGTGTGATCCTGTTCAACAACGCGAAATGCCGCGCGCTAACGCCTGACTATGTGAACAAGGCCTCGGGCCTCGAACTCCATCAGTTCAAGTGGCTGAACAATGACGACGCGATCGGTGAAATTCCCCCGACGTGGAATCATCTGGTCGGCTACAGCGCGCCGCGCAAGAATGCGTCACTCGTGCATTACACGCTCGGCGGGCCTTATTTTGACGAGTTTCGCGATTGCGAATACGGTGATGAATGGCGTAGTGAATTGGCGGCGATGCATCGCGTTGACCAACGCGGCAAAGTCTGAGGGCTTCGCCACGCGATGCACCCGGTATCACGGGCGGACCTGTGAGTAGCCAAAGCGATGAGGCGCTGGCGAGGGCCAACGCATTGCTCGCCACGGGTGATTTCGCTGCCGCGGCGACGTGGTATGCCCGCGTGCTCGCTGAGGTGCCTGATTCCGTCGACGCTCTCCTCGGGCAGGGCGACTGTGCACTGAAAACCGGTGATCTCGAAGATGCGCGGGACTGTTTCGAAACGGCGCGCGCGCTGGATCCCGATTCGACGCGCGCAGCCTGCGCGCTTGCGCGCCTGTTGAGAGCGACCGGCGACGTTGCCGCCGCAGTACGCCTGCTCCAATCGGCCGCACGATCGCCAGGCAATAACGGTGAACTGCTGTTCGAACTCGGACTCTCGTGCAATGCCGGGGGGGATGTTGAAGGCGCCATGCACGCTTACAGTGAATTGCTTGGATCCGAGCCGGATCATCTTGGTGCACTGGTCAATCTGGGCCTGGTTTATCTGTCGCAGCTTGGAGATGCTGTTGTGGCCGGTGCATTTTTCGAGCGCGCCTGCAAGGCCCATCCGCAGGCGGTGGCGGCACAGGCCAATTACGGTCTCGCATTACTCGACCGCGGCGATTACGATCGGGCGATCGCGCATTTTGACGAACTGATTCGCAATAGTCCCGGGATGGTCGAATATCGCTGGAACCGGGCGCTCGCTTATCTGCTGCATGGCGATTTCGCGCGTGGCTGGCCGGATTACGAATTGCGCCACGTGCGCGGCGGACGTGACGTGCGCCGGGACTTCGGACTGCCGGTCTGGCAGGGCGCCGCAGCGGCCGGCGGCAGCGTGCTGGTCTACGGTGAACAGGGCCTTGGCGATGAAATCATGTTCGCTTCCTGTCTACAGGATCTGGCAGACCGCGGGGCGGGCGTGGTGCTCGAATGCGATGCGCGTCTGGCGACATTGTTCGCGCGCTCGTTTCCGGCAGTGCACGTGCACGGCGCGGCGCGCGATGGCGACCGCGCTTGGCTGCAGCGCTACCCGGCGCTGCAATCGCAAATCGCGATCGGCAGTCTGCCGGGGATTTTTCGCAATGACGAAAAAAATTTTCCGCGGCATCGGGGGTATCTCGCCGCCGATCCTGCACGAATCGAAACGTGGCGCCGACGCCTCGCCGCGGCCCCTGGCTTGTCAATCGGGTTGAGCTGGCGCGGCGGAACGCGCAAAACCCGCGCTGATTTGCGTTCGCTGAATATTCAGGACTGTTTCCCGCTTGCAGCGTTCAGGCAACACCGGTTTGTCTGTCTGCAGCGAGGCGATTGCGGCGAAGAAATTGCGGCAGCGCGTGCTGCCGGTCTGGAGTTGCAATGGTGGCCTGAGGCCCTTGAAGACACCGAGGAGACCGCGGCTCTGATTGCGGCACTCGATCTGGCTATCAGCGTCGACAATACTGTGGTCCACATGGCCGGCGCATTGGGCAAACCCTGCTTTGCCCTGTTGTCCCGTGTGCCCGACTGGCGATATCGGGCCGAGGGCGACGCAATGCCGTGGTATCCCTCGGTAAAACTCTTTCGCCAGACCCATGCGCGCGATTGGCAGGGCGTGATGGCCGGGATATCGGTAGCGCTGGCTGCTAGACTTAACGGGCTCGGGAAACGATGAGTAATCAGGAGCCGGATTTGACCGCAGCGCAATCTCCATCGGCGAGCGGCACATCAACCCGAGACGTCGAGGTGGCGAACCAGTTGGCGGCGGGCCGTGACTATTTTGCGGCGCATGATTACGCGCGGGCGGCAGAGTGTTTTGAGCGGGCGATTGCAATGCGCCATGACTGCGGTGAGGCCCATCTGCTGCGCGGCGATCTCTATGCGGCGACCGGCGACCGCGATGATGCTCTCGACTGTTACCAGCTGGCAGCCCATTTTGCGCCGCAGAATTCGACGGCACAGGTGGCTCTCGCTGAAGCCTTGCTGGAGTGCGGCAGCGATGCCGACGCAGAGGCGGCGTGCCGTCGCGCGATCGCAGACAACCCCGTTTCTTCGCGCGCATGGCTCTGTCTGGGCAATATTCTCAAACGGCGGGGTGCACTCGAACAGGCTGCCGAAGCCTATCGTGTGGCCTGGAAGCAGGATCCGGCAGAGATTCGCGCACTTGAGCAGCTGGCATTCGTGCTGTTCAGGCTCGGGCAGTATGACGATGCCTTTGCACATTTCCAGGTTCTGCTCGGCGCCGCTCCCGGGTCGCACAGGGCGCACCATAATTTCGGCCTGCTGCAGCTCGAAACCGGGTTTGCGGCTGAAGCGCTTGGGAGTTTCACGCGCGCGCTGCAATTGCAGGCGGAAACCGTCGAGTCGGTGACATGTGCCGGTCATGCATTGCGCGACCTGGGACGGATCGAAGAAGCGATTGCGTATTACGATCGCGCACTCGGTTTGCGTCCCGGTTTTGGCGACGCGCTGGCGAATCGCGCGCTTGCGCTTCTGCTCAAGGGCGATTTTGCAAACGGTTGGACGCAGTACGAAAATCGCTTTGAGGCAGGCGGAAAACAGCGCCGCAGCATCGGGGCGCCGGTTTGGCGTGGTGAGATGCTGCAGGGAAAATCGGTTGCCGTTTTGTCCGAGCAGGGGGTCGGCGATGAAATCATGTTCGCCTCCTGTTTGCCTGATCTGGTAGCTGCGGCCAGTCAGGTCACGCTGGCATGCGAACCGCGGCTGACTGCACTTTTTCAGCGATCTTTTCCTGCGGCGATCGTAGTGCCGCAGCAAAGTCCAGACGACGCGCGTTCATCCGCGCGGCTTACGGCTGATTTTGAAATTTCAATCGGGTCCCTGCCGATGCGATTCAGACCGGCGGTAAATTCGTTTCCGCAAACCGCTGCTTATCTGCGGGCCGACCCGGCAAAAATCAGCCGGTGGCGGGAACGGTGCGCTTCGAGTGGCCAGGGGATGCGCGTCGGGATCGCGTGGCGCGGCGGAACATTGCGCAATCGCCAACGCTTGCGTTCGCTGGATTTCAAAGAACTCGAACGACTGGCCGGCGCGCCGGGCTGCGATTTCTTCAGCCTGCAGGCGGGGGATCATCGCGAGACGTTAAACCGGATCCGCGAGCGCACCGGCATCGAAATTCATGACGCCATGTCCGATATCGGCCAGGACTTCGATGAACTGGCCGCCGCAATCGCCGCGCTCGATCTCGTCATTACGGTGGACAACACGGTTGCGCATTTAAGCGGAGCGTTGGGCCGACCGACCTGGGTGATGCTGCCCTACAGCGCCGAATGGCGCTATGGGCAATGCAGTTCGACAACCCCGTGGTATCCAACCATGCGGCTTTTTCGTCAGGCCGAACCGCGCGACTGGGACCCTGTCGTGACCGAAGTTCTGCAATTTCTGCAGCGCAGCGTTTGAGATGTTTGATCGCTTAAAGGGGCTGCTCAATAATTCCCCGGGAACTGCGGATCCGGCTGCAGACGCGCTTCCGGAAACGCGGGGCGCGGTCGGTGGGCAGGCGGCTGAATTTGAGCGCGCCGCAGATTTGTTCGGGCGGGGCCAATTTGATGCGGCGGCAGATCTGCTAGCGCGGCTATTGGAGGCGCAGCATGATTTTGCGGATGCGCATTTTCTGCTGGGGCTGATTGAAAAGAAGCGAGGCGATCTTGAGGCGGCCGCTGATGGCTTTGTGCTTGCGACCGCCTTCAAGCCCGATTTTGCGGATGCGTGGTGTCAGCTCGCTGCGGTGGAAATGGCGCGCAGCGACGACGCGGGCGGGCGCCGCGCCATTGCACGGGCCCTGGAGGGCGACCCCGCTCACGCCGAAGCGAATGCGATGGCGGCCAGGTTATGCGAAACGGACAAGAAGTTCGGACGCGCCATTGAACATTGGCAGGCCGTTGTCCGCGCACAACCTGATCACGCGCTTGCCTACTGCAATCTGGGCCGATTGACATTGCGCGATACGCAGGATGATGAACAGGCGCTGCGCTACGTGAGGACGGCTTTGTCACTGCAGCCGCGACTGGCGGAGGCGCACAGTTGTCTCGCACAGCTGTTGCAGTTTCAGGGGAAGTCAGAAGACGCCATTCGCGAATGCGATACTGCGCTTGAAATCAATCCGGCGGCAACGCACCCACGCATGATCCGCGCGCTGGCCTTGTTGTCGCTCGGTCGTTATGAACCAGGGTGGGAAGACTACGAAGAGCGCAAGCGCGTTTATCCGTTGTTTGCAGTCAGGAAATTTCCCTATCCTGAATGGGCAGGTGGTGATCTTGCGGGGCAGCGCCTTCTGGTCTTTCACGAACAGGGGCTCGGTGACGAAATCATGTTTGCTTCCTGTTTTCGCGATGTTTTGCGGGATGCGCCGCAATGCGTGATCGAGTGTTCTGCAAAGCTTGCGCCTCTGTTCCGCCGCTCCTTTCAAAACGCAACCATTGCGGTGGGCGACCAGACCAATCCCGATCTTACTTATCTCCAGTCGCAACCGGCCATCGATTGCCAGGTGGCAGCTGGCTCACTGCCGCGAATTTACCGACGCAATCTGAGCGATTTTCCGTCCGAAGCCGGCTATCTGCAGGCCGACGCGGCTGCAACGCAATGCTGGAAAGAACGTCTTCGCAATACATCCACTGGTGACAGGCCGAGCATCGGGCTGTCGTGGCGCGGTGGCGTACAATCGACCAATCAGGCAATTCGGTCGGTCGCACCGGATGCATTGAAATTGCTGGTGGCATCGCCACGTATCAATTTTGTCAGCCTGCAGTACGGGGATCGGACAGCTGATTTGGCAGTGTTGAATGCGGGGTCGTATGCACGGGTGCATGATTGGCTGGAAGCACAGGCAACATTTGATGAAACCGCTGCGCTTGTGTCAGCACTGGATCTGATCATTACCGTCGATACGACCGTCGCGCATCTTGCGGGGGCCCTCGGCAAACCGGTCTGGGTGATGGTGCCGCATAACGCGGAGTGGCGATACCTGCGGGAAGGGACGGCAATGCCCTGGTATCCGACGATGCGCATTTTCAGGCGTCGTCATGGCGCAGACTGGAGCGACACCGTCATGGATATTGCGCAGGCGCTTGAACTCTGGCAGGCAGGCTTTCGCAAAGTCGATTGAATCGCCGCTTTGAATACATTGGGCAGACATTGGGCTTCCTGAAAAAAATGGCAGGGCGATTGCTGGGCCAGACGGGCGCTGTGCCTGCTCACGCTGTCCCACGTTCTTCTGTCGAGCAGGTGGAGGCAGAGGCGCATGGTGCACGAGCGGCGGATAAGGCGAAGGCAGCGGGCAACGCCGCGCTGGATCGCAGGGCCTATGACGAAGCAGTGACCTGCTTTGCAGCCGCAATCGATGTGCGGCATGACGATGCTTCAGCATACTGCGGCCTTGGCATTGCTCAATTCAAACTTGGGCAAAAGGAAGATGCGGCGGACAGCTTGCAGATGGCGTTGCATTTTTCGGCCAATGCCGTTGAACCTCGCTACTATCTGGCCTTGCTCGCGCAGCGTGAAGGCGAGTTGTCTGCGGCGATCGATTACGCCATGGGGGTGTTGCAAAGGCAGCCGGATCATGCCGATGCATGCAATCTGATCGGGGCCTGCTGGTTGGCGAGCGGCAATGCAGCGCGCGCCGCTGAATTTTTTTCGAGGGCAGTTGAACTGAAGCCCGGTGAGGCGAGCTATCAAAGCAATCTCGGCTATGTGCTCGTGCGCGATCTCGGTGAATTTGAACGCGGTCGCGCGCATCTCGAAACGGCACTCAGGCTGGATCCGGATGATTTCGCCGCCCGATGCAATTACTGCTCGGTATTGAACCAGGAAGGAAGGACCGACGAGGTCATCGCCGTTTGCAGCGATTTGCTGCTTCGGTATCCGGACATGAATGAAGCCCGCCTGAATCGTGCGCTGGCGTTGCTCAGGCGGCAGCGATTCGCCGAAGGTTGGCAGGACTACGAAGCGCGCAAGGCAACACGCAGCAACTACTTGCCCCGCCCTTACAGGTTTCCGGCGTGGGACGGCGAACCGCTGAGCGGCAAGTCGATTCTTGTCTACGGCGAACAGGGGTTGGGCGACGAAATCATGTTCGCCTCCTGTTTCGGAGAGGTGATCAGGCAAGCGGCACGCTGTTTCATTGATTGTTCGCCGAAGCTCGAGGCCTTGTTTGCACGGACGTTTCCGGACGCCGTTGTGCGCGGTGTTGAGCAGGCCGGTGGTGATGCGTCATGGGTGCAGGCAGTCGGGCAGATCGACTTTCAAATTGCCGCAGGAAGTCTGCCGCGCATTTTCAGAAATGCGCCGGGCGACTTTCCTGCGCACAACGGTTATTTGCGCTCTGATCCGTCGCGTGCAGAAAACTGGCGCCGTCAACTGAATGCAGGCGATGCGAAGTTAAAGGTCGGCATCGCTTGGCGCGGCGGCATGATGTCTACCCGTCGGTCGCAGCGCTCCCTGGACTTACATCAATTGCTGCCGATCCTGAAGACGCCCGGCGTTGGTTTTGTCAGCCTGCAACATGACGCCGCTGCCGATGAGGTGATGGAATTCGCGGCGCGCGAATCGGTTCCGCTGATGCATTTTCCATCGGTTGCGGCAGATCTCGACGAGGCGGCCGCCTTGATTGCATCGCTGGATCTGGTCATTACGGTTTGCGGGTCTGTTGTGCACCTGTCCGGCGGATTGGGCCGCGCCGCATGGGTCATGGTGCCGGCGGTTGCGGAATGGCGCTATTTGGATAGCGGTGCATCCATGCCCTGGTACCCGAGCGTCAGGATGTTTCGCCAGAGAAAAGCGGGCGAATGGGATGCGGTGATTGCAGAAATTGCAGCGCAGCTTGCAGACGCGGTTGCGCACCGGTAACGCCATTGCAGATTTTTGATGCTGACTTTTTCTGACGCACGGTTTTTCCGGCCAGGGGTGTATTTGTCCGTGAAAGTGCGGTAGCGTTTGAAACTCGAATGAAACAGACGGGCGGATCAGTGTGATTGGCAATCTGATAAAGCGTGTTTTTCGCGCGCTCTCCGGCAATGCCGTGCCGACGGCGCCGGTGCCTTCCATCGGCGACGAGCAAATTGCACGGGCAGTCCACGTCGCACTGGGCCAGTTTTTACGTCAGCCGCTGGCCCATCCGTCCGGTGTCGATTACGAACTGGTTGCCAGATTGCAGGCCGCCGCCGAGGCAGCGGATTACATGGTCAAGCACATGATGGGCGCGCAGAATTTGAGGGGGCGCGCCGAGTTGCTTGATTTTGCCTTGGGTGCGTGCACAGTCGACGGTCTCGTGATGGAGTTCGGCGTCTTCCGCGGTGAGTCGTTGCGATTCATCGCGAAGCGCGTGCAGCAGGAGATTGTCGGCTTTGATTCATTCGAGGGATTGCCCGAAGACTGGACCAGCTTTCAGAAGCAGGGAAGGTTCACGTTGAATGGCGTGGTGCCGGAATTCAGCGAACCCCATATCCGCATTTGCAAAGGGTGGTTCGAAGATACGCTGCCCGGATTTTTGGCGGAGCAAACGGAGTGTGCGCGTTTTATTCACATCGATTGCGATATCTATTCGTCGACGAGAACGGTTTTGAATCTGCTGTCGCCGCGTATCGTCAAAGGAACCGTCATTGTTTTTGACGAATACCTCAACTATCCGTCGTGGCGTGAGCACGAATTCCGTGCATTTCAGGAATTTATCGATTCGCATCAGCTGAATTACCGTTACATCGGATTTGCTTCTTCGCATTATTCCGTTGCGGTGGTGATTGAATAACCGGTAGCCGGGTGCCGGTTTGCGGATGGCAGGGATGACGTTTTTCGTCAGTTCCTGCCCAAACCACCTCAAAATAATTGGTGCGACGCAACAATTAATGCTCAATAATTTCATAATATAAAAATTTTGCCCGGGCAGCAGGAGTTTTTTGCGATTGCCGGCGAGTTCATTGAGGCCTTCGGACGCCTTCCCGCGATCAAGATGATTCCTGATTCTTGGCATAAGAATTGCTCATTCTGAAGGGCAAGCGCAAAAACCGGTTTTTGTTGCTTGTTTTATCCTTAAGGAGATCTTCATGAAGCGTATCCAACGGGGTTTTACCCTGATTGAATTGATGATCGTGGTGGCGATCATCGGTATTCTGGCGGCAGTTGCGCTGCCGGCGTACCAGGACTACACCATCCGTGCACGTGTTTCTGAACTCGTGCTCGCAGCGAGCGGTTTCAAAACCACCATCGCTGAAAAATCGACCACCGATTCGACCCTGGGCAGCGCAGGCCTCGGCCTGACGGTGACCACCGCCGGTCGTATTTCGGGCGGTTCGGTGACGACGGCCGGCATTATCACCATCGTCGGCAGCAACACCTCGGTTGGCACGGCCGTTAACATCGTGCTGACCCCGGCGCTGTCGGGTGGCCGTGTGGGCTGGTCGTGCAGCACCGGCTCGGGTAACTCGGCGCAGTGGAAATACGTGCCGGCTGAATGCCGTCACTAAGCGTCGAATTGCAATAGCAGTGAGAAAACCCCTCGTACGAGGGGTTTTCTTTATGCGACATCACTTCCGCATTGTGTTCTACTGGTGATGTTTTTTGATGTCCGGGGGGGACGATGAAGCGAATTGCAAGAGGTTTCACGCTGATTGAACTGATGATCGTTGTTGCGATCATCGGCATTCTTGCAGCGGTTGCTTTGCCCGCATATCAAGACTACACAGTCCGCGCAAAAGTTTCGGAACTGGTGCTTGCGGCGAGCGGCTTCAAGACGACCGTCGTCGCCAAGGCATCTAATGACGCCACGCTGGGCAGTGCAGGCAGCGGTCTCACAGTCGCTACGGCAGGGCGCATTTCAGGCGGGTCCGTCACAACCGACGGAATCATTACTGTCTCAGGCAGTTCGACCTCGGTCGGCACGGCAGTCAGTGTCGTGTTGACGCCAAGCTATTCGGGCGGGCGCGTAGTGTGGTCATGCAGTACAGGCTCGGGCAACTCGGCACAGTGGAAATACGTGCCGGCGGAATGCCGTCACTGATCAATCGATCAGTGTCGTATGCCGGGCGAATTGATTTTTTCGCCTTTATTGAGTTCTGCCAGCGCCATTTCAATGTCCCCGTATTCTTTCGCGTCTGGCGGCAAATCGTTGGCGCGCACTGAAACATTGCACCACTGAAAACGCTTGCGGATGTCCCAGATGTCGCCCCGGCTGGTGCGCCAGGTGGGGAAATGCGCTACGGTGCCGCGCGATTCCACCAAGTACTGGCCGCGCGCCCACTTGAATGCATGACGTTCCTTCGTATGGCAATCGACGCAAGCCATATTCAGCTGCCCGACTTTCTTCTGCATCAGTAGCCGACCCGCCGCCGCGGCCTGGCGTGCGCTGGCCGAGGTCAAATCAGGATTGAGCGGCGTGCCGTTGGCGAGATTGTGAAGGTAAATCGACAGCGCAACATTTTCCGGTTCCTGCATGGGAAATTCGGCGGCGGTGGTTGCGCGTGCATGGCGCGTAATGAATTCCTCAACCCCGAGCACTTTGTTGAGCCGCGGCTCGAAGCGCGGCATTTGCGCCGCCCACTGCTTGAACGCGCGTTCCGGATTTGCGTGGCAGGAGGTGCAAGATTTCCCCTGCGGACCCGTGCGGCCGAACAACTCCTTGCCGCGGTCCAGTGCAAACATCGCCGGGTTTTCCGTCGGATCAAGATTGTCCCGGGTTTCACGCGGTGGTGTCCGC
This sequence comes from uncultured Streptomyces sp., assembly GCA_964625665.1. Taxonomy (GTDB): domain Bacteria; phylum Pseudomonadota; class Gammaproteobacteria; order Burkholderiales; family SG8-41; genus PALSA-1004. Next base: position 18,343 of record CAZVDN010000003.1, on the reverse strand, counting down.
GTCACAGGATTTTCCTGCGGATCGCCAAATGCATGCGGGGTTTTGAGCGTTTTCAGAAACGCCACGATGTCGCGGATCTCGGCGACATTGAATATGCGATGAGCGCCCCACGGCGGCATGATTGAGGCCGCGTTATAGGTGCGCGGATCATAGACGTAATTGAACAGCCAGTCGTCGCTGCGGGTCGCGCCCACCGATGACAGATCAGGTCCGACATTGCCGGGCTGCGGGGGCGTGTCCTTGCCCATCACATGGCAGGCAACGCAGCTGCCGCCGCGGGTGCGATCGAAAGCCAGTTGACGCCCCCTGGCAGCATCGCCATCGATGGGCGTGGTCATATGCATTGCGCCGTTGGGGCCCGGTGTTGCAGTGTTCTTCAGCGTGCTGTATCCAGCCCAATCCGTCTGCGGCCAGCTGGAACCCTGCGAGTCGACTTTTTGCCGTTGCCAGGTGGCGGGCGCAGCCGAACGCTTCAGTTCGAGCGGGGCAATCTGCCGTGCCGCTTGCGCCCCAATCCCGCCTGCCTGTACCGGGAAACCGTGCGACAAAGTGAACGCCGCGGCCAGCACTGAAAGGGCCGCGACGGATTTTTTGCCGGAAATCATCGTTCGGACCGACAGATAGTATTGTTGTAAAACCACGTTGCTTCAGGCCGCAACAGTCGTATCGATGCTGCTCTTGTCACCCGCCGTGTCTGTCCAGCTGATGGTGATTTTATCGCCGGCTTTGGCGCCTTTGACGCGAAACCCGAGAAACGGATTACGCGCAATGGCCTGGCTCCACTGTATATCGAGAACGGTTTTACCGTTGTGGGTGGCAATCACACTCTGGATAAAATGCACAGGCACGAGTTCGCCCTTCTCATTTTTGCGCTGGCCTGTTTCCATCGGGTGGCTCATCAAGACTTTGACGTCCGCGGCATCGCCTTCCATTTTGGCGCGGATTTTCATCGGTTCTGCCATTATTTTTCCTGTCCGAATGTTGTCGTTTATAACAATCGATCAGCCGCCGCAGCCGCCGATGGTGACCTTGATCTCTTTCGACGCGGTGAAGTATTTGCCGTCGGCTTTTACAATGGCGATGACGTTGGAAGTCTGGCCCATCTTCAGGCGGGTCGAGACATAGCTGTCGGCGCCATTTGAAAACTCGTAGGTGCTCGAAAGCGGGAACGGATTCTTGTCGACGACAATCGAAATGCTTTGCGTGTTTGCGATTTTGCTGGTGACTGTGACCGGGACCTGTGCGCCGTTTTCGGCGATTTCCGGTGCTGTGATCAGGATGTCGCGGCTGGATGCGGCACCGCCGACCCCGAGGGTTTTCAGCGCTTCCGCGGACGTTTTCGCTTCAAATCCGGCTTTGTTCCAGATCGCGGCAAACACGTTGCGCGCACCCAGCAGACTGCCCGATGCAACGGCTGAGGACGCCAACAGGAACTTGATCATGGACCTACGCAAATAATTCATGGCCGACCCGCCCGATTCCACTGTGGTTGAAGAGAGGGCGAGATTTTATGCGAAAACCGGCGCAGACCGCGAATACGGATTGCTTTGTAGGAAATAACTGCCGGTTACTAGCGACGGCAGCAGATCGTTGCCCAGGGAAGCTCGGCGAGCATCGTCAGTCGGCCGATTTTCGGAGCCAATGCCCTGATTTTCCGCCTTTTTTCTCAACAAGCTCGATGTCGAGTATGCGCATGCCGCGGTCTACGGCTTTGCACATGTCGTAGACGGTCAATAACCCCGACGCCACCGCGGTCAGGGCTTCCATTTCGACCCCGGTGCGGTCCCGCGTGGCCACCGTTGCCGCACATTCGACGGCCTTGCGTTTTCGATCAACGGTGAACTCGATGGCGATGCGCGTGAGCGACAGCGGGTGTGCCAGCGGAATCAATTCCGCCGTGCGCTTGGCTCCCTGAATGGCTGCAATGCGGGCGACACCCAGCACATCGCCTTTTTTTGCGTTCCCCGCTGCAATCATGTCGAGCGTCGTTTTTTTCATCTCGATGCGACCGCGCGCAACGGCCACACGTTCGGTCTGTAGTTTGGCGCCGACATCGACCATGTGCGCCTGACCGCGCGCATCAAAATGCGAGAGCTTTTTCAAATTGAACCCCGGTTGCGCCGCGACCGCGTGCCGGTCACAGGTTTATGAACTTCATGCCTTCGGGTTTATCATAGCACTGTGAAAGCACTCCAATCACTGTTGGCATGCGCATTGCTGGCAATACCCGCAGCGGTCGGGCAAAGCCTGCCCGATCTCGGCGACGTATCGCAAAGCGAAATGGGCCCGGTCCAGGAAAGGCGGCTTGGCCAGAGCATCATGCTCGAACTGCGCACAGACCCGTCGTATTCCGATGACCCGGAGGTCACCGATTACCTGACGACCATCGGCTACAAACTGGTCGGTGCCGGTCCGGACACGCGGCAGGAATTCGACTTTTTTCTGATGCAGGACCCGCAGGTGAATGCATTCGCCCTGCCCGGCGGGTTTATCGGCATCAACGCCGGGCTGATTCTGACAGCGCAAAGCGAATCCGAACTGGCCGGTGTGATGTCACACGAAATCGGCCACGTTGTGCAGCGCCATTTTGCCCGCATGTTGTCATCGCAGAAGGACGCACAGATTGCCGCGCTCGCCGGACTGGTGATCGCGATTCTTGCCGCGCGGGCGAATTCGCAGGTCTCACAGGCGGCCATCATGGGTTCGCAGGCGGGAAGCATCCAGAGTTCACTGGATTTTTCGCGTGCCAACGAGCAGGAGGCCGATCGCGTCGGATTCCAGATTCTCGAAAAAGCGGGATTCGATCCCGTAGCCATGGCGGTATTTTTCGAGCGCATGCTGAATGCGACACGTTATTATCAGTCCGCCGCGCCGGCTTATCTGCGCACGCACCCGCTGACCACGAGCCGGATATCGGACATGCAGAACCGCGCGCAAAATCTGCCCTATCGGCAGGTACCTGACAGCATCGAATTCCAGTTGATGCGGGCAAAACTGAAGGCAGCGCAGGACACTCCGGCCGACAGCGTGCGCTTTTTCGAAGAGAGCCTGAAGGAGCGCAAATACCTGAGTGAGGCGGCGAGCCGCTACGGCCTGGTCGAGGCGCTGATTCGCGCGCGGGCTTACGGCCGGGCGCTGAAAGAACTGCAGACCTCGCGCATGCTTTCACCGTTGAGCCCTGTTCTCGAGACACAATTCGCACGGCTGTTGACCGCATCGGGAGATCTGACCGGCGCACTGCGCATTTATCGCGAGGCGCTGCGGAACTTCCCCGGCTACAGGGCGCTGGTTTATAACTATGCTGAACTGCTGCTGCGCGTGAACCAGCCGGAGGAGGCGCTCAAGCTGGTCGAGAGCCGGCTGCAGTACTCTGCCTCGGACCATCGCCTCTACCAGTTGCAGGCGAAATGTTATGCGGCGCTGAACAAAGGCATGTTGCAGCACCGTGCGCTTGCCGAATCCCTTTTCCGGCTCGGCAATATTCGCGCGGCCATCGAGCAGCTATTGCTCGCACAGAAAGCCGGGGACGGGGATTTTTATCTGCAATCGAGCGTCGATGCGCGCCTGCGCGAGTGGCGCATGCTCGATAACGACGGCAAGAAAGAACTGCGCCGGTGAAATTCAGGCCATTAGTGGTTTGATCAATGCAACGAGCAGGCCTGCCGCGCCGCTGGCGGCGATAACGGGAATGATGCCGGTCTTGTAGTGCCAGATGGCGACGAATGCCGCCGCACAGATTGCCGCGGAGAGGAACTCGAATCCGCCGCCGAACCCCGACGGCCACAACACGTGATAGGCGAAGAAGACCGCCAGATTCAATATCACGCCGACCACCGCGGCCGTGATGCCCGTCAGCGGAGCGGTGAATTTCAGGTTGCCGTGCGTGGTTTCGATCAACGGCGCACCGAGAAAAATCATGATGAAGCTGGGCAGAAACGTGAAATAGGTGACCACAACGCCCGCGACAATGCCTGCAGCGGCCAGACTGTCGGGGCCGAACAGTTGTTTGGTCCAGCCGCCTACAAAACCGATGAAGGTGACCACCATGATCAAAGGTCCCGGTGTCGTTTCGCCGAGCGCAAGGCCGTCGATCATCTGCGATGCGCTGAGCCAGTGATATTGTTCGACGCCGCCCTGATAGACATACGGCAATACGGCGTAGGCGCCACCGAACGTGAGCATTGCAGCCTTGGTAAAGAACCACGCCATTTGCGAAAGCGTGTGTTCCAGGCCGAAAGTCATGATCAGGGCCACGATCGGCACCAGCCAGAGCACGAGGCCGCATAGGCTTACCAGGGCGACGCGCCTCCAGGTGAACAGGGCATGCGGTGGCGTTGGTGTTTCGTCATCGATCAGGGCTGGCGCGGCATCGCCTTTCGCGGCCCCGTGGCCGCCACCCAGCGCGAACAGCCCGGGCGCCAGGCGTCCGCCGAGGTGGCCGATGATTGCGGCGGCGAGCACGATCCAGGGGAAAGGCACGTTAAACGCAAAAATGGCGATGAAGGCAGCCCCCGCGATTGACCACAGCGCATGGTTTTTGAGCGCGCGCGTGCCGATGCGGTAGGCGGCGAACAGCACGATGGCAATCACGGCGGGTTTGATGCCCTGCAGAACCCCGGCGATCGCCGGCACATCGCCGAAAGCCATGTAAATCCAGGACAGGCCGATCAGCAAAAACAGTGAGGGCAGCACGAAGAGCGTGCCGGCGATGATTCCACCGAGGGTTTTGTGCATCAGCCAGCCGATATAGATGGCGAGCTGCTGTGCTTCGGGGCCGGGCAATACCATGCAGTAGTTCAGCGCATGCAAAAATCTCTTTTCCGAGATCCAGCGTTTTTTCTCGACCAGATCCTGATGCATGATCGCGATCTGGCCGGTGGGTCCGCCGAAGCTGATGCAGCCCAGCCAGAGCCAGTAAACAAAGGCTTCGGCGAAGCTGACGTTTGCTGGCGGCGCAGCGGGTGTTGTATCGGGTTTCATGCGCAAAACTCCTCCGGGGCGCCGTCGATCTTCAGCAGGCGCGCAAATAACCCGCTTTATGGTATTGTATTTGCTTGATTATAGAGGCAGTTCGCTTGGCGGCGGGTTTTCGGCTTAACAATGATAAAAAAAATCGGCAAATACGAAATCATTCGTGAGCTTGGCAAGGGCGCGACCAGTTGCGTCTATGAGGCTCTCGATCCCTTCGTCAACCGTCACGTCGCCATCAAAGTGGTTTTCGCCGAGGCGCTCGGCGACAAGGAACACGGGAAACGCTACAAAAAGCTGTTCCTGACCGAGGCATCGCTGGCCGGCAAACTCTCGCATCCGCACATTGTCAGCATTTACGATGCGGTGGCCGATGACGAGGCGAGCTACATCGTCATGGAATATGTCGATGGCAGCACGCTGGAGCAGTATTCGCGCCCTGAGCATCTTTTGCCGATCAACAAGGTCATCGAGATCGTGTTCAAGTGCACCAAGGCGCTTGATTATGCGGCGAAGCAGGGCGTCATCCACCGCGACATCAAGCCCGCCAATATCATGTTGTCGGGTGAAAACGACATCAAGATCACCGACTTCGGTGCTGCGCAGACCTCGGCGACTGAAACGACCCAGATCACGGGTATCGGCTCGCCGGCTTACATGTCGCCGGAGCAGGTGAAGGAACAGCCGCTGACCCACCAGACCGACATTTTTTCGCTGGGCGTCGTGCTCTATCAGATGCTCACCGGAAGACTGCCTTTTCAGGCGAACAACAATTACACAATGATCTATCAGATCATCAATGCGCAGGCGCCGCGGCCCAGCGATGCACGCCCTGAAATTCCGCCCCAACTCGACGCGATTGTGGCGCGCGCACTGCAGAAAAATACCCCCGACCGCTATCAGAGCTGGGAGGAACTCTCGCGTGACCTGGTGGCGGTTTTCGGCAATCTGCAAAAGCCGGAAAAAAACATCCCCGACAGCGAGAAGTTCAACGTGCTGCGCCAGATCACGTTTTTCAAGAATTTCGCCGACGTCGAGCTCTGGGAGGTTTTGCGCATTACAACCTGGCACAAGTTTCCGCCCAACCACAAGGTCATCAAGGAAGGCGACATCGGCCGTTCCTTCTTCACGATTGCGGCGGGCGAGGTCAAGGTCACCAAACAGGACAAGTTGCTCAACGTGCTCCGCGCCGGGGATTGCTTCGGCGAAATGGCCTATCTCGGCAAGAAGCAGTTTCAGCGTTCGGCCAGCGTCACTTCATCCACCGACGTGACGCTGATCGAAATCAAATCCGAAGCCCTCGCCCAAGCCACTGAAATCGTGCGCCATCATTTCAACGGCGCCTTCCTGGAGATTCTGGTCGATCGGCTTTCGATGGCGAACACGCGCCTGTCCCAACTGCTCGCCGATAAAAACATCAGCGTTTTTTGATTGAATTTGCAATGCGGTTCCGCGCGGTGCGTTCAGCCCGGCGGACGGAGGAAATCCATGAATTTTGACAAAGAACTCGATACGCGCGGACTTAATTGTCCGCTGCCGATACTCAGGACCAAGAAGTCGCTGACCGACATGCAGTCCGGTCAGGTGCTCAAGGTGCGTGCCACCGACCCCGGTTCGGTGAAGGACTTTCAGGCCTTCGCCAAGCAGACCGGCAATGAACTTGTTTCGTCGGATATCATCGAGAACGAATTCATCTTCTTCATGAAGAAGAAATAACCCGGTCGTCTGCTCAGGCGTTGCCGCCCAGCTTTGCCAGTTGGGCGTTCAGTTTTGCCAGCGTGTCTTCAAACTGCGACAGTCGCGCGCGTTCCTGCTCGACAACGGCGGGCGGCGCGCGATCAACGAAATTCGAGTTGGCCAGTTTCTGGCGCGCTTTTTCGGCCTGGCCTTCCTGTGCGGCAATTTCCTTTTTGATGCGCGCGAGTTCCGCGGCGACGTCGATTTCGACCTTCAGCATCAGCTTGTAGTCGCCGACGATGGACACCGGCGCGTCGGTGGACGGCAGTTCGCCGTCAACCAGCGAGATGCTTTCCAGTTTGCCCAGGAACTGGAGGTAGGGCACCAGCGGTTCGAGGACACTGCGATCGCCGGCGACGACCAGCGGCGGGCGTTTGTCCGGCCCCAGGTTCATTTCGCTGCGCAGCGAGCGGCAGGCCATGACCAGTGCCTTCAGTGTTTCTGTTTGCGCCACCGCTGCCGCATTGCGTTTTGCCGGGTCGTGCACGGGGTAGGGCTGCAGCATGATGCTCGCACCCGATTTTCCGGCGAGCGGCCCCACGGTCTGCCACAGTTCTTCCGTAATGAAGGGGATGATCGGGTGGGCAAGGCGCAGCACCGCCTCCAGCACCCGCACCAGCGTGCGACGCGTGGCGCGCTGCTGGGCCTCGTTGCCGGCACCGATCTGCACCTTTGCCAGCTCCACGTACCAGTCGCAGTACTCGTCCCAGACAAATTCATAAATCGCGCGCGCCGCATTGTCGAACCGGTATTCGGCAAAGCCTTTTTCGACTTCCAGCTCGGCGTCCTGCAGCCGGCCGATGATCCACTGGTCTACCGCCGAATATTCGAGCGGCAGTGACTCGTCGAGCCCCACATCTTTGCCGTCGCAATTCATCAGCACGAAGCGTGTGGCGTTCCACAGCTTGTTGCAGAAATTGCGATAGCCCTCGCAGCGGTTCAGATCGAAGTTCAGCGTGCGCGCAAAGGTGGCCAGCGAGGCGAAGGTGAAGCGCAAGGCATCAACACCGAATGCCGGGATGCCGTCCGGATAGTTCTTGCGCACATATTTGCCGATTTTTTCCTTGTGTTCGGCGCGCAGCAGTCCGACCGTCGATTTTTCGAGCAGGGCGTCGAGTTCAATGCCGTCGATGAGGTCAAGCGGGTCAAGCGTGTTGCCTTTCGATTTCGACATCTTCTGGCCCTCGGCATCGCGCACCAGGGCATTGATGTAGACATCGCGGAACGGCACCTTGCCGGTGAAATGAAGGGTCATCATGATCATCCGCGCGACCCAGAAGAAAATGATGTCGAAGCCGGTGACCAGCACGGATGACGGCAGGAAGACGTCGAGGTCTTTGGTTTTTTCCGGCCAGCCGAGCGAGGTGAAAGGCACCAGCGCGGAAGAGAACCAGGTGTCGAGCACGTCTTCGTCGCGCTTGAGCGCACCGGTATAGCCATCGGTCGCTGCCTGCGCCTGGGCTTCCGCTTCGCTGCGAGCGACGAAAATCCGCCCGTCGTCGGCATACCACGCGGGAATCTGGTGCCCCCACCAGAGCTGGCGCGAAATGCACCAGTCCTGGATGTTTTCCAGCCACTGGTTGTAGGTCGAGGTCCAGTGCTCGGGGAAAAACCGCACGTCGCCGCGGGCGACCGCAGCGAGGCCGTTTTGGGCCAGTCCGTCCATGCGCACGAACCACTGGTCGGTCAGCATCGGCTCGACAATCGCGCCGGTGCGCCCGGAGCGCGGTACGCGGAGCTTGTAGGCCTTTTCGGAAACCAGCAGGCCCTGTGATTCAAGATCGGCGAGCATTTGTTTGCGCGCGGCAAAACGGTCCATGCCGCGATAGGCGGCCGGTGAGTTGTCGTTGATTTTGGCGTCGAGCGTCAACACCGCGATCATTTCAAGGCGGTGCCGCTGGCCGACCGCGTAGTCGTTGAAATCGTGGGCCGGCGTGATCTTCACGCAGCCAGTGCCGAATTCGCGATCGACGTAATCGTCGGAGATGACGGGAATGGTGCGTCCGGTCAGCGGCAGCTCGACGCGTTTGCCGACCAGTTGCGAGTAGCGTTCATCCTGCGGATTGACCGCTACGGCGACGTCGCCCAGCATGGTTTCCGGACGCGTAGTGGCCACCACCAGCGAACCGCTGCCGTCGGCGAACGGATAGCGGATCTCCCAGAGCTTGCCGTCTTCCTCTTCGCTGTCCACTTCCAGGTCGGACACCGCGGTGCCGAGCACCGGGTCCCAGTTGACGAGGCGCTTGCCGCGGTAGATCAGGCCTTCTTCATGCAGGCGCACGAAAACTTCGGCGACGGCGCGCGACATGCGCTCGTCCATCGTGAAGTAGCCGGCGCGCTGGCCGTCACAGCTGGCGTAGTCCCAGTTTCCGGAGGCGCCGAGCCGGCGCATCTGGCGCGTGATGGTCGAACCCGACTGCTGCTTCCATTCCCAGACGCGTTTGACGAAGTCTTCGCGGCCGAGGTCGTGGCGCGTTTTCTTTTCTGCTTCCAGTTGCCGCTCGACCACGATCTGGGTGGCGATGCCGGCATGGTCGGTGCCGATGACCCAGTTCGTGTTGTGGCCGCGCATGCGGTTGTAGCGGATCAGCGCATCCATCAGGGTTTGCTGAAACGCGTGTCCCATGTGCAGCGTGCCCGTGACGTTGGGCGGCGGAAGTTGAATGCAATAGGCGGGTGAGTTCGTGTCGCCGGACTGCGCGAAGTAGCCGCTTTTTTCCCATTCGGGATACCAGCGGTTTTCGATGGCCTGGGGTTCGAAGCTTTTTGCGAGTTCCATTGTTGCGGATACCGGGGCAGAAGTACGTGAAGGGGGGCGCATTATACCGGCCGGCTGCGCCGGGGGCGGCGCAACGGGAACCGCGTGCAGCGCCGATTGCAGCTTTTCGTCGACCGAGGCTCGCACCAGTGCATCGATGTCAGCCTTCAAACCGTCCCCGTGCGCGATGGGGGCCGCTTGCGGCGCAGCGGACGGTGATGGCGCAATGGCGACGATATCGGTGAGGGTCGGAATTTCCGCGGCATCGACAGGCGCGTCGATGGTTTCGGTGAGGACGGGGAGCAATTCGGGAACCGCTGCCGGCGGCCTGCTCAGGCGGTGCCGGTCAAACAGCGCGTTTGCGCGTCCGATGACTTCGTCGCCGCCCGACCATACGTTCTCGTCGTCGCCGGCCATGGCCTACTGCGCGCGCTTGCTCAGATCGTGTGACCGGATTTCGTAGCCGCGATCGCGATAGTATTTGAAACGCTCGCGTGCCACCCGGCGGTCTTCCTCGTCGATGCTCACGATCTCGATCAGGCGCTGAAAGCGGCTGAAAAACGCCGGCAGTTCGTGGCGCAGGTTCAGCAGCACATCGTCGTGCGCCGGATTGGCGCCGTCGCAATCGACGATGATCGGCGTGACCGCGGCCAGTTTGTCATCCGCCGTGCAATGAGGCACGAACCCGGTGGCCGGCGTGCTCCACAGCAGACGGCTGAATTTTCGGCCGGCGTCCTGGTCGCTGCAGTAGGCCAGCACCCGCAGGCCCCGCGCGTAGGCCTTCGCGCTGAGCGTGCACGCCGTTTTCAGCTTGTCTTCGACGTGAAAGTAAAAATCGATCTGCGTCATCGGGCGCGCGTCATTGAATACGGCCTGCCATCAGGACCTGGCGGCGCGTTTGATGAGGAACTGCGTCAGCAGCGGCACCGGGCGGCCGGTGGCGCCTTTTTCCTTGCCGCTTTTCCACGCCGTGCCGGCAATGTCCAGATGCGCCCATTTGAATTTTTTCGTGAAGCGCGACAGGTAGCAGGCCGCGGTGACGGCACCTGCCGGGCGGCCGCTGATGTTAGCAAAGTCGGCGAAATTGCTGTTGAGCTGCTCCTGATATTCATCATGCAGCGGCAGGTGCCAGGCGCGGTCGCCCGAGGCCTCGCCTGCATTGAGCACTTCGCGCGCCAGCGCATCGTCATTGGCGAACAGGCCGCTGACGACATGGCCGAGCGCGATGACGCAGGCGCCGGTCAGCGTGGCGATGTCGATCACCGCCTGCGGTTTGTAGCGCTCGGCGTAGGTCAGCGCGTCACACAGGATCAGGCGGCCTTCGGCGTCCGTGTTGAGAATTTCGACGGTCTGACCTGACATGGTGGTGACGATGTCGCCCGGTTTGGTGGCGCGGCCGCCCGGCATGTTTTCGGTGGCCGGAATCAGGCCGACGACGTTGATGCGCAGTTTCATCTCGGCAATGGCTTTCAGCGTGCCCAGCACGCTGGCTGCACCGCACATGTCGAATTTCATTTCGTCCATCTCGGGGGCGGGTTTCAGCGAGATGCCGCCGGTGTCGAAGGTGACGCCCTTGCCGACCAGCGCCACCGGGCGCTGCCCGGCGGGGCCGCCGCGATACTCAAGCACGATCAGCTTCGGCGGCTGCACGCTGCCGCGGGCGACCGAGAGCAGCGCGCCCATGCCGAGTTTTTCCATCTGCGCGCGCTCAAGCACGGTGAGTTTCATGCGGTAGTGCTTGGCCAGGTCGCGCGCCGCGCCGGCGAGATAGGTCGGCGTGCAGACATTGCCCGGCAGATTGCCCAGATCGCGCGCGAGGCTGACGCCGTGGGCGACGGCGAGACCCTGCTCAAGCCCGGCCGCGGCAAGGCGTTGCGCGTTTTTATCGTCGATGCCGAACGTCAGGCGACGCAGTCCCGGTTGTGCTTTGGCCGGCCGGCTTTTCATGCGTTCGAAGCGGTAGGCGGCCGAACGTGCCGCGACCGTCGCCTGTGCGACGCGCCAGCCGACGTCTCGACGCGGCGTGCCGCCTTCGGGCAGTTGGATCAGCGCATCAGTGGCGCCGGTTGCATTCAGCGTGCGGATGGCCGCGGCGATCGCACCGGCATAGCGGCTGTCGCGAAATTCGGCAAGCGGCCCCAGGCCGACCAGCAGAACCCGCTCGGCCTTGATGTTCGGCACATCGTGCAGGAGCAGCGTTGCGCCTGCCTTGCCTTCCATGTCGCCGCGCTTGAGGATGCGCGTCAGGAAACCTTTGGTGGCGCGATCGAGCGCAGCGGCGGCGTCGGAGAGCTTGCGCGGTTCGAACACGCCGACAACGATGCAGCCCGTTTGCGTGTTCTCCGAGCTGCCGGCTTTTATGCTAAATTCCAAGGCGTTCTCCTATGGTCGCAAGTGATCAGAAACGACTGATTATCTTCGCCGATTATCTTCGTTATTCCGCGGAAAATCAAAGCGCGACCGAGTGAAAATATTCTCCCAATCATTGGTCCGCGAATGCACCGGCACGGCGATGGCAACGTTCATCGTGCTGCTGGGCATTACGGTGGCGACCCAGTTGGTGCGCTTTCTCGGCCTGGCGGCAGGCGGCGCGATCACCTTTTCGGGGGTTTTCGCGCTGCTGGCACTGACCGCGTTCAACTATCTGCCGGTGTTGCTGTCACTGACGCTGTTTATCGCGGTCTTGATGACGCTGACCCGCAGCTACAGGGATTCGGAAATGATCGTCTGGTTCAGTTCCGGACTGAGCCTGACGACATGGATGCGCCCGGTACTGCTGTTCGCGCTGCCGGTTGTCCTGCTTATTGCGTTATTGAGCCTGGTGTTGTCGCCGTGGGCAATCACCAAGAGCGAGGAATTTCGCAGTTATATGGACAGCCGCGATGATGTATCGCAGGTGACGCCCGGGGTTTTCCGCGAATCCAAGCAGAACGAGCGCGTTTATTTTGTCGAGAACGTCAATGAAGGCGAGAACACTGTCGCCAATATTTTCGTCAGTTCGACGCAGCACCAGAAAACCGGTGTGATGGTGGCACGCCGCGGGTTTCTGCAGACGGTGGAAAACGGCGACCGTTTCCTCGTTCTGCTCAACGGCCGGCGTTATGAGGGCACGCCGGGCACGCTCGAATACAAAATCAGCGAATTCGAGCGTTACGCCATGCGCATTGAGTCGCGCGGTGTGAAGGCGGCGCTGCCCTCGGCGAAATCGATGTCGACGCCGGAACTTCTCGAACAGCCGGGGCCGATCTATCGCGGCGAACTGGTCTGGCGGATCGGGCTGCCGCTGTCGGCGCTGCTGCTTTCGCTGTTGGCGATCCCGCTGTCGTTTGTCAATCCGCGCGCCGGGCGGTCCCTGAATCTGGTGCTGGCGATCCTCGTTTACATGGTCTACAACAACGTTCTCAGCATTGCGCAGGCGTGGGTGGCGCAACAGAAGATCGGTCTCGCCGCAGGCCTTTGGGGCGTGCATTTGTTCATGCTCGTGATATTGATCGCGTTGTTTGCGCGCCGCCTTACCCTGTTCTCGCTTTCGCGCGTTTTCAAATTCCGATGAAGGTCATTCGCCGCTATCTGTCATCGGAAATCACCGCCTCGATCCTGCTGGTGTTCGCGGCGCTGCTGATGCTGTTCGCATTTCTCGACCTGATTCACGAATTGGGCGAGCTTGGCAAGGGCAACTACCGGCTGCCGCATATCATTGCGTTTGTGCTGTTGAGCCTGCCCGGTCACGTCTACGAGCTGTTTCCTATCGCAGCGCTGATCGGGACGCTGTTTGCGATTGCGCAGCTGGTGGCGAGTTCCGAATACACCGTGATGCGCGTGTCCGGCGTTTCGGTGCCGCGCATGGCATTCATGCTGGTGCAGGTCGGTTTTTTGTTTTCCGTTCTGACCTTCGTGATCGGCGAATTCGTTGCGCCACCTGCTGAGCAATTCGCCCAGCAATTGCGGGCGAAGGCGGTCACCGGCGTTATTGCCCAGGAATTCCGCTCCGGCCTGTGGGTCAAAGACGAGCGTAATTTTGTCAATGTGGCGCAGGTGATGCCGGATTCCGTGCTGATCGGAATTAAGATCTACGAATTCGACAAGGAACTCCGCTTGCGCAGGATCAGCCTTGCGCAGCGTGGAGAATATCTGTCAAACAATCGCTGGCGCCTGCGCGATGTCGTACAAACCAATTTCGAAGATGGGAAAATGGACGTCAGCCGGATCGCCGAGGCCGACTGGCAGTCGGTGATCGACCCGAACCTGCTGAGCGTTTTGCTGGTGGTGCCCGAACACATGTCGGCGTGGAACCTGTTTTCCTACGTGCAGCACCTGAAAGAGAACAATCAGCAGGCGTCCCGGCACGAGATCGCCTTCTGGAACAAACTGCTTTATCCGTTTGCGGTGCTCGTCATGATGGTATTGGCACTGCCTTTTGCCTATACCCAGCAACGTGCCGGCGGGGTGGGCGCGAAAGTGTTTGCGGGCATCATGCTGGGGATAGGGTATGTCACGCTGGGCCGCTTGTTCACTTATCTTGGCTTGTTGCGCGACTGGCCGCCGTTCTGGAGCGCGGCCCTGCCGACGCTGATTTTCCTGATACTGGCGACGGCGATGATGTGGTGGGGCGAACGTCGCTAGACGGCGCTCAGGCGAGTCCCGCCCAGGCGATCGTGCAGAAACTGCCGGTCAGGATCGAACAGGGCCCAGGCGAAACCCAGGCCGCACAGTCCGGCAGAAATCAGCGCGAACAGGTAACGTCTGCCCGCAATTGCCGCAGTGATGGCGTCGCCATTTTTTTTCACCACTCGAATGCGCCAGGTTTTCATCGGCAGGGTTTGCCCGCCGTGAGACCAGCAATACGTGAAATAGGCGCCGGTGATTGCGACCAGCCACAGTTGGAGCAGGGGGCGCACCAATGCGCTGTTTATGACCTGCGCGAAAAACAAAAACACCCAGGTGCAGATAAACAGGATGGCGGTCAGCAGCAGCGCTTCGTAGGCGAGGCTGCCGAGGCGTCGCGCCAGCCCTGCAGGCGGCCTGGCGGCGAAGCTATCAGGATTTTGCTGCGGCGTGTCTATTGCGAAGAACCGGTGCCGGAGGGCGCTTCAGGCGCGGCCGCGTCGGATTTGGCCAGCGACTGCTGATACTGCTGCCACTGCTGTTTAACATCCTCGCGTTTGGCGGGCGGCAGCTTTTTGATGGCCAGATATTTTTCGCGGGCGGCGCGGCGTTCTTCGGACGACAATTTGATCCAGTCGCGCATGCGCTCCTGCAGGCGCGCCTGTTCGTCCGGTTTCATTTTCGGATAGCTGTTCGCGACCTTGACCCATTTCTGGCGTCGTGTGGTGTCGAGCTCGGCCCAGTGATCCTTGAGCGGCGCGAGCACCTGCTGCTGTGCAGGCTTCAGTTCCGTCCAGTCCGGTTTGGCGGGCTTCTGCGGCGCGGGAACCGCAGCGGAGAACGCGTTACCGACAAGGGTGAACAGCAGGGGTATTGCGAGGAGCGCTTTAACCATGCGTCAAAACCGCTGTCGAGATAGGCATTGATCGGCAGTTCGTCGGACAGCAGGCTGGCGTCAATTTCGGCAATATCGCTGCGTTGCATTGCGACCTGCCAGTAAGTCACGCCGAGCATGCCCAGCACGAGAAGGCCGGCCGCAAACAGATTGCGCGCATTGAAATGGCGGTTGTGGCTGACCCGGAACGCGATATCACCTGCCCACGCCAGACCGAGCAGCGGTTGCGGCGCTTCGCGCTACTGTTCAAGTGCCGCCATGCGGGCTGACTGCAATTGGTAGAGTGAGCCTTGCTTGATTTTGCCGAGGCCCTGATCCAGGTGCTGGACGATCTGTTTTGCCAGTTCCTGTTCGTTCATAGCGAAATTCCTTTATCTTTCAGCATGCCTGAAAGGGCGTGCACTGCTCTGGAGCAGTGCGTTTTCACGCTTCCCTCCGAGCAGCCCATGGCGGTAGCCGCTTCCGACACATCCAGTTCCTCCCAGTAACGCAGGAGGAAGGCTTGGCGTTGACGTTCCGGTAGTTGCCGAATCGCTTGTTCAATTAATTCAAGGGTTTGCGATTGCTGTAACTGGTCCGAAGGCGCTTCCGGCTGGGTCGAATCAGAGGCCGCGGACAGTGTTTCCAGGGGATCGTGGTCATCGCCGTCATCGGGGCCTGACAAGGACGAAACCTGGATCGTCCACAAATTGCGTACTTTCTGGCGCCGAAAATGGTCGCGCATCGTATTCTGCAAAATGCGCTGGAACAGCATCGGCAGCTCCGTCGGGGGGCGTGCCGAGTATTTTTCGGCGAGTTTCATCATCGCGTCCTGGACAATGTCCAGCGCGAATTGCTCGTCGCGCACCGCAAAGTACATTTGCTTGAATGCGCGCCGCTCGACGGACGCGAGAAAGTCCGACAATTCCTTACGCGTAGCCAGTGAAATCCGCCTCGATTATTGGGCATCGCCAGTGCGTGCCCTTGCATTTTCATGTGGCCCGGTTGCGCCGCGTGATTTGGCCAATAACGCCACGCGGGTCTTACCGTTGACCGTCCAGAGCGATGCCGGTCAGGACTGGGGGCATCTTAACAAATCAGGTCTTTGGCGCAAGCTGGCCACATGGCTGACCGCCCCGTGTCGCTATCATGTTGTTTAATCAGGCGCTTAGCTTGACCAAAGTGCCTGCCGGAGGTATCTTCACCGGTTCTGTGCATTTCTCGCAAATCGGCAAGGTTTACTCTATGGAACTCAGCGGCGCGGAGATAACGATACGGTGCCTGCAGGAAGAAGGGGTCGAACACGTGTTCGGCTACCCGGGCGGATCCGTCTTGTTCATCTACGACGAATTATCCAAGCAGGACAAGGTCAAGCATGTGCTTGTGCGTCACGAACAGGGCGCCGTGCATGCCGCCGACGGCTATGCACGCTCGACCGACAAGGTGGGGGTCGCTCTGGTGACGTCAGGCCCGGGTGTGACCAACGCGGTTACCGGCATCGCAACGGCCTATATGGATTCGATCCCGCTGGTGGTCATTACCGGTCAGGTGCCGACCCATGCGATCGGTCAGGATGCCTTCCAGGAATGCGACACGGTCGGCATTACCCGTCCTTGCGTCAAACACAATTTCCTGGTCAAGGACATCAAAGACCTTGCCTCGACCATGAAGAAGGCGTTTTACATCGCGCGCACCGGCCGGCCCGGCCCGGTGGTGGTAGATATTCCGAAAGACATTACGTCGCAAACGACCGAGTTCGTGTATCCGAAGTCGATCAGCATGCGCTCCTATAACCCCGTCGTTAAGGGGCATTCGGGACAGATCAAAAAGGCGATCCAGCTTCTGGCGCGCGCCAAGCGCCCGATGATCTATGTCGGCGGCGGCACGATTCTGGGCAATGCGTCGGCTGAATTGACGCAGTTGACGAAGCTTCTTGGATTTCCCTGCACGAACACCCTGATGGCGCTCGGCTCCTACCCGGCGACCGACAAGCAGTTCGTCGGCATGCTTGGCATGCACGGCACCTATGAAGCCAACATGGCGATGCAGAATTGCGACGTGCTGCTGGCTGTCGGCGCGCGTTTCGACGACCGCGTCATCGGCGATCCGAAAAACTTTTTCGAAAAGTCGCGCACCATTATCCATATCGACATCGACCCGTCTTCGATTTCGAAGCGTGTGAAAGTCGATGTGCCGATCGTCGGCAATGTGCGCGAAGTGCTGCAGGAAATGCTCAAGCAGATGCAGGCGTCGAAAGAGAAACGCGATAACGAGGCGCTCAAGTCCTGGTGGTCGCAGATCGACCTCTGGCGCGAACGCGATTGCCTGAAGTACGACCGCGGCTCGAAGCTGATCAAGCCGCAGTTCGTCATCGAAAAGCTGTGGGAACTGACCAAGGGCGACGCCTTTATCACGTCCGACGTCGGTCAGCACCAGATGTGGGCGGCACAGTTCTACAAATTCACCAAGCCGCGCCGCTGGATCAACTCGGGCGGTCTCGGCACCATGGGTTTCGGTCTGCCCTCGGCGGTTGGCGTGCAGCTGGCGCACCCGAAGTCGCCGGTGGCCTGTATCACCGGGGAAGCCAGCATTCAGATGTGCATTCAGGAACTGTCGACCTGCAAGCAGTATCACCTGCCGATCAAGATCCTGTGCCTGAACAACCGTTACATGGGCATGGTGCGCCAGTGGCAGGAGTTTTTCCATGGCAACCGTTACGCGGAGTCCTACATGGACGCGCTGCCTGACTTTGTGCGTCTCGCCGAATCGTACGGCCACGTCGGCATTCGCATCGACAAGCCCGGCGATGTCGAGGGCGCGATCAAGGAAGCCTTTGCCCGCAAGAAGGAACTGGTGTTCCTCGATTTCGTGACAGACCAGACCGAGAATGTTTTCCCGATGGTGCCCGGCGGCAAGGGGTTGTCAGAAATGATACTGGTGTAAAGAACGACGACCATGAGACATATCATTTCAGTGTTGCTGGAAAACGAAGCGGGTGCCCTGTCGCGCGTGGCCGGGCTGTTTTCGGCGCGCGGTTACAACATCGAATCGCTGACCGTGGCGCCGACCGAGGATGCCTCGCTCTCGCGCATGACCATCGTGACTTCCGGTTCCGACGAGGTGATCGAGCAGATCACCAAGCAGTTGAACAAGTTGATCGAGGCCGTCAAGGTGGTCGATCTTTCCGACGGTGATCACATCGAGCGCGAGTTGATGCTGGTAAAGGTGCGGGCCGTCGGCAAGGACCGCGAGGAGATGAAGCGCATGGTCGATATCTTCCGCGGCCGCATCATCGACGTGACCGACAAGGACTACACCATCGAGCTTACCGGCACCGGCGCCAAGCTCGACGCGTTTTTGAAGGCCATCGACGCCACGGCGATTCTCGAAACCGTGCGCAC
>CAZVDN010000002.1:19196-58096 GCA_964625665.1 uncultured Streptomyces sp. | reverse complement strand
GTTTGAGCACCTCGACGTCGCCCTTGAGCAGACGGTCGGTGTTCTGGAGCGCCCCTTCGGCGCGCTCTTCGAGCATGCGTTTGCGTTCGGCAGCGAGTTCGTTGTTGAGTTCGCCGTCGATGCCGCTGCCGCCCTGCGACTTGATGCGCGCGGCTTCGCTGCTGAGCTGGTTGGACACGTTGCCGGCATATTCGCCGGTGCGGTATTCGCGGATGTCGGAGCGCGTCTGCGCGATTTCGCCCTTTGCCATGTGCCACAGGTCCTCGAACGACGTGCGCGTCACCTTCATGAGCAGAAATACCACCAGCAGCACGCCGGCGATGACGAGTTTTTTGTAGAGGGGCTTTGTCGGCACTGCTATTCCATTCGGGAGCGCATCGGGACGGTGCGTATTATTGCTTTGTTACGCCGTCTTTACCAATGACGAACGCCATCATGTCTTCGCCGAGCACCAGCGGGCCGGCATAGGTGGTGCGCGTCGCATCCTCGACGTCTTTTTCGGTCGGCGCCGGCGTGCCCGGATCGCCCTGCAGACTGATATGGTAGTAGACGGCGAGTTTCGGTTTGGCACGCGCGAACACGGTGCCGGCCTCGTGCGGCTTGGTGTGATGGGCGAGGATGGTGCGCACGCGCTCGGAGCGCGCGATCAGTTCCTCTTTGGCCATTGCCACCTGGTGCACCAGCAGATCGACGCCGGTGGCGTGCTTGATCAGGTTTTCGCTGAAGCGCGTGTCGCCCGAAACCACCACCGAGCGGCCGTCGTAATCGATGCGAAAACCGAAAGTCGGTTTGATCAGATCGCCGTGATCGACTTCGATCGCGCTGACTTTGACGCCGTTGCGCTCGTAGATCAGGCCGGGGGCGATTTCGGTGGCGTTGATGCCGGCTGCGCTGCGCGAAAGGTTCTGATCGGCAACGCGCGTGTCGATGTCCCACTGAAATGTTTTCTGCATGTTCTCCATCATCGCCTTGCTGCCGGCCGGGCCCCAGACCTTGAGCGGCTGCGCGCGCGTGCCGAACGGCGAATCGAGCCAGCCGGTGAGCCAGAGATCGGGAATGCCGACGACGTGGTCGGAATGCAGGTGGGTGATGAACAGCGCATCGATGGCGCCGAGCTTGACGTTGCTTTGCGCGAGGCGCTGCGTGCAGCCGCGGCCGCAATCGATCAGCAGGGTTTCCTTGCCGGCCTGCACCAGCACGGCGGGGCCGAAGCGCTTGAGCACCGGCGGCGGACTGCCGGTGCCGAGCAGCGTGACTTTGAAATCGGCGGGCTGCGCGTATGCCGCGCAGGCAAACACGGCGCTGAAGAACAGGGCAAACAATGTTTTCAAGGTTTCCTCCGGCACGCGGCCTGCACCGCTGTTTTATTGACACCCATTTTTGCGTCGGTCAGTATACGACGGCGCCGCACCCGCGATCACATAACGCTGGATTGGCGCTCACCGGAGGAATCCCATGATGCTGCGCACCGCCCTCGTTGCCGCCCTCGGCCTGCTGACCATTGCCACCGGCGCCGGCGCCAGCGAATATCCCGCCAGACCGATCCGCATCATCGTGCAGTTCACGCCGGGCACCTCGACCGATGTGCTGGCGCGATTGATCGCCGCGAAAATGAGCGACCGCTGGAACCAGCAGGTGATCGTCGACAACAAACCGGGCGCCGGCGCGGTGCTCGGTACCGAAATGGGCGCGAAGGCCGCGCCCGACGGCTATACGCTGACCATGGCGGTGTCGAGCGCCTTCGGCATCAACCCGACGCTCTATTCGAAACTGCCCTACGACGCGATCAACGATTTCGCGCCGATTGCGAACCTCGGTCTGACACCGCAGACGCTGGTGGTGAGCCCCGCCGAGAGTTACAGGACGGTCAAAGAATTCGTCGCCGCGGCCAAAGCCAAACCGGGCACGCTCAACTTCGCCTCGCTCGGCAGCGGTTCGACCAGCCATCTGACGACGGAAATGTTCGCCAGCGTTGCCGGCATCAAACTCAATCACGTGCCGTTCAAGGGCAGCGCCGACGCGCACACGCAGATCATCGGCGGCCAGGTGCCGATGATGTTCGATGCGATTCCGGCCACCCTGCCGCACATCAAATCGGGGCGCCTGCGCGGGCTCGGCATTGCGACGTTGAAGCGCTCGGCGTTTCTGCCCGATCTGCCGACGATTGCCGAAAGCGGTTACGCGGGCTTCGAAGCAGTGGGCTGGATCGGCATCGCCGCGCCGGCGAAAACGCCGGGGCCGATTCTCGACCGGCTCAATGCCGAGATGGTGCGCATTCTCGGCGAAGCCGATGTGAAAGAGAAACTCAACACGCTGGCCTTCACGCCGGTGGGCGATACGCGCGAACAGTTCGCCGCCTATATCAAATCCGAAATCGCCAAATGGGGCGCGGCGGTCAAAGCGTCGGGCGCGAAAGCCGACTGATGCGCGCGCGCATTGCCATCGCGCTGGCCTGCGTGGCCGCCGGCGCCGGCGCGCAGGATTATCCGGCGCGGCCGATCCGCTTCATCATTCCTTCGCCGACGGGCGCGACGACCGATGTGCTGGCGCGCATCACCGCGCAGAAAGTCGCCGAGCAATTCGGCAAACAACTGATCCTCGACAACCGCCCCGGTGCGGGCAGCATCATCGGCACCGACATGGTGGCGAAGGCCGCGCCCGACGGTTACACCATCGGCATGATCTACACGACGCACACCGCCAACGCGAGCCTGCAGAAACTGCCCTACGATCCGATCGGCGATTTTTCGCATGTCACCATGCTGACCTCGGCGCCGCTGCTGCTGGTGGTGGCGCCGTCGCTCGGCGTGAATTCGGTGCGCGACCTCATTGCACTTTCAAAAACCAAACCGCTCAACTACGGCTCGGCCGGTGTCGGCAGCGGCGGCCACATGTCGGGCGAATTGTTCCGCATGATGGCCGGCATCAACATCACGCACGTGCCGCACCGCGGCGCAGCGGCCGCCTCGATCGACGTCGCCGCGGGCAATCTCGCGTTTCAGTTCGCCTCGCAGATCACCACGCAGGCGCTGCTCAAGGGCGGGCGCCTAAAGGCACTGGCAGTGACCAGCGCGAAACGCGCGGCCTCGCTGCCCGAAGCGCCGACCGTGGCCGAGTCGGGACTGCCCGGTTACGAAGTGCTGAACTGGTTCGGCGTGACCTCGCCGGCGAAAATGCCGCCGCCGGTCCTGGCGAAGCTCAACACGGCGTTTGCGCGCGCCCTGCAGTATCCGGATGCGCGCGAAAAACTGACCGGCGAAGGCTCCGAGCTGGTCGGCAATTCAAGCGCCGAATTCACCGCCTTCCTGAAAAACGATCTGGCGAAGTGGGCGAAGGTGGTGAAGGAAGCGGGGATCAAAATTGATTGACCGAAAACACTCCATGCCCCGCCTGCCGATCATCGCCGCATTGCTGCTCGCCGCCACGCTGGCCGGCGCACAACCGTACCCGAACAAAGTCGTGCGCATCCTCACCACCGAGGCGGGCAGCGGCACCGATCTCGTCGCGCGCCTGATCGCGCAGGGTTTCTCCGCCACGCTCGGCCAGCAGGCGGTGGTGGAGAACCGCGGCATCCTCGCCGTCGAGGCGGCGGCGAAAGCGCCACCCGACGGCCACACGCTGCTGGTCTATTCGAGTTCGATGTGGATCCTGCCGTTTCTGCGCGAGAACCCGACTTGGGATGCGGAGAAGGATTTTTCGCCGGTGACCCAGCTCTATCGCCAGCCCAACGTGATCGTGATCAACCCGTCATTGCCGGTGGCCTCGGCGCGCGAACTGATCGCGCTGGCCAAAGCCAAACCCGGCGAACTCAATTACGGCTCGGCGTCTTCGGGCTCGCCAGCGCATCTGTCGGCGGAACTCTTCAACAGCATGGCCGACGTAGAAATCGTGCGCGTGCCCTACAAGGGCATCGGCCCGGCGATCACGGCGCTGATCGGCGGACAGATTCAATTGATTTTTGCGATCTATACGTCAGCCTCGCCGCATTTGATTTCCGGCCGTCTGAAAGCGCTTGCCGTCACCAGCGCCGAACCGACCGCGCTGGCGCCCGGCGTGCCGACGCTGGCGGCATCCGGACTGCCCGGTTATGAATCGATCGCGCTGGCGGGCCTCTTTGCGCCGGCGAAAACCCCGGCGGCCGTCATCGCGCTGATCAATCAGGAAGCCGCCAAGGTGCTGAGCGCGCCGAAAAACCAGGAACGCCTCGCCAGCTCGGGCGTGGAAAGCGCCACCAGCACGCCGGCCGAATTCGCCGCCACCATCAAGGCCGACATGGCCAAATGGGGCAAGCTGATCCGCGACAGCGGCATCCGCGAGTAAACAGCCGCAGCGCCCTCCTCTTGTGCGGCCCCGCGCCGCAGCGCCGATGGGAAGCTGTAAAATCACGCCTCCGCGCCATCCGGGCGCGTATCAATATCAATGCAGGACTTCAAGCAGGAGTGCGCGCCGTGACGCAGGATCTGGAAAAGCTCAAAGAATGGATCGGTCAGAAAGAAACCGACATCGATTATGTGACCATCCCGTCGGTCCACCGTCTCGCCGCCACACTCGATCGCGACGACCCGATGCCGAAGTTCGGCGATCCGCTGCCGATCGGCTGGCACTCGATCCTGTTTCCGCGCGTGGTGCGCCACTCGCAGATCGGCAAGGACGGCCATCCTGAGCGCGGTGATTTTCTGCCGCCGGTGCCGCTGCCGCGCCGCATGTTCGCCGGCAAACGCATCACCATCCATCAGCCGCTGATCATCGGCGATGAAGTCAAACGCGAATCGACCATCATCAGCGTCACGCCGAAAGTCGGCCGCACCGGCCAGATGGTGTTCGTCACCGTGAAGACCGACATGATCGGCCCGCGCGGCGTGGCGATCACTGAAGAACAGGACATCGTCTATCGCGAAGAGCCGGCCAAGGGCGCGCCGCCGCCCGAAGCGCAGCCGGCGCCGGGCACCGCCGTCTGGAAAAAAACCGTCACGCCCGATCCGGTGATGCTGTTCCGCTATTCGGCGCTGACCTTCAACGGCCACAAGATCCACTACGATCATCCTTATGTGACGCAGGTCGAGGGCTATCCCGAGCGCGTGATGAACGGCGGACTGACGACGCTGCTGGTGTTTGAACTGGCGCGCGAGCATGCGAAGACGCCGCTGAAATTCATCTCCAGCCGCAACGTGCGGCCGATGTTCGTCAACCGCCCGATCAGCGTCTGCGGCGAACCTTCGGCCGACGGCAAATCGGCCAAGCTGTGGACGCAGGATGATCAGGGCGCGCTGTCGCTGACGGCCACCGCCGAGTTTCAATAATGTCGGGCGGCCCGCTCGAAGGCGTGCGCGTCGTCGACCTCACTTCGGTGGTGGTCGGCCCGCTGGCGACGCAGATCCTCGCCGACCACGGCGCGGACATCATCAAGGTCGAATCGCCGGCCGGCGATCTGGTGCGCCAGCTGAACGGCAAATCGGTGACGCCGGGCATGGGTGCCAAGTATCTGCACCTGAACCGCAACAAGCGTTCGATCGTGCTCGATCTGAAAAAGGCTGCGGGCATGGACGCGCTGAAACGTTTCATCGCCAAAGCCGACGTGCTGGTGTGGAACGTGCGGCCGGCGGCGATGGCGCGGCTCGGGTTGTCGTACGAAGACGTGAAAAAGATCAATCCGAAAATCATTTATTGCGGGCTGTACGGCTTCGGCCAGGACGGCCGTTACAAGGACAAGCCCGCCTACGACACCATCATTCAGGGCGCGTCGGGCATGGCGGCACTGCATCACCGCGCGACCGGCGAGCCGCGTTACGTGCCGATGGTGGTGGCCGACAAGACGGTCGGCATGATCGCGGTGCAAATGATCGTCATGGCGCTGTTCCGCCGCGAAAAGACCGGCGAAGGCAGTTCGATCGGCATTCCGATGTTCGAGAACATGGTCAAGTTCGTGCTCGAAGAACATATGTATCTGACGACCTTCGATCCGCCGCTCGGCGGCACCGGCGACCCGCGCCTGCTCGATCCGCTTACAAAACCGGTGCCGACCAAAGACGGTTATATCTGCATCACGGCCAACACCAACGGGCAGGCCTTCGGCCTGTTTGATGCGATCGGCCGCCCCGAACTGAAAACCGATCCGCGCCTCATCAGCGTGCAGGCACGCTTCGCCAATGTTTCGTATTACCTCGAGGTGCGCAACGCTGCCTTTGCGGCGAAGACCACCGCCGAGTGGCTCGAGTTGCTGGCGAAACACGACGTGCCGGCGATGCCGTACCATACGCTGGAAAGCGTGCAGGAGGATCCGCACCTCGCCGACGCCGGCTTTTTCGTGCGGCGTGACCATCCGACCGAAGGCAAAATCCGCGAAATGCGCCTGCCGAACGTGTGGTCCTGCGGCACGCGCAAAGAATGGTCGGCTGCGCCCAAGCTCGGCCAGCATTCGGTGCAAGTGCTGCGCGAATACGGGTTCGACGAAGCGGCGATCAAGCAGATGGTCGCTGACGGCGCGACCGTCGACGGGCAACTCAAGTCCTGACCGGCGCGCGCGCCGCCTGCACCGTTTTCATCCGGGAGAAAACGCCATGAAAATCGCCAAACTCGCCATCACCCTGCTGGCCGCCGCGCTGTTTACGCTGCCGGCGCTCACCTCGGCCGCCGAATACCAGCCCGAGCCCTATCAGGCGGGCAAGGATGTGATCTGGCTGCCGACGCCGGATTCGCTGGTGACGAAAATGCTCGACCTCGGGCAGGTCACGGCGAAGGATGTGGTCATCGACCTCGGCTCGGGCGACGGCCGCACCGTGATTGCCGCCGCCAAACGCGGCGCGCGCGCGCTGGGCATCGAATACAACCCGGACATGGTTGAATTCGCGACGCGCGCGGCGCAGAAGGCCGGCGTCGAAGGCAAGGCGCGTTTCATCAAGGCCGATCTGTTCGAAACCGATTTCAGCGAAGCGACGGTGATCACCATGTATCTGCTGTCGTCGCTCAACGCCAAACTGCGGCCGAAAATTCTCGACCTCAAGGCCGGCACGCGCATCGTCTCGCATGCCTTCGACATGGGCGACTGGAAACCCGACAACACGGTGACTGCCGACGGCCGCAATGCCTTTTTGTGGATCGTGCCGGCGAAAGTCAGTGGCAGCTGGCAGAGTTCGTTCGGCGAACTCACGCTGAAACAGACTTTCCAGAATTTCGAGGGCAGCCTGAAGACCGGCACCGGAACGGTGCAAATCAGCAACGGCCGCCTCAACGGCGATCAAATCAGTTTTTCGGCGGGCCTTTCGCAATACACGGGCCGCGTCAGCAACGGCAGCATCGCCGGCACCGTCAAGGGCGCGTCCAGCGGGGCGTGGAGCGCCACCTTGCGCAGCGACAATCCGGTATCATCGCCAAAAATCCAGTAAGCCGCTGTTTCGACCGTCCCCCATCGATCAATACGGAGAACCCGCATGCTCAATCTGCATCCCTTGCAACGCCTGCTGTTTGCGCTGTTGCTCGCCACGGCAGTGTTTTCGGCGCAGGCTGCGTCGAACTTCGAGCCGCAGATCGGCCAGGAAGGCAAGGACGTGATCTGGGTGCCGACGCCGCAGGCACTGATCGACAAGATGCTCGACGCCGCGCGCGTGACCAAGGACGACTATGTGATCGACCTCGGCTCGGGTGACGGCCGCACCGTGATCACCGCCGCCAAACGCGGCGCCAATGCGCTGGGCATCGAATACAACCCGGACATGGTCGAACTGTCGAAGTTCAATGCCGATAAAGAAGGCGTCAGCGCGCGCGCCAACTTCGTCAAGGCCGACATTTTCGAGAGCGATTTCTCGAAGGCCACCGTGATCACCATGTACCTGCTGCCGCAGCTCAACCTGAAGCTGCGGCCGAAGATCCTCGATCTGAAACCGGGCACGCGCATCGTCTCGCACGCCTTCACGATGGACGACTGGCGCGCCGACGAAACGATTTCGTCGCAGGACAACGCCTCCTACAGCCGCACCGCCTATCTGTGGATCGTGCCGGCGAAAGTCGAAGGCACCTGGAAAACCGCGCAGGGCGAAATCACCTTCAAGCAGGCCTACCAGATGCTCAGCGGCACGGTGAAAACCGGCGCCAGCACGGCGACAATTGAAACCGGCCGCCTGCGCGGCGATCAAATCACCTTCACCGCCGGCGGCGTCGAATACACGGGCCGCGTCAGCGGCGGCACCATCGAAGGCAGTCTGCGCGGCGGCGGCAACGGCAATTGGAGCGCGACGCGCTCCGGCGGCAAATAATCCAAGTTTCAAACCAACATCACACCTCGCGGGGGGAAGCGCATCATGAAAAACAACATGCTTCGGATGTTCAATGCAGTGCTGTTCTGCGCATTCGCAGCGGGTGCCGTCGCGGCACAGGCTGCCGACAAACCCTTCGAGCCCTACTCGGGCCAGCCGGGCAAGGACGTCGTCTGGGTGCCGACCGCGCAACCGATGGTCGACAAGATGCTCGATCTGGCCAAGGTGCCCAAGGATGACGTGCACTTCGACCGCGGCTCGGGGGACGGCCGCACCGTCATCACCGCAACGAAACGCGGCGCCAAATCCACCGGCATCGAATACAACCCGGACATGGTCGAGCTGTCGAAAGCCAATGCCATCAAGGCCGGCGCGCCGAATGCGGTCTTCATGAAGGCCGACCTCTTTGAAACCGATTTCTCGCACGCCACGGTCGTCACGCTGTTCCTGCTGCCGGACATCAACCTGAAGCTGCGGCCGAAGATCCTCAACATGAAGCCCGGCACGCGCATCGTCTCCAACACCTTCACGATGGGCGAGTGGAAGGACGACGACACCTCCACCGTGGAAGAAAGCCAGGGCTGCAGCTATTACTGCACCGCGCACCTGTGGATCGTGCCGGCAAAAGTCGCGGGCACCTGGCAGATGGGCCAGGGCGAGCTGACGCTGTCACAGGAATTCCAGATGCTCGGCGGTTCGCTGAAAATGGGCGACAAATCGGTGCCGCTGCGCGACGGGCGCATGCGCGGCGAGTTCATCCACTTCAGTGCCGGCGGTGTCGATTACGCCGGCCGCGTCAGCGGCAACAGCATGAGCGGCACCATCGGCGGCGCCGGCGGCGGCACCTGGACGGCGACGCGCGGCGGCAAACCGGCGGCAAAGTAGTTCAACAACCCAACATCAATAACGGCGCTGCGGCGCGGAGAAAACATGGCGGCAAAACAATCGGGCATGGTCATCATCGGCGGCGGCATCATGGGTGGCGACATCGCCACCATCTTCGCGGCCGGCAACTGGGCGGTGCATGTGATGAGCCCGTCACAGAAAACGCGCGATGCCCTGCCCGGGCGCGTAACAGCGGGGCTGGAGAAACTCGGCGCCGACAAAGGCCTGCTGAAGAACCTGAAGATGTACGACAACCTCGAGGCGATTGCCTGGGCCGACATCGATCTGGTGGTCGAAGCGGCCACCGAGAACATCGATCTCAAGCGCAAGCTGTTTTCGCAGCTTGAAACGCTGGCGCGGCCGGACATTCCGCTGGTCAGCAACACCTCGAACTTCCAGATCGGCGAAATCGGCAAACACCTGAAGACGCGTTCGCGCGTGGCCGGCATGCACTACTTCATGCCGGCGCACCTGGTGCCGCTGGTGGAAATCATCAAGGCCGATTTCACCGACGTCAAAGTCTGCGACTGGCTCGAACAGAACCAGCGCGATCTGGGCAAGATGCCGGTGCGCGTGAACAAGGACATCCCGGGCTTCATCGGCAACCGCCTGCAGCATGCCATGATGCGCGAGGCGCTCTACCTGATCAGCGACGGCGTGGTTTCGCCCGAGGGCGTGGACGCCGCGGTGCGCTTCGGTTTCGGTTTCCGCTTTCTCGCCTGCGGCCCGATGATGCAGAAGGAAATGTCGGGCTGGGACACCAATTACTATGCCGCGACTTCGCTCTACCCGGATCTGCACGCCGACAAGAAAGCCGCCCCCGTCGTGCAGGCAATGATGGACAAGGGCCATCTGGGCATGAAGACCAAACAGGGCATGTGGACCTGGGACGACGAAGCCATCAAGAAGGAAAAAGGCCGCATCGAGAAGGTGCTGCAGCAGGCCATCGCCATTCTCAACGCCGACATGAAAAAGTAGGGCCGCCATGACTCGCAGCGCGTCGTTGTCCCGCCTGGTTGCAGTTGCTGCGCTGGCCCTGGCCGGCGCGGGCGCTGCGCTCGCACAATCCTATCCCGCCAAGCCGGTGCGGGTGATCGTGCCCTTCCCCGCCGGCGGCGGCATCGATTTCGTCGCCCGCGCCCTGAGTCCCAAGATGACCGAATACACCGGACAGAGCTTTGTCGTCGACAACCGCTCCGGCGCCAGCGGCACCATCGGCACCGAGGCGGTGGCGAAGGCCGCGCCCGACGGTTACACCCTGCTGGCGACTTTTTCCAGCCACACGCAGAACGCCTCTCTGTATTCGAAACTCGGCTACGACACGGTGCGCGACTTCGCGCCCGTGACGCAGATCGCCACCGTCGCCAACATTCTCGTCATCAATCCGGCGCTGCCGGTGAAGACGGTGAAAGATCTGGTCACGCTGGCAAAAAAACGTCCGGGCGAAATTCTCTACGCCTCGATCGGCAACGGCACGCCCTCGCACCTGTCGGCGGAACTGTTCGACAACATGGCCGGCATCAAGATGACGCATGTGCCCTACAAGGGCGCCGCGCCGTCGATGGTGTCGCTGCTCTCGGGCGAAACGCAATTGACGTTCACCACCGTGCTGGTGGCCCTGCCGCACGTGAAAACCGGCCGCCTGCGCGCGCTCGGCGTGGCCTCGCTCAAGCGCGCGGCCGTGATGGCCGACGTGCCGACCATCGACGAGTCCGGCGTGCGCGGCTACGAATCGATCGCCTGGTACGGCCTGCTGGCGCCGGCCAAAACCCCCGCCGCCATCGTCGAGCAGCTGCATCGCGAGACGGTGCGCGCATTGCAGTCGCCCGACTTCCGCGGCACCCTGACCAATCAGGGCGCCGAGCCGGTCGGCAACAGCGGCGAGCAATTCAACACCATCATCAAAGAAGAAATCGAGAAGTGGCGCAAGCTGGTGCAGGCGCTCGGCCTTAAAGCGGACTGAGCAGGCGCCTGAAACAACCGGTCACTCCCGCGCACGCGGGCGTCCGGATCATTTCCGAAAATCGCCGGATTCCCGCGTACGCGGGAATGACATCAACAACACGACGCGACCTGGCGCGATGCGCATCAGCCAGCAACGAACGTCGGCAACTGCTAGGAGAATGCTGTGAGTTACATGACGCCGCTTGAGGTGATCTCTCTCTATCCCAAGCACAACTACACGCTGCAGAGCCTGTTTGAAACACGCCGCCAGGCCGATCCGGCCAAGCCCTTCGTGCTCTTCAAGGACCAGACCTGGAGCTGGGGCGAATTCGCCGACGCCATCGAGCGCACGGCGCGCGTGCTGGCCGGCCGCGGCGTGAAAAAAGGCGACCGCGTGGCGATCATGGCCACAAACACGTACGCGCACGTCATGCTGATGTTCGCGCTGGCGCGCATCCGCGCCATCATGGTGCCGGTAAACCCGGAGTTCGGTGTCGAAGAAGCGAAGTACGTGATGTCGCACGCCGGGGTCAGCGCCGTGGCCTGCTCGACCGATACGCTGCAGATCGCCAAACAGGCCGCGGCCGAAATCAAGCCGGCGCCGTGGTTCATGATGGTCGATGAGGCCGCCGAAGGCCTGCCGTTGCTGACCGAACTGATCAAGAACCCGGGCGACGCCAAACTGCCCGACGACGTCTCGGCCGACGACACCTTCGCCATCATTTACTCCTCGGGCACCACCGGTTTTCCGAAGGGCGTGATGCACGCGCAGAAAAATTTCGTGCTCTCCGGCGAGCGCCATGTCGCGCGCGTCGAAACCCAGGCCGACGACCGCGTGCTGTGCATCCT
This sequence comes from uncultured Streptomyces sp., assembly GCA_964625665.1. Classification (GTDB taxonomy): domain Bacteria; phylum Pseudomonadota; class Gammaproteobacteria; order Burkholderiales; family SG8-41; genus PALSA-1004. Next base: position 46,169 of record CAZVDN010000002.1, on the reverse strand, counting down.
GCCGATGTTCCACGTCAACGCGCTGTTCTATTCGGTGGCCAGCGCCGTGACCGCCGGCGCCACGCTGATCATCGTGCCGCGCTTTTCCGCCACGACGTTCTGGCGCACCGCCGCCGATACCGGCGCGACACAGGTCAACGTCATCATGGCGGTCTCCACCATCCTCGCGCGGCGCTCGCGCGACGAATTCGTGCCGACGCACAAACTGCGCGTGGTCAACGGCGCGCCGTTCACGCAGGAAGCGATGGACGTCTTCAAGAAGGAATTCAAGGTGCCGACCGTGATCGAGGGCTTCGGCATGACCGAAATCCCCGGCGCCTTCAGCAACCCGTTCAAGGGCCCGCACAAGGTTGCCTGCATGGGCAAACTCGGTGTGCACGCCGATCCGAAAGTGACCTGGACGCAGGTGCGCATCCTCGACGACGACGGCAACGATGTGCCCGAGGGCGAGACCGGCGAACTGGCGGTGAAGATTCCGACGCTGATGCAGGGCTATTACAAGGACCCCGAACAGACCGCGGCGGCCTTCCGCGACGGCTGGTTCCTCTCCGGCGACCTCGTCAAACGCGACAGTGACGGCTATTACTGGTTCGTCGCGCGCAAAAAAGACATCATCCGCCGCCGCGGCGAAAACGTCGCCGGCGCCGAGATCGACCGCATCGTCAATCTGCATCCGGCCGTGTCGGAATCGGCGGCCATTGCCATGCCGTCCGAGCTCGGCGAAGACGAGATCATGACCGTGGTGGTGAAGAAGGCCGACGGCAAGGTGACCGAACAGGAAATCCGCGACTGGTGCGCAGGAAAACTCGCCGCGCACAAGGTGCCGCGTTTCGTGGTGTTCAACGAATCGATTCCGCACACGCCGACGCACAAGGTCGCCAAGCACATTCTGAAAAAAGACACGACCTTGCGCGCGCGTTCGGTCGATTTCCAGCCGCCGAAAAAGTAAACGCGGCAACCCCGGAGGATCTCTCATGAAAAGCGGCGTCACAACCTGGCCCAACGGCAGCCGAATCGCCGTCGCACTGACGGTGATGTTCGAAACCTGGCCCGAGGGCAAATGGCCGCCCTATGCGGCGCAGCGCTGGCAGCCGAAGCCCGGCGCGCTCGACCACCAATCGATCACCTTTGCGCAGTACGGCGGCAAGGCCGGCATCTGGCGCATTCTGAACATTCTCGACAAGGCCGGCATGCCGGCGACCTTCTGCACCAACGCGCACAGCGTCGAGGTCTATCCGGACGCAGCCAAGCAGGTCGTCAAATGCGGCCATGATTTCGCCGCGCACGGCTACACGCAGGACGCGCATCTGGCCGACATGACGCCCGAACAGGAACAGGCGACGATCCGCCGCTGCATCGAGGTGCTGGAAAAGAACACCGGGCAGCGCCCGCAGGGCTGGCTGTCGCCGATCCTGGCGTGGACCGCGCACACCGACGGTTTTCTCGCCCAGGAAAAAATGCTCTGGCACGGCGACGCCAATTACACCGACCTGCCGCGCCGCGTGAAGACCCCGCACGGCACGATCGCGCACGTGCCGCACAGCGATTACACCGACAACCGCGTGCTGTGGCTGAGTCCGCAGGACTACTTCAACGTCTACAAGGACACCTTCGATTATCTCTACGCCAACGAGCCGCTGTCGCTGATGGTGATGACGCTGCACTGCCATTTCGGCGGCCGTCCGCTGATGTCGGCACAGATGCACAAGCTGCTGCGTTATTTCTCGAGCTTCCCCGGCGTCTGGTTCGCGCGCCACCGCGAACTCGCACAATGGGCGCTCGAAGGCGATGCCGACGAAATCAGCAACGCCCAGCGTTTTTTCCCGCAGTAACACAGGAGGAACCATGAACCGCACACAGACCGCCGTTGCCGTCCTCGCCGCGCTTGCCGCGCTGCCCGCTGCCGCGCAGAACTATCCGAACCGCGCCATCCGCCTCGTCGTGCCTTCGTCGCCCGGCGGCGGCACCGACATCACCGGCCGCATTGTTGCCGCCAAACTCTCCGAACAACTCGGCCAGCAGGTCGTCGTCGACAATCGCGCCGGCGCCGGCACCATCATCGGCATCGAAATCGCCGCCAAGGCGCCGCCCGACGGTTACACGCTGCTGATGGGCCTCTCGACGCTGGCTATCAATCCGAGCATGTACGCCAAGCTGCCCTATGACGCGATCAAGGACCTTGCGCCGATTTCGCTGGCCGTGCTCTCGCCGAACATTCTGACCGTGCACCCCTCGGTGCCGGCGAAAACGGTCAAGGAGTTCATCGCGCTGGCCAAAGCCAAACCGGGCACCATCACCTTCGGTTCCGCAGGCCAGGCGACCAGCCCGCATCTGTCGGGCGAATTACTCAAAGTGCTGGCGAAGATCGACATCGTGCACGTGCCGTTCAAAGGCTCGGGCCAGAGCGTGATCAGTTCGCTCGCCGGCGAAATCGCCGCGAATTTTCCCAGCGTGCCGACGGCGATTCCCTATATCAAGGCCGGCAAGCTGCGCGGCCTCGGTGTCACCATGGCCAAACGCACGGCGGCGCTGCCCGATGTGCCGTCGATCGCCGAGGCCGGCGTGCCGGGTTATGAAGCCACGCAGTGGTTCGGCGTGCTGGCGCCGGCAGGAACACCGCGGCCGATCATCGACCGGCTCAATCAGGAAATGGTGAAGCTGCTGAAATCGCCGGACGTGCGCGACCGCCTGATTGCCGACGGCACTGACCCGGCACCGACGACGCCCGAGGAATTCGGCGCCTATATCAAGTCGGAAACAGAAAAGTGGACGAAAGTCATCAAGGCGGCCAGCATCAAGCCGCAGTAAATTCCCGTGGTTTTGCTTTTGTTGTTCACGGGATGATGCGAAGCATCATCTATTTCTGGGGATACAAGGGGGCGTAGCCCCCTTGTTCAAATTTTTTTATATTTTGGGAAGAGGGCCGATAGAAACTATCGCCACCTCGCGCGGTCGTCAGGCTACGGCGTCCGTTACGGGGTCGCATCCATCGGCAAGCCGATGGAACCTGCTCCGCCCTTCACGGCCGCGCCCCGGGCCTGATTTTTCGACTTCGCCGGTTGGGCCGCCCCTCATCACGCCGGCAGACGCGCCGTGCGGTCTGCGGCCGTTCGTCCGGCGGCAGCGCGCGATCGCGCCCGCCGCGACGTCGCGTTTTGTCAGTTCGGGATAAACACTTTTCACTTCATCGCCATGACGGTTGCAGCCGTTTTTTTGTATAGTCGGCAGCAGACTGGGACATAGATTCCGGCAGCACCGAACACTGCAGACAGACACATTGCAGCGGGCGCGCGAGGAGCAGAGAACACGACATCAGCAACCGATGACCAGCGATCCGCGACAGCGGATGGCGCGGCGCTGCGCGTGTTCATCGTTCACCGGCCCCGGCAGCCCGCAAGTTGTCGTGTCTGTCCAGGTCATCATCACGGCAACACCGGTTAACCATCAGGCAGGGGATTCCGCATGAGCAGCGATGTAAAAAAATACCGTTTCATTCTGATTCAGGCTTTTCAACTGCCGGCCAGTTCGCCCTACCGCCACCGGCCGACGGAAGGCCCCAAGGAAAAAGGCCTGCAGAATTATGATCAGGTCGCGCCGTTCCTCGCTGACGTGGAGTGGGACCTGCATCCCGGCGCATTGACGACATATGGTGACTGGCAGGTGGAAAACCGCGAGGAGTTCGCGTGTGCGGCAGCCGGCCGGCTGCCGATCGTGCGCGAGGCTTGCAAAAGCGGCAAATACAACGGTGTGGTCCTGCTGGGCGGCGGCGAACCCGGCTTCCATGAGTCGCGCGAGATCGCACGCGCCTATGATATCCCGGTCACCTCCTGTGCGCATTCGCAGATGCACATCGCCACCACGCTGGGCAACAAGTTTAGCGTCATCGACATGGCGGAGAACCACAGCAGCTATTACCTCGACCTCGTGATCCAACATCGCTTCGATCGCCACTGCGCCTCGATCCGCAACCTGCAGCTTCCGCATCCGCGCCCCGGCTACGACGACCTTCATCTGGCGGAACAAAAGCAGAAAGCCCTGCGCGGCGAAAAATCCGAAATGCTTGAAGCGGCAGTCACCGAGGCGGTTGCCGCCCTCGAAGAAGACGGTGCCGAAGTCATTACCTTCGGCTGTTCGGCAACGTTCTGGATGCAGCCCTATCTTGAAAAGCGTTTGCACGACATGGGCTGGGACGTGCCGGTGCTCGAGGGCTACCGCTGCGCGCTGGGGCTGGCGAAATTGATGGTTGACCTCGATCTGACCGCCAGCGGGCTGTTGTACCCGGGAGACCGGCCGGTGAAATGGCGGCGCAGGAAATATCCTTGACCGGCACCGGCCACCCTGGGAGAAGAAGAATGCGTGCTTATACCCTGCCTGCACTGATCGCGGCGCTTTTGACGGGCTGGCCGCACGTCAGCATGGCCGCCGAGGTATTTCCGAACCGGGCGATCCGTCTGCTGATACCGTTTGTGCCCGGGGGCTCGACGGATTTCATCGCGCGCGTGATGCAACCCGGCTTGTCGGAAGCGCTCGGTCAGCCGATCGTTCTCGATAACCGCCCGGGCGCGGCGGGGAACATCGCCGTGGAAATGGCGGCCAATGCCGCGCCCGACGGTCATACCGTGCTGTTCGGTAACGTCGGCGCAATCGCGATCAACCCGGCGATGTTCCGCCAGTTGCCGGTGCAGCCGGCGCGCGACCTCGCCTGCGTCAACATTCTGGCCGACGTGTCGTCGATGATGGTCGTACACCCTTCTTTGCCCGTGCGCTCGCTGAAGGAATTCATCGAGTATGCCAAAGCGCGTCCCGGCAAGATCAATTGGGGCTCGTCGAGCGCCGGCGGTACGGCGACCCTCGGCATGCAATATCTGACGCACAAGGCTGGCCTCGACATGCTGCTGGTATCGTACAAGGGCGCAGGCGGTGTCGCCACGGCGCTGGTTTCGGGCGAGGTATCGGTCGCGTTCGTTGCCGTTCCGCCGACCGTCAGCTTCGTCAAGAACGGGCAATTGCGCGCGCTCGCCGTGCGCAGCGCCAAACGACTCGACCTGCTGCCCGATGTGCCGAGCATGGCGGAGCTCGGCTTCCCCGATCTGACCAATGATTCCTGGCAGGGATTTTTTGTCGGCAAACGCACCCCACCGCATGTCGTTACGCTGCTGAACAACGCCGCGCGCAGGACGCTCGCGGACGCCAAAGTGGTGGAACGCCTGAAAATCGGCGCGGCCTCGGTGATCGACACGGAAACGCCGGAAAAGTGCACCGCCTTCGTCAAAGAGCAAACGGCCTTCTGGTCCAAGCTCGTCAAGCAGGTCGGCCTCGAAGGCAGCCTTTGAGCACAGCGTCGCCGCGGCCGGCGCTGCTATCGTCATCGTCATTACCGGAGGGATCCCATGAATACAGGTTCGTATGATGACAACCGTGCCGGTGCAGATGCGCGCCCGCCGCGGCGCCCGGTTGCACTGGTGACCGGCGCCTCGTACGGCATCGGCGCAGCAGTGGCCGCCGGCCTTGCCCGCGACGGCTATGATCTTGCCATCTGCGATCTCGACACCGCGACACTCGCCGCGACCCGTGCGCGTATCGAGCAGACTAGCGCCCGGGTTGCGGCGCTGCCGCTCGACCTGCGCAGGCAGGACAGCATCGAGACAGCCCTGGCCGCCGCCATCGAGCGGCTTGGCGCGGTCGATGCACTGGTCAACAATGCCGGGGTACCGCTGCCGATGCCAGCGCTGGAGGTGACGCGCGCGGATTGGGAAACAGTGATGTCGGTCAATCTCACAGGCACGTTTTTCATGACGCAGGCCGTCGGCCGCTATCTGACGAAAACGAAGCGCGCCGGCGCGATCGTCAGCGTTGCCTCTTCACACGGGATCGTGGGCGCCCCCGGTCAAACGCCTTATGGCGTTTCGAAAGCGGCGGTCATCCACATGACCCGTATGCTGGCCATTGAATGGGCCGGCAGCGGGATACGCGTGAATGCCGTCGCGCCCGGCAAAATTGAGACCGATTCCCCGGCGCGGCAAGCCAACCAGATCGATCCGGAAAAGCGCGCACGCATGATGGCGCGCATTCCCGTCGGGCGTTTCGGCAACGCAGAAGAAGTCGCCGGGCTCATCCGCTATTTGCTCACACCCCAAGCCGACTACATCACGGGGCAGACGGTGATCATCGACGGCGGCACAACGGCGCAATAAAGGCCTCGGACCCGCCAGCGCGGAACTGTTTTCAGACGCTGAATGCGCGTGGTGGCTCACCGCGCAGATGCCGCGCCCAAAGCGTCGTATAGGCCGCTTCGAGATTGCGGCAGTAACGCGCCGTATCAAACAGTGCACAGGTCTCGCGGTTTTGCGCAATGTGCGTGCGGATGGCGCCAAGCTTCTCCGGTGAACGCGCCAGTTCCAGTGCACGCGCTTCATAGGCCGCCAGATCTTGTGCGATCAGCTCGGGCACGCCGGCTGCCGTCAGCAGGCTCGCCGCAACACGCCCGGTAAACGTATTGCCAAGACAGGTCAGCAGAGGCAAACCCGCCCACAGCGCATCGCTCGCCGTGGTGTGCGCACAGCACGGCAGGGTATCGAGAAACAGATCGGCACAGCGATGGCGTGCCAGATGGCGCTCCAGCGGCGCGCGTGGCGCAAACACCAGGCGCGCGGACTCAACGCCGCGTGCCTCTGCTTCACGGCGCAGATTGGCACTCGCATCCGGATTGTCTTCAAGCAGCCACAGCACGCTGCCGTCGACCGCTTTGAGCAAACGCATCCAGAGCTCGAACACCGCCGGCGTGATTTTGTAATTGTTGTTGAAGCAGCAGAACACGAAGCCGGTCTCCGGCAGGCCGCATTGCGCGCGCGACGGCGTTTCGGCGGCGATCACGCGCCTGGAATCGTTGACCTGGTAGCTGTCGGGCAGCCAGACGATCTTTTCGCTGTAAAACGGCGCGTGTTCCGGCGGAATAACGATGCGGTCGGCGATGATGTAATCGTAGCAAGCCATGCCCATCGTGCCAGGTGCGCCGAGGTAATTGATTTGCAGCGGCGCCGGCCGCAGCGCGCTGACGCCGGGGCGCGCGGCACCGACGAAGCCATTGAGGTCAACCAGAATGTCGATGGCCTGTTCGCGGATCAGCGCTGCGGTTTCAGAATCGCTACAACTGCGCACATCAACCATCCTGTCGAAGGCGTTGACGATGCGCTGCCGGACGCTGCTGCCATCGTCCTCGCCGCGGTCGAAGGCGATCAGTTCAAAACGGCTTTTGTCATGGCGCTCGAACAACTCGGCCATCAGAATGCCGGTCGCGTGATTGCGGAATTCACCGGCGCTGTAACCGATGCGCATGCGCTGATGTCCGCCGCGGCGCACCGCGGGCGGCAGCGGCGTCGCGGCATGGGCTGCAGCGAATATCTCCGCACAGCGCCGCTGGCGCTGCGCCGAACTCACCGCCGCCAGATAAGCGAAGGGCTCGATCACCGCGCGTCCGGCATCGATGCCCTGCTCGACCGCCTCGACCATTTCCGCGTAACGGCTCCAGTCGCAGCAGGTCATGGCCGCCTGCAAGAGGCGGCCCGCCGCATAAGGATAATCCGGCGCAACCGCCAGCAGCTTGCGGTAGGCGGTCACTGCGTCCGCGGGCCGCACCAGCAGCATGAGGACGACGGCGCGGTTGCAGAGTGCCTCGACGTAATAGGGGCGCAGCGCCAGCGCCTGATCGTAGGACGCCAGCGCCTCGTCATGGCGCTGCAGTTCCTGCAACACATTGCCGCGGTTGTTCAGCGCCTCGGCATCGTCGGGCTTGATGGCCAGAACGCTGGCGTAGCTTTCCAGCGCGGCGGCGTGTTGCCCCATGCGCTGCAGCGCGAGACCGCGGTTGAACAACGCATCGGCATAGTCCGGCCGGGCTTTGACGGCTGCGGCGTAATCAGCGGCCGCCGCCGGAAAATTGCCCAGCGCCATCTGCGCATTGCCGCGGCGGTAGAAGATTTCGGGATTCCAGGGATCGTATTCGAGCGCGCGGTCGAGCCAGACAAGGGCATCGGCCGGGCGCTTCTGCTCGATCAGCATTTTGCCGCGACGCATGAAATGCGCGGCAACGCCGAAGGCCCTGACCAGATGACGAAACATTTCCACTGCCATGTCGCTTGCGCTCTCCGCGGATCGCGTTTGAAAAGCGTCTGCGGCCGGTGCGGCGCGCACGCTGTGGCGCGATTGTAAGTCAGTCTTCGCGAATGCCGGCGTCGCGAATGACCTTGCCCCAGCGCGCGATGTCGCTTTTCATCGTCGCGGCGAATTCTTCCGGGGTGCCGCCAAGCGTTTCGACGCCGGCGCTGAAGAAACGTTCTTTGACGTCGGCGCGCGCGATGACGCGCAGCGCTTCCTGATTCAGCCGCGTGATGATGTCGGCGGGCGTTTTCGCCGGCGCAAACAGGCCGTAGACGGACACCGCTTCGAATCCCGGCAGGCCCGCCGAAGCCATGGTCGGCAGGCCGGGGGCGAGTTCGGTGGGCTTCGCGCTGGTCACGGCGAGCGCTTTCAGGCGCGCTGATTTCACGTGCAGCATGGCGCCGCCTGCGGCCGGGAACATCAGTTGCACCTGCCCTGCCATCAGCGCCGTCAGGCCGGCACTGGTGCCCTTGAACGGCACGCGCACGATGTCGAGATGCATCGTCGATTTGAACAGTTCGGCGCCCAGATGCATGGCCGAACCGGCCGCCCCGACGGCGTAATTCATTTCGCCGGGACGCTTGCGCGCCAGCGTGGCGAGTTCTTTGACCGAAGACACCGGCAAAGACGGATGCACTACCAGCACGTTCGGCGCCATCGCCGCGAGGATCACCGGCGAGAAATCCTTCTGCGGGTCCCAGGACACGTTTTTCATCAGCGGCACGATCCACAGCGCGCTGCTGTAGAGCAGCAGCGTGTAGCCGTCGGTCGCCGCCTTCGAGACGGCCTGCGCCGCCAGCGCGCCGCTGGCACCGCCCTTGGCTTCAACCAGCACCTGCTGACCGAACGCGGCGGTCAGGCCCTGGGCCAGCAGGCGCGCGGCGAGATCGTTACCGCCGCCGGGTTCGGCGGTGACGATGCGCACCGGCTTGACTGGATAGGACTGCGCGACGGCCAGCGTCGCGCCCAATAACAGGCCGGCCAACACCGCGATGATTGGACGTTGCACCGGCATCGCGATCGTCCGCGCCTCAGTTCGGCGGCAATTCAATCGGCAGCGTCATGCCGATTTTTTGCGCCAGTGCGCGTTGATAAACAAGGTTCGCCAGCGCGACATCCTGGCTCGCCATGCCCTGCGTAATGATCAGCACGCGCTGCGCTTCGCTGGTGCGGCCCGGGTGCTTGCCGCTGACGACTTCCGCCACCGTGGCATCAACCCAGCCCGGCGCCTCTGCACCGAACAGCTCGGTGAGTTCTTTCTGCAATTGCGCGCGGCTGTCGACGACAAAGAGATCGGATTTTTCCGCCAGATCGCGGCCGGGTTCGGCGCTGTCGAGCGTGGCCACCACGGTGCCGGGGCCGACCCAGGACTCTTCGAGCATGGCGCGCGCACTGTTGGTGGCGGTCAGCACGAGGTCGGCGCCGCGCACCGCGGCTTCGATACTGTCCACGGCTTTGGCATTGAGCCCGTATTGCGCTTTGGCTTTGGCGGCCAGCGCGCTGCGCGTTTCAGGCCGGCGCGAAACGATGCGTACCTCCTTCAGCTTGAACAGGCGCGTGTAGTACTCGAGCGCCGTTGTGGCGAGACGCCCGGCACCGACCAGCGCCAGCGTGCCGGCATCCTTCTTTGCCAGCTTGTGCGCGGCCATCACGATCGAGGCCACCGTGCGCTGCGCGTAGGTCCAGGTTTCATCGACCAGCGCCAGCGGGCGCGAGCTTTCGACATCGACCAGCATGACGAAGCGCGTCGCGTCCTGCGAGGTTTCATCGGTTGCGTTGTGCGAAACGAAACGGAAGCCGCCGACCGAGGCCTCGTCGAGGATGCAGGCTTTCAGGTGATAGTGGTTTTCGAAACGGTCGCGCATATTCATGTTCGGCGGCACCGGCCAGCGCACCTGGCCGGCGGCGTCCTGCGCGACGACGCGCGAAATTTCGCCCAGCACATCGTCCGGCGTGATCAGTTGGTGACATTGTCTGGCAGTCAGATAAAGCAGCGGCATGAGTCTCGGTTCTTTCTTCAGGTTGGCGGGCACGCGCGGCGCCCGGCGGATGACATTATGCGTCGGGTTTGATGCGGGCCTTGCGAATAACGGCGCCGATGGCATCGCCCTCGGTCTTCAGCACGGCGGCAAACTGCTCGGGGGTGTCGCCGACGATTTCGAAACCGATTTGCGCGAAGCGTTGCTGGATTTCCGGGCTTTTCAGCACGCTGACGATGGCTGCATGCAGTTTGGCAACGATTTCACGCGGCGTGCCGGGCGGCGCGACGATGCCGTAGCGGCCATCCATCGGCTGCATTTTGACGCCGGCTTCGCCAATGGTCGGCAGTTCGGGGGCGGCGGCGGCGCGCTTGCTGCCGATGGATGCGAGCAGGCGCAGGCGGTTGTTTTTGGCGTGCGGCAGGGCCGGAATCAAATCGGCGAACATGAGATCGATTTCACCGGCCACTACAGCGGTCAGCGCCGGGCCGGTGCCTTTGTAGGGCACATGCACCATTTGCGCGCCGGTCGCCACCGAGAACAATTCCGCTGCCACGTGCGAACTCGCGCCGGCGCCGGACGAACCGTAACTCAGCAGGTCTTTTTTCGACAGCGCGAGCTTGATCAGTTCTTTTACATTTTTGACCGGCACGCTCGGGTTGACCGCGACGGCATATGCGGTGGTGGCGAGCTGCGACACGGTGACCACGTCTTTCTGCACGTTGTAGCCGGCCTTCGGGTAGAGATGCGGCGCGACCACCAGATTGCCCGAACTGCCAAGACCCAGCGTATAGCCGTCGGGCGCGGCCTTCACCACCAGCTCCATGCCGATGGTGCCGCCGGCGCCGCCGCGGTTTTCGATCACCACCGCCTGGCCCAGCACTTCGCTCAGTTTCGGCGCGACCACGCGGCCGGCGATATCGGCGGGCCCACCCGGCGCGAAGCCGATGAAGACGCGAATGGCTTTGGCCGGATACGGCGGCGGCGTTTGCGCCTGTGCCCCGGTTGCCGTCACTACCGACATTGCGGCCAGTGCCGCCGTCATTGCATAGATCGTTTGCTGTTTCATGATTCGTTCCAGAGGATTGAAGAAGCCATTAACCAAGCAAGTATCGTGACAGCGGCCGCTGCGGGCCGCCGCACCATGCGCGTGCGCCCCGCTTGCCTCAGCGCGGCTCTTCGAACAATTCAATTTTATTGCCATCCGGATCGGCGACGTAAATGGTGCGGCCGTATATGCCGTCGTGCAGGTCCTGAAAAAATTTCACCCCGGCGCCTTTCAGGCGGGCGGCCAGCGCATCGACGCCGCTGACGCGAAACGCCATGTGGTCGATCTGCGGCGCGCCGCCGGGCCCGCCGGTGGTCAGCGCAATGCCCTGCCTGAACGGCACGAACGGCCGGCCGTCGGCCAGCGGTTTGGCCTTGCGCCCGGTAAAACCGAGCAGCCCTTCGTAAAACTGTTTTGATGCCTCGAGATCGCGCACCTGCAGCAGCATGTGCGCGAAGCCGAAAATTTTCGGTGCCTTGGCTGCCGGTGCCGGCGCGGCAACCGGCGCATCGGCTTCGTTGTCGATGCCGAGGCGTCCGTCGCCGCCCCAGCTTTCCTTGGCCACATCGTGAATGATCACGTGCAGGTGCTCGGAGCCCGCGCCGGCGTGCTCCACCATCGCCTCGGTGATCGCCGCGACGAGGCGCCGCTTCTGGTTGACGCTGCGTCCGGGCCACAAATCGACTGTCACTACCGGCATGTTCCGCCTCCGTTCTTCAACATTCAGTGGCGCACGCGCGCCAGCAATCCCTTGAGATCAAGGCCGAGGATGCCCATTGCAGCGGCACCGCGCCCGCCGTCGCGATAACTCTTGCCGACCAGAATTTCCGCCAGCCGGAACAGATTGTCCGCCGCCGGTACCGCAACGCCGGCGATTTTCGCAATCGCGCGGAACGGCAGCAGGCCGTGGCCGAAATCTTCCAGATAATAACGGTGATTGAGCGAGCCCGGCGCCTTGATGCGGCTGTTGGCCACCCCTGCGGAAATCGCGCCGGCAAAGTCCGTCGTGTCGCTGACGCCGGCCTCAACCGTGCCGATGGCCTGCATCTCCTCGATCAGGTTCGGCAGCGTGTGCCCGCAGGCGCGCGCCACTGCGCGCCGTTCGTCGTCGAGCACGCGCATGACGCGGGCCACACCGGGCGTCATGCCCTGTGCGTAAAAGGTGTAATTGCCGGCGGTCGATTCGATCCACGCCGCGCCGAGTATCGCGCCCGGCGGATGCAGCACCATGTTGACGTTGCACAGCCCCGAGAACAACACATCGGCAACCGGTTTCGCGCAGGGAAACAGCGCCACCGCCATTTCGATCGCCTTTGCACCGCCAGGCAGGGCCGCCACGCGCACCTGTTTGGCGCGACCGCTGATGGTGACGCGCTGCGGCTGGTTCTTGCGCGCCACATAAGTCAGCGTCGAGAGCTCCGCGACCGGCGGTGCATCGGCGCGTTGTTTTTTGAATGCCGTTTCGAATTCGAGTGCGCCGCCGGTGTGGCCCGGATTGAGGATCACCGGCACATCGGCGCGCACACCGGCTTTTGCAAGCGCAAATGCCATGACGGCATGCGAGGTCGTCGGCAAGGCGCAAACGACGGCCGCACATCCTTCGATGGCGGCACGCAGGTCATCGGTGATCAACGCCGGCTTGGCCAGTCCTTCGCCGAACACGCCTTCGTGTTCAACGCCGCCGAGGCGGCGAAAGGGATCGAGCGTGTTGGCCGTGCGGTTCCACCAGTGGACCTCATGTCCGGCCTGCGTGAGTTCGACGACGGCCGACGCGCCGCCCGCCCCTGCACCGAGAACCGCGACCCGCATCAGCGCACGACCAGCAGTTTGTCGGTGTTGGCGTAATCCGACAGCAGTTCGCAGCCGGTCTCGGTGACCAGCATCATGTCCTTGTTCTGCATGCCGTAGCCGTAACCGGTCTGGTAGCACAGCGGTTCGACCCCGAGCACCATGCCGGCTTCGAGTTGCGCATCGCCGCTCTTGCCGATCTCCGGCGTTTTGCCGATATAGGGGTCTTCATGCAAATGCAGACCGATACCGTGGCCGACGAAGGAAATCGGCGGCAGGTTGAGTTCCGACAGCTTGCGAATAAATGCATCGTAGATCGCGCGGCAGCTGGCACCCGGCTTGATCATGTCCATCAGCAGGTATTTGCACTCGACGAGGTTCTGCCAGATTTTTTCAGCGTGCGCCGGCGCGCGCTGCACGACCGCAGTACGGCAGACGCCGGCCTGATAACCGGAGATCACGGAAAAAATCTCGACGCGGCAGACGTCTTCGACCGCGAGCTTTCGCTCGCTGGGGCCGACATTCGGCAGCTGGCTGCGCTCGCCGGTGGCGACGATCATCAGTTTGAAATGTTCGGCGCCCAGCGTGTAGATGTTGCGCGTCATGTGCGCGGCGATGTCCATTTCGCTGTCGCCCGTTTTCACCGCGGCAAGCGCGTCGGTGATCGACTGGTCGGCGATGCGCGAGAGGCGACGCAGCAGCGCGATTTCGTCGGCGGTCTTGATCTGTCTGAGACGCGCGAGGATGGCTTCGTTGCCGGAGAACACGGCTTTCGGCAGCTCGCGCGCGAGGCGCGCAAAATCGCCGGCCGGCAGATAATCCATTTCGATGCCGATGCGCGCGCCTTCAAGCCCGAGCTCTTTCAACTGGCTGGCAAGCACCGCCATTGCGCTGTCGGTGAATTCGGCCCAGATGCGCGACGGCGTATCGGGCTCGCGGCGCTTGATGGTGGTGGCCTCCATGTCGACGCCGAAGATCGCTGTCTTGCCGTCGGCCGTCACGATCACCATGGCGTGACGATGACGGATCAGCGGCTGCGAAGGCACGACAAAGCCGGTGAGATAGGCGAAGTTCTCCGGTGAACAGGAGATCATGGCGTCGAGGCCTGCCGCCTGCATCGCCTTGACTTGTTTGGCTACGATTTCTGGTCTCATGATTTATGCCGTCGTGCGATATTTTTCGATTTTGGCTTCGTCCACTGCGATGCTCATGCCCGGGGTCATCGGCACTTCGATCGCGCCATCGACAAACGTCATCGGCGCGACCAGCAGATCGTCCTTGTAATAAATCCCGGCAATGTGGCCATTCTGGAATTCGGCCGGCGTCGAAACCGGGATCACGCACGACAGCGTGGCTGCTGGTGCCGCCGCCGCGAGTTGCACGTTGGCGAGATTACCGACTCCGGTTTCGATCGAGCCGTTGACGTTGCAGACGATGCCGGCCGCGCGGCACACCGCGGCGACTTCCATCGCGCGATAGAGCCCGCCGGGTTTGGTGGTGTAGATCGAGACGATGTCGATCGCATGCTGTTCGGCGATCTGGATGGCGTCGTGGGCGTTCCACGCCGATTCGTCGGCCATCACCGGCGTGTCGAGTGCGCGCGCGACTTCGGCGATGCGTTCGATGCCCATGCAGGGCTGCTCGGCATACTTGAGGCGCTGCTTTTCCATTTCGCGCAGAATCACCACCGCTTCGCCGGGCGTCTTGTAGCCTTCATTGGCATCGACGCAGATGTCGACATCGGGGCCGGCGGCGTTGCGCACGGCGCGCACCATGTCGATATCGCGTTTGGCGTCGACACCGATCTTGACCTTGATGGTCTTGATGCCTTCCTTGACGACCTGGGCGACTTCCTTCTCCGCGTCGGCGATCGCAATCAGGCCGATCGAATGCGTGACCGGCACGCGCGTGCGCGCGCAGCCGCCGAGCAGCGTATGCACCGGCACGTTGAGTGTTTTGCCGGCGAGGTCGTAGGCGGCAAATTCGACCGCCGATTTTGCATACGGGTAACCCTTGATCACGGCGTCCATGCGCGCATGCAGTTCGACGATATTGCAGGCATCAACGCCCTTGACCGCCGGCGCGAGATAACGCGCGATGATCAGTTCGACGATGGCCGCCGATTCGCCGAAGTAACGGCCGAATTCGCCGCCCCAGTCCTTGAGCGCCGCCGCCTCACCCCAGCCGATGCGGCCGTCTTCGTCGGTCATTTTGGTCAGGATGTAGCGGCCGATCGGTTCGGTCAGGCCGGTCCATTTGTGTTCGCGCCGCGTCGGCAATTGCACGACGACGGTTTCAAGGGAAGCAATGCGGCTCACGGGACGCTCGTGAAAAAAGTGGATCGGGAAATGGCGGGATGTTGCACGGAAATTTCTGTTTGCAGTTTATCGGTGATGCAGGGGCGGCGCAATCAAACCGGCCGCGCGGCGCGCGCCGTTTCGAGCAATTGCCAGAGGCGCGCCTGCGACAGCGGCAAGGCGTTGGGCTGCACGCCGAAGGACGACAGCGCTGAGGCCACCGCATTGGCAATCACGCCGCCGACCGGAATGATGCCGCCCTCGCCCGCGCCTTTGACGCCGAGCGGATTGAGCGGCGACGGATATTGTTCGAGCGCGATGCAGCGGATGCGCGGAAAGTCGAGCGCGCAGGGAATCAGATAGGCCGCCAGCGACCCCGTCAGCAACTGCCCCTCGTCATCGTAGACCATGCCTTCGAGCAGCGTGCCGCCGAGGCCCTGCACGATGGCGCCGATGGTCTGACCATGCAGCGTCTCGGGATTGAGAATGCGGCCGACGTCCTCGACGGCGACGTAATCGAGCACCTCGATCTGGCCGGTCTGCGCGTCGACCGCAATATGCGCGGCATGCGCGCCGTAGCTGTAGGTGCGTTTCGAATTGCTGAACGTTCCCGCCGCCTCAAAACCTTCCGCGGCGAGCGCCGAAATCCGCAGCGGCTGCCCGCCGGCGACCACGCTACGCATGCCGTCGACGATCGCAACCTCGTCGGGCGCGCAACCACAATGCCTTGCCGCGGCCTCGCGAATCGCCTGTTTCAGGTTTTCAGCGGCGACCATGATGGCCGAGCCGCCCATCACCGACGCGCGCGAACCGAAAGAACCGAACCCCTCGTGAATGCCGGTGGTCGAACCGTGATGCACGGCGGCGATCTGGTCGAGCGGAATTTCCAGCGCGTCGGCGGCGATCTGCGCAAACACAGTCTCCAGCCCCTGACCGACGGCGGAAGCACCGACCGTCACCGTGACCATGCCCTGCGCGTCGAGCACAATGCGCGCGTTCTCGCGCGGGCCGGCCGAACCGCCTTCAACGTAGCAGCCGACACCGATACCGTGATAACGGCCGTCGATCAGGCGGCCCTGCAATGCGGCTTTCGCGTTCCAGTTGAATTCGGCGAGACAGCGTTCGAACGTCACGGCATATTCGCCGCTGTCGAATTCGCCGGCACCGCCATAGGGCAACACTTTCGGCAGCGCGTAGGGAATTTCCGCGGCGGTCACCAGATTTTTGCGCCGCATCTCAACGCGGTCGATGCCGAGGTCGGCCGCCGCGATGTCGATCATGCGCTCGCGGAAGAAGTCGGTTTCGAAGCGGCCCGGCGCGCGGTAGGTGCCGACCGGAGTTTTGTTGCTGACGTAAAGCGTGACCTCCATCTGCACGTGCGGCACGCGATACGGGCCCGGCAGCATCTGCGCCAGATTGCGCGACGGCGTCACCGCATTGGGCCGCGCATAGGCGCCGATGTTGGCCCAGGCGCTGCCGCGCAGGCCGAGGATGGTGCCGTCGCGACGGCAGGCAATTTCGAGTTCGCATTCGACTTCGCGCGCGTGCGTGGTCGCCATCAGGTGTTCGCGACGGTCCTCGATCCATTTGACCGGGCGGCCCAGCAGGCGCGCCGCAAACGGAATCAGAAAATCTTCCGGAAAAAATTCCCCGCGCGCACCGAAGCCGCCGCCGATGTCGGTTTCGACCGCATCGACTGCTTGCTCGGGCAGATCGAGCATTTTCGCCAGCGCCGCGCGCACAAAAAACGGCACTTTGGCGGCACCCGACAACGTCATGCGCCCGGCAGCCGCATCCCATTCGGCCAGCAGGCCGCGCGTCTCGAGCGGAATGGCGGCGTGGCGGTGAATGCGGAACGTTTCGCGCCGCGTGTATTCCGCTTCCTTGAATGCCTGTGCGATGTCGCCGCGCACGGCGCTCAGGCTCGCCGCGCGGTTGCTGCCGCATGCCTCGAACAGCAATGGCGCGGCGGCGTCGAGACCGTGGCGCCCGGTGACCGCCGGCAGGGTGTCGATCTCAACCGCAATCATGCCGGCAGCGTCTTCGGCAATCGCCGCGCTGTCCGCAACTACAACGGCAAACGGTTCGCCGACATAACGCACCTTGTCGCGCGCGATCACCGGCTGCACCACGCGATCGAGCGAAGGCTGCGATTCGGAGCGCACGGCAATCGTTGGAATATTGTCGCCGAGATCGGCGGCCGTGATCACCGCATGCACGCCGGGCAGCGCGCGGGCATCGGCAGTATCGATGTTGCGGATGTGCCCGTGGGCCACCGCGCTGCGCACAATCGCCGCATGCAACAGGCCGTCGCGCCGCAGGTCATCGATGTACTGTCCGCGCCCGCGCAGAAACCGCAGGTCTTCAATACGCTCGACGGGAGTCCCGATATAGGAATCCCGGCGCGTCATGGCCTGCCGCCGCGCCCGCGTTTTTTATAGACGGCGCGCGCTTCGAGCACCGCTTCGACAATGCCCATGTAGCCGGTGCAGCGGCAGAGATTGCCGGAGAGCGCCTCGCGCACGCGCGCCTCATCGCAATCCGGTTCGGCGGAGAGCAGCGCGTGAGCCGTCATCAGCATGCCCGGTGTGCAAAATCCGCATTGCAATGCATGATGGCGCCGGAACGACGCCTGCAGCGGCCCGAGCGCTTCGCCGTCGGCGAGGCTTTCGACGGTTTCAATGTTTGAGCCGTCGGCCTGCACCGCCAGCATCAGGCAGCCGCGCGCGGGTTTGCCATCGACGATGACCGTGCAGGCACCGCAAACGCCGTGCTCGCAGCCGACGTGGGTGCCGGTCAGGCCGAGCGTATGGCGCAGGCAATCGACCAGCGTCAGGCGCGGTTCGACGTCGAGGTCGCGGGGCTTGCCGTTGATGTTGAATCGGGTTCGCATGGCTGGTCAGCGGTTTGCCGCGCGCCTGAGGCCGCGTTCGGTCAGCGTCGCCACCAGCGAGCGGCGGTACGCGGCGGGCGCATCAATATCATCGGCCGCATCGATCGCCGCAGCCGCGGCCTGCGCAATTCGCGTGATCGCAGTTTCATCGACAGCGCGCCCGTTCAGCATCGCTTCAGCCTCGGTGAGGCGCTGCAACTGCGCGCTGGCGCCGATGACGCCGATGTGCGCGTTGGTGGCAAGACCGTCGTGCAGGTCGTAATAAAGTGCAATGCCTGCCAGCGCAAAAGCGCCGTGCTGGCGCGCAAACTCCTCGAAGGCCCAGCGCCGCGATGCCGGCCACGGCGGCAATCTCAGTTCGGTGACCAGCTCATCATGCGCGAGCGCATTCATCATCGGGCCGACAAAAAAATCCTTGGCGGCGATGATGCGGGCACCTTTGCGCCCCACCGCGGTGATCTCCGCGTCGCAGGTCACGGCGATGCCCGGCAGTTCGGCCGCGGTATCGGCATGCGCAAGGCTGCCGCCGACGGTGCCGCGGCTGCGGATCGGATAATGCGCAATGTAATTCACGGCGTCAGCGAGCAGGGGATGCGCGGCGGCAAGGCGCTGGTCTGCTTCGATGTCGCACCAGCGCACGCGGGCGCCGAGGCGAACGCCGCGCTCGTCAATCGCAATGGCGTCAAGGCCCGGAATGCGCCGCAGATCGACCAGCAATGACGGCGCCGCCAGGCGGAACGCCAGAATGGGAATCAGGCTTTGTCCGCCCGCCAGCGGCAACGCATCGTCATGCGCAACCAGCAGATCAATGGCTTCGGCAAGCGTTTGCGGCGCGGCGTAATCGAAGGCGGGCAGTTTCAAAAACAGTTCTCTTCAAGAGGCAGCCGGGGCCATTAAACGGTTCGGCATGACGTGGCGCCGGCGAAGCGATGAGGCCGCAAAGTATAGCACTGCGATTGCAGCGGCCCTGCGGCGCGGGCCCTACTTGAAACGCAGACCGCGCAATCCGACATGGTCGCGCGCCCCGCAGTTGGCCAGGACCACGATCTTAAGATAACGCCCTCGCGCCGGAGTCAGCAGGCCGAGATTAAGCCAACCGCCGTCTGAATTCGGTGCGCAGGGAATTTCGGCGGCGTTCTGCGCCAACCATGTTTGCCCGTCCGTGCTGGATTCGACGCGAATGATTCTCGGCGCCCTGTCCTGATGATCCTCCTGCGCAAGCAGGCCGATCATGGTGATTTCACGTTCGCCGCGAAAATCCACCAGCAGCCATTCCGGAAAATCGGGAGGCATGGCTGAGTGCCAGCCGGGACGCAAAAATGTCAGCAGCCCCTCCGGGCCGAGCTGCTCGAATTGCGAACTTGCCGCCACCAGCGGAAAAAACGAATAGACCATTTTCGGGCCGGCGTCGCCGGCAGCGGCGTTCTCCTTAGGCCGTGGCGACGTCACGGATTGTCGGGGGTCGGCGAGCAGCGCCGCATTGGCCGGTCGCGCCTCGCTTTGTGCGGCGACCACCAGTTTTCTGAAATCCGGCGTCAACTGTTCGAGGGAATGGATGGCCAGCAGGCGTGCATTGCCCTTCGCAACACCATCGACAAATTTAAGCGTGCTGGCAGCCGTATAAAAAACCGCGCTGTCGGCAAAACGCTCGAAACTCTCGCGCCGCCACATGCCCTGGCGCAATCCCTTGCGCGCACTGCCGGTAAAAAAATACGCGAATTTTTTGGTTTTGCCGTCGATGGTGGCTACGCCTTCTTCACGCAGCACACCCTTGCCGTCGATCAAACCGTTTTTGCAGGAGCCGTCCCAGACCACCGTGCCTTGCGCGGCGAATTCCTGCAAACGCTTGATGATGGCTTCACTGCCAAACAGCTTGCAGCCGCGCGATTCGGTAAACGCGGGCAGCTTTGGCTGCGCTAGCGCCGGCAGGCTTGCGATGGCAAACAACAGGGTCAGAACAAATCGGTTCGGCAAGATGTTAATTCCAGCCTGTATTTCACAATGCCGGCCGCCATGCACGCCGGGCCGGGGCCGCAATGCGCCTGCTTCGATGGCCTTGCCGGCATTATGGACTGCGGCTGCCGCCTTTGTCATAAGGCCGGAGAAAATTGCGGCTGGATTGATTGCATCGGCGGCGGGATCGCCGCGCGGCAGCAGACGAATTCACGTTACAAAAAATTCGCCTGCGGGAATTTGGTGGCCAAGGGCGGAATCGAACCACCGACACAAGGATTTTCAGTCCTCTGCTCTACCAACTGAGCTACTTGGCCGTATCGAGACTGGCCGCGAACGCGGTCAGGGCGACAAATTACAAAAGGGCGCTATTAAAACCTGCCGACTTACAGGAGTCAATTAACGCGTAGCGTAAATTGTACAATATTTCGCCAACCCGTTGTGCCTAAGGCCAATTCAACCCAAAAACTGATTTCCCCTCACCCTACCCATCAATGCCCCCACGTTTCCAACAGTCACCGGTGCTCGTGCAGACCACGGATGCGAGGCGCGGTGGCGGCAATTGCTCTTGAGCATCGACTGCGAAACGATTTGCGTTTCTGCAGTTGGCCAGATTGATGTTTCGTTCAACCCGGCATTACCAGGGGATTGTTTCACCTGAATAGGACTTGAACGTGGCGGTGTCTGTCGCTTCAAGGCTGAGCAAAACCGAGAGTATTTCGGTTGCAGCCTTACGTGGATCACGACCGATTTCATCCCCGCGAAACGGTCTGGACAACCTTGACTTGACTGTCCCCGGATGGATTGCCACCAGAGCAATTTTCGGTTTTGTACGTTGCAATTCGATGGCTGCGGTTTTGATCAGCATATTCAGCGCGGCTTTTGATGCGCGATAACTGTACCAGCCGCCCAGCCGGTTATCGCTGATGCTGCCGACCTTGGCGGACAAGGTGGCATAAACACCACCTGCAGGGTTCACATGGCTGATGAAGGACTTAATGGTCAGCGCCGGCCCGATTGTATTGTCGATGAATTGTTCCAGCAGTTGTTCTTCTCTGAGATCGGCGAGCCGTTTCTCAGGGGAAATTTTTTCTGTATGAAGCACGCCAATGGTATTCACAATCAGATCGAATGGCTTCGCGGCCGCCAGGCATTCCGCGGAAAGCCCGATGGACTCCGGTCGCCTGTAGTGAATTGGAGGGATTGAGGTGCGATGAATGCCCAGAACCTCCCGACATTCCGGGTGATTTTCGAGGGCATGGACGAGCGCGCTGCCGATGGCGCCGGAGGCGCCGATCACCAGCGCGCGAAACGGCCGTGTAATTAGTGGCATTGATCGTCTAGCCGGGTCGCAATGGGTGAACTGTAGAAAGACTTTCGGACTGCCGGTGCAAAATCTCGGATTCGGCGATGCTGTTTCAGACCAAAACGAGCGGGCTGATGCAGGCCAGTCCAGCAATCGCCGTCAGAGTCAATCGCATGGGCAACCAATGGCCAAAGCCGTACCTCGGGTAACTTGCACGATCCACGAAATAGCAAAGAAATAAGACCGCGGTGATCATGCCCAGTCCGGTTGGTGGTTCCAGCAACAGGCCGGCCGTGGCAAGCAGGCACGGCGCCACGCCCCACAAAAATGACGCAGACTCCGGCGCCGCGCTCTTCATAACCAGCCCCCAATGGATGGCACCGAGGAAACTGGCAATGCAGGCGGCATACGCGCGCAACGCTAACATGCAGATCGGCCACCACTCGTTGTCAGCGATAAAGACCAAACCCGAGAAGACCAAAAACGGGATCAGGCCACCATAGCCCAGCACGCGTACCACGCCGTGCACGGCTGTTTTATCGGTTTCCATTTCAATTAATGCTTTCTTTTGTTTTTACGGCAGGCGCTCGAACAGTAGAGCACCTGACCCCAATTTTTCGCCCAGGCTTTGCGCCAAACCATGTCCCGCCCGCAAACCTTGCATGACCTGGAAGGCAGGGTGCGCTTATTTCCCCGAAAAGTCACTCGCACCACCGCTGCGTGAATCTTCAAGAGCCGCAAGATCGAAACCCTCGTGCTGCGCGATCATTTGCAATGCGCCTTCGAATAGAGCTCGTGCAGAGCCAGAGACCGAGCTGAGATAGGCATGAAGATGCGCGTCTTCAGAGGACTTGTTCAAACATTCGTGACTGTATTGCTCGAAGCTTGCCAACTGGCTGATGATTTCAGCGACGTGTCGCGGACATTCGCACAGAATATTCGTTGAACCCGCCGCCACCCTCGATAGCGTGAGGTCGCTGAACTGGCGCGGCGGAATCAGTGTCCCGGACCGCAGATAGCCGGGATGTTGTCCGGGGTCGATCAGCAGAACCGCCCCGATCAGATCCGCGAGTTCGGCGTCGGCTACCGGCTCTCTGCGGACAATCATGCCCGCATGCTTTATTGACCGGATGACGTATTCCTGGCCGAAACCGTAGAGGACAATGACCTGCATGGCGCCACATTGTTCGGCCAGCTTTTGAATTTCAATTGCGGCTACCGAATGCAGCGAGTTGATCCGGATCAGCAGGATTTGCGGTCTTTTCTGCGAGGAAGACGTCAACGCCGCCTGAAGATCTTCAAAGATATCGGTGACGCGCAGCGCGTGGGTTTTAAACACCTGTGCAAACGCTGGGGATTCTATGCGTCCCGCCAGCGCCAGCCCGACCACCACCATCATCACCGGAGTGTCGTTACGCGCGACCGGCTTGCCAGCGTGGAGCGCGGCCTGATGCTGCAGGAGATCATTTAGCGCCCGGGTATCAAGCCCCGCGATGCTGCCAATCGCGTGCCCCAGATCCGTAAGACGTTTGAGCAGGGACGCCTTCAGCAAATCGTCATCGGTATAGAGCCTGTGCCTGCTCCCGGCTTTTTGCGGCGCGAATGTTCCATACCGGGTTTCCCAACTCCTGAGAGTGGGTGCGGGAATCCCGCTCAGGCTGGATACCGCCCCGATTTTGTGCATGATTTTTACTGGCGATCGGCTTTTCATAAATGGCCAATGAATAGCTTTTGAATAATTAATGACGAAAATTTTTCAATTTGTGAATATTTTTTATTTGATCAATGTCGTATTTTAGCGTCAATGCTTAGCAACGTGTTTGCAAAATCTCTTCAACCACGTCCTCGTCTGGAAGCGTGCAATCGCTCTGGTCTGGGCGCCCGGGCATCGAGAAGGAGGGTCATGAAAATCAGTTACGTTTTGCTGAATAAAACCGGCATCGATAGGAGCGTCCCCCGCGGCGCAGCGTGGCAGTGGATCCACCACGTGAATGACGAAGACCAGATTGAGTCGGTCTTCGAAAGGCTGAAACGGAAAATTTGCGACGAGCAGTTGATTGTCGCCAACCTGCGTATCAACCAGCGGGAATACGCGGGGGCTTTTTCGGATGGGGGCGCATTTGGTTTCAAAGGCCCCGTTGTGTACGACAACACGATCGCTCCCAAAAGGATCATTCATCTGCAGGCGGAGAGCGACGAAGACGCCCTTCAGGTGGCCTGACTGGCATTTGCCGCGCCCGCTCCGCATGGCGAGCCGCACCGGATTTGCCCTCGCCCATGTCAAAACTCTGTGAAAAGGAAACACTCATGAGCAACAACCGTAAAAGTACTTTGATTTCGCGCCGCAAGTTCATCGCGGGGGCCGCGGCCGTTTGCGCCGGCATGACGCACTTCAGGCAAGCTCTGGCACAGACGCCATTGGCTGAGTCGGATGCCCAGGCCGTTGCGCTGGGTTACAAAGCCGACTCCGGCAAAATCGACAAAACGAAGCAGCCCAAGTATGTCGCCGGACAGGTGTGCAGTAACTGCGCGTTGTATCAGGGCAACCCGGGCGCCGCTTCAGGGCAGTGCCCGCTGTTCAGCGGAAAACTAGTTGCCGCCAG
Organism: uncultured Streptomyces sp.; assembly: GCA_964625665.1. Taxonomy (GTDB): domain Bacteria; phylum Pseudomonadota; class Gammaproteobacteria; order Burkholderiales; family SG8-41; genus PALSA-1004. The sequence goes on along the minus strand of CAZVDN010000002.1, from coordinate 22,145 downwards.
AGGATGGTGCACGGCGTGGAGCAAAAAAGCCTGAGAACGGTCCGCGGTCGGCGCGAGAATCCTGCACGCGGCCGGCACCAGCCATCTGCTATTGCTCGGCGCCTGATTGGCCCCGCAAAAAGAAAGCCCCGCCGAAGCGGGGCTTTCTCTGGGGCTTGACCCGGGCGAACCCGGGAGGTCTGCAATTTGCGCGTGAGCGCGAATTACATGCCCATGCCGCCCATGCCACCCATGCCGCCCATGTCGCCATGGCCGTGTCCGGCGTGGCCGGCGTCTTCCTTCGGCGACTCGGCAACCATCGCGTCGGTGGTCAGGATCAGGCCGGCAACCGAAGCAGCGTTCTGCAGTGCGCAGCGCGTCACTTTGGTCGGGTCCAGCACGCCCATTTCAACCATGTCGCCATACTGGCCGGTCGCGGCGTTGTAACCGAAGTTGCCTTTGCCTTCGACGACCTTGTTGATCACGACCGACGGCTCGTCACCGGCGTTCGAGGCGATCATGCGCATCGGCTCTTCCAGCGCGCGCAGCACGATTTTGATGCCGGCGTCCTGGTCGTGGTTGTCGCCTTTGATTTTCGCCAGCGAAGAACGTGCACGAACCAGCGCAACACCGCCGCCCGCCACGATACCTTCTTCAACCGCTGCACGGGTTGCATGAAGAGCATCTTCAACACGCGCTTTTTTCTCTTTCATCTCGACTTCGGTAGCAGCGCCGACTTTGATCAGCGCCACGCCGCCGGCGAGCTTCGCCACGCGTTCCTGGAGCTTCTCTTTGTCGTAGTCGCTGGTCGCCGCTTCGATTTGCTGGCGGATCGTCTTGACGCGCGATTCGATGACTTTGGCTTCGCCTTTGCCGTCGATGATCGTCGTTTCTTCCTTGCCGATCTCGATGCGTTTGGCCTGGCCGAGGTCCTTCAGCGTCGCTTTTTCGAGCGAGAGGCCGACTTCTTCGGCAATCACGGTGCCGCCGGTGAGGATCGCGATGTCTTCGAGCATGGCTTTGCGGCGGTCGCCGAAGCCCGGCGCTTTGACGGCGCAGGTCTTCAGAATGCCGCGGATGCCGTTGACGACCAGGGTCGCCAGTGCTTCGCCGTCGACTTCTTCAGCGATGATCAGCAGCGGACGGCCGGCTTTGGCCACTTGCTCGAGCACGGGCAGCAGATCGCGAATGTTCGAGATCTTCTTGTCGTGCAGGAGAACGTAGGCGTCGTCCAGAATCGCCATTTGCTTGTCGGCGTTGTTGATGAAGTACGGCGACAGGTAGCCGCGGTCGAACTGCATGCCCTCGACGACGTCGAGTTCATTGTTCAGGCTCTTGCCGTCTTCAACGGTGATGACGCCTTCTTTGCCGACTTTTTCCATTGCCTTGGCAATGATGTCGCCGATGTCTGCATCGGAGTTAGCCGAGATCGAGCCGACTTGCGCGATTTCCTTGTTGGTCGTGCAGGGCTTCGACAGCTTTTTGAGTTCGGCGATGACCGACTCAACCGCTTTGTCGATGCCGCGCTTGAGGTCCATCGGGTTCATGCCGGCGGCAACGAACTTCATGCCTTCCTGCACGATCGATTGCGCGAGCACGGTCGCAGTGGTGGTGCCGTCGCCGGCGATGTCGGAGGTTTTGCTCGCGACTTCTTTCACCATTTGCGCGCCCATGTTTTCGAACTTGTCCTTCAGTTCGATTTCCTTGGCGACCGAAACACCGTCCTTGGTGATGGTCGGCGCGCCGAACGAGCGCTCGAGCACAACGTTGCGGCCTTTCGGGCCGAGGGTGACTTTGACCGCATCGGCCAGAACATTCACGCCGGCGACGATCTTGGCGCGGGCGGAATCATGAAAACGTACGTCTTTAGCTGCCATGTGTGGAATCTCCTGTTTGGCGATCTGATTTATTCGATGACGCCCATGATGTCTTCTTCGCGCATCACGAGCAGTTCTTCGCCTTCGACCTTGACGGTCTGGCCGGAATATTTGCCGAACAGCACGCGGTCGCCGACTTTGATGTCGAGCGGGCGCACTTTGCCGTCTTCGAGGATCTTGCCTTTGCCGACGGCTTTGACTTCGCCTTGATCGGGTTTCTCGGCGGCGGTGTCGGGAATAACGATGCCGGAAGCGGTCTTGCGCTCTTCTTCGAGACGCTTGACGATCAGGCGATCATGTAAAGGACGAATCTTCATACTTGCATCTCCTCTGCGTTTACTTGGTCAGACTTGGAAAGGGGGTATTGCTAGCACTCAATATGAGCGAGTGCTAATAATAGAGGTTGGCGGGCGGAAATTCAAGGGCGCAGGGAGCGCCACAACCTGCGAAGGCCTGCCCAGCGGACGCCGGGCAGGCCGTTTAATAGTTATAAAACAATTGCTTAAGTCGATGCTTGTGGTGGCTGCCGCACGCCGCAGTTAATTTGCAGCGGTCAGCGGGTTGCTCGCGGGAACCCCGAAACGATAGACCGTCCGGCGGCTACGGTCGCATTTGGCCGGAATCGGCGCATGCGGGCAAGGCCCGCTGCGACGACCGCTTTCATCCAGGGTAGCGTCATCGGCATACCGGCCCCAGATCCCGCCGCGCACCGGCCGGAACAACCACATCAGATAACCGCGTCGCGCGGCGACCTCAAGCAGTTCATCGGTATCGGGTGCATCGGCCACTACCATCTGCTGATGATGCAGTCCGTACGGAAAAGCGCCAAAGGCCTGCAGGCATTCAAGTGCTTCGCGCGACTCCGCGCCCGGCCGCGCGCAAGCCGGACGTTCGGCGCGCTGCACGTCCCACGCGCCCAGCTCCCACGCGGCTTCCATTGCGGCGCAATCAACCGCAGTCAGATCATCCCAGCGGTCGTTCAGTTGCAAAGCCGAGCTCGGCACCGGTTTATAGACCACCGCTTCGGCGGTGGGAATGTCGGCGAGCTTTTCAGTGATGAACGCATGCCAGTGCAAGGTGAGTATGACCGGCG
>CAZVDN010000002.1:2781-19186 GCA_964625665.1 uncultured Streptomyces sp. | reverse complement strand
CACGGTGATTGCAAACAAAGGCAACCGGGTTGCATTGACCTGATCTTCGATACGATCGAGTAGTTCCATGGCAAGATCACCTCCAAAGGAATGCTACACTCAGTCGAGCACAAACCATGCCACGCATATTCATCAACGCCGCGCATCAAAACATGGTTGACCGCTACCGCTCGCGGAGCCGTAACAATGCTTACGACCGCACGCAAAACGATCTTGACCTCGAACAAACGCTGATGCGCCCCGCATTTCGCATGATGCGGGCGGCGGGCGGCCAATGATGACCGGCGCCGCCAATTCCGAATGGCTTGCACGCAGCACGGGCGCCGTCTGGCATCCATGCACGCAAATGAAGCAACACGAAACGCTGCCGCTGCTGCCGATCGCGCGCGGCCGCGGCGTCTGGCTCTTTGACTACGAGGGCCGCCGTTATCTCGACGCGGTGAGTTCCTGGTGGGTCAATCTGTTCGGCCACGCGAATCCGCGCATCAACGCCGCGCTGCACGAACAGCTCGAAACGCTCGAGCACGTCATTCTCGCCGGCTGCACACATGCGCCGGTGGTCGAACTGTCGGAACGACTGTCGGCGTTGACCGGCGGCCGGCTCGGTCATTGTTTCTATGGCAGCGACGGTGCGTCTGCGGTCGAGATCGCATTAAAAATGAGCTTTCACTATTGGCGAAATTGCGGCCGAACGGCGAAAACCGGGTTCATCAGTCTTGCCGGCAGCTATCACGGTGAAACGCTGGGCGCACTGTCGGTCACGGATGTCGCCCTGTTCAAGGACATCTATGCGCCGTTGTTGCGCCAGAGCGCGCAGGTGCCGAGCCCGGACTGGCGGCAGGCGGCACCAGGCGAATCGGCGCGCGACGTGGCAGTGCGCTGCGCGCGCGCGCTCGAAGCACACCTGGAACAGCACCACCATGAAACCGCCGCGCTGATCATCGAACCCCTGGTGCAGGGCGCGACCGGCATGGCGATGTATGACGCCGAGTATCTGCGCCTCGCGCGCGCCTTATGCGATCGTTACGAAGTGCATCTGATCGCTGATGAAATCATGATCGGCTTCGGCCGCAGCGGCAGTTTTTTCGCGCACGAGCAGGCCGGCATCGCGCCGGATTTTTTATGTTTGTCGAAGGGCATTACCGGCGGCTATCTGCCGCTCGCCGCGGTAATGACCACTGACGATGTTTACAAGGCGTTTTATGACGACGCCACGACGCGCGGCTTTCTGCATTCGCATTCCTACACCGGCAACCCGCTGGCCTGCCGCGCGGCGCTGGCCACGCTCGATATCTTTGCCGCGGACCGCGTCATCGAAACCAACCGCGAAAAAAGTGCGGCCATCACCGCGGCCGCGCAAACCATCGCGCAACATCCGCGTGTGCGCCATTTCCGCAACACCGGCATGATCTGGGCGTTTGAAGCCGACACGGCCGATGCCGGTTTTGCGCGGAAATATCATGCCGCGGCACTGGCGCACGGCGTGCTGCTGCGGCCGATCGGCAATACGGTTTATTTCATGCCGCCTTATGTCATCGACGCGGATGAAATTGCCTTCTTGACGGCGGGTGCGCTGGCCGCACTGAACGAAGCACTGACATGAACGGCGCCCTCCAATGAAATTGCATTTTCTCGGCGCTGCCGGCGAAGTCACCGGTTCCTGCTATCTGGTCGAAGCCGCCAATCTGCGTTTTATCGTCGATTGCGGCATGTTCCAGGGCGACCGCGACGCCGATGCGAAAAATCATGCCGATTTTTCATTTGATCCGGCAACGCTCGATTTTGTGCTGCTGACGCATGCCCACATCGACCATTCAGGATTGCTGCCCCGCCTCTGCGCCCGGGGTTTTCGCGGGAAAATCTACACGACCGCCGCCACCATCGACCTGCTTGAGGTCATGCTGCTCGACTCGGCGCATATTCAGGAAAAGGAAACGGAGTGGCGCGAACGGGCGCGCAAAGCAGGCCGGTCTGTACGAAGTGAATTTACCGCGCCGCTCTACAGCGTGGCGCAGGCGCTGGCCTGCCTCGACCGCTTGCACGCGGTCGATTACGACGCGGAGTTTCAGCCCAAGCAAGGGGTGCGCTGCCGTTTGCGCGACGCCGGGCACATTCTGGGCGCGGCCATTATCGAGGCATGGATTCATGAATCCGGTCGCGAAACAAAAATCGTTTTCTCCGGCGACATCGGCCGCTCCGGCCACCCGATCGTGCGCGACGTCACGCCGATCGATGAAGCTGACATTCTGCTGGTCGAATCGACCTACGGCGACCGTCTGCACAAAAGTCTCGACGACACGATGGTCGAGCTGGTGGGCGCGCTTCATGAAACGCTGGTGCGCAAAAAGGGCAATGTGATTGTTCCTGCCTTCGCGGTGGGGCGCACCCAGGACCTGTTGTATTTGCTGAGCGATTTGTACCGGCAAAAGCGCCTGCCCCCGCTATATATCTATGTCGATTCGCCGATGGCGCTCAAAGCCACTGAAATTACGCTCAAGCACGCTGAACTGCTCGACGCCGAAACACACGCAATGTTCAACTGGCTGCGTGCGAACCATAAACGGCCGCAGATCAATTTCATTCATGACGTCAACGAATCGATGGCGCTGGCCAATATCAAAAGCGGCGCGGTGATTATTTCCGCCAGCGGCATGTGCAACGCCGGGCGGATCAAACATCATCTGGCGAACAATCTCAACCGCAAGGAATGCGCGGTTGTTTTTACCGGCTTCCAGGCGATGGGCACGCTCGGCCGTCGCATCGTCGACGGCGCGAAGTCGGTGCGGATTTTCGGTGAGGAAATCCCGGTGCGCGCCGGAATTCATACGATCGGCGGGCTCTCGGCCCATGCGGATCAGGCGGAACTGCTGGGCTGGTTGCGCCGCTTCCGGCGTCCGCCGCGGCAAACCTATGTTGTTCACGGGGAAGCCGGTGCTGCCGCCGCGTTTCGCAATGTCATCTGCCGCCAATTGCAATGGGAGGCCACGGTGGCACAGGGCCGCGGGATGGTCGAGATTTGATGATGCGCGTCGCGATTTTTGTTGCGCTGACATTCGCCGCGGCGGCTTTCGCGCAGGAGCGCGCCGACCGTCTGCCGCCGGTGGTTGGTCAGGCGCTGGCGCAAGCCGGCATTCCGCTCTCTGCAACCGGCATTTATGTGCACGAGGCCGGCGCCGAACAGCCTGTACTGGCGCTGGGTGAATCGCGTGCGCTCAATCCGGCCTCGACCATCAAGCTGCTCACCACCTTCGCCGCGCTCGATCAACTCGGGCCCGCCTATCGGTGGTCCACTGAGGTCTATGCGGCCGCGCCGCTGCAGGGCGATGTGCTTGCCGGCGACCTTGTCCTGCGCGGGGGCGGCGACCCGCGGCTGACGCTGGAAAATTTCTGGCTGATGCTGCGTAATCTGCGCGCGCGCGGACTGCGGGAAATCCGCGGAGATCTGGTGCTCGACCGGAGTTTTTTTGCCGGCACCGAGGGCACTGATCCGGGCGGTTTCGATAATGAGCCGTCGCGCCCGTACAACACGCAGCCTGATGCTTTGCTCGTCAATTTCAAGTCATTCCGGCTTGGTTTTGTACCGGATGCCGCGCGCCGCGCGGTCAAGATCATCGTCGAACCGGCACTGCCGCAATTGCAAATCGTCAACAATCTGCTGCCGACTGCGGACGCCTGCGGCGACTGGGTGGAAAAACTGAAACTATCGGCGAGCGGTGACGCCACATCTGCGCGGCTGGTATTTACCGGCAGCTTCCCGCTGGCCTGCGGCGAAAAAGAACGTCATTACAGCCTGCTGGCGCACCCGCAGTATGTGCACGCGCTGTTTTCGCTCCTATGGCGCGAACTCGGCGGCAGCTTCAGCGGCGGGGTTCGCGATGGCGCGGTGCCTTCCGCTGCAAAACCGCTGCTGGTCAACGCCTCGCAACCGCTCGCCGATGTGGTGCGCGATATCAACAAGTTCAGCAACAACGTCATGGCTCGACAGTTGTATCTGACGCTTGGTGCGGCAGCACTGGGCGCGCCGGCAGCCGCGGACAAATCAGCGCGGGCGATTGCGCAGTGGCTCGACACGCGGCGCCTTTCGCTGCCCGAACTTGTGTTGGAAAACGGATCCGGTCTGTCGCGCGCGGAGCGCATCAGCGCGCGCGGGCTCGGTCAGTTGTTGCTGCAGGCCAGTCGCAGTGCAGTGATGCCGGAATTTGTGGCATCGCTGCCGCTGGTTGCCGTCGACGGCACGATGCGCAAGCGCCTGCACGGTGCCGACATCGCAGGACAGGCTCACATCAAGACCGGCAGCCTCGCCGGCGCGCGCGCCATTGCGGGTTATGTGCTCGATGCCAAGGGGCGCACTGTCATCGTCGTGTTTCTGGTCAATCATGCGCGTGCCGGTGATGCAATCGCAGCCCAGGATGCGCTGTTGAAATGGGTTTATTCGCGCTGAGCCGCCCCTTGGCCAGCGCTTTAGCGAATTTACCGCCCTCGACACCCCCTCCGGTTGGCTCTTTTGGGCCCTTCTGCGCAAAATCCCCCAGAGCGTAAAATATCTTTATCGTTATTTATCATAATGTTATGTCGAATTGTTGCCAAAACACAACAGATTTAAGCAATTTACCGAACAAATAAATGGACTTAAGTAGACAAGTTAAAGCGATTTCTTTAATCTGACCCTAACGCCTTAACCGATGGGAGATTTGGCAAGTCGATACGAGCCGGCATCAGGAAAGCAACACAACGTTTCCGGATGAAGACTTACAGACCACCCAATTCAAACATCGGCATATGGCCCATTAGCAAGAAAAGTGGCGCAGTACTAAAGGTCTAATCACAAAGCTACGCCACCATCTACATAGCCGGGTCGCCCCCGGCTATTTTTTTCGAATCTGAAGTTTTTTGGCACAGAACATTTTAGTAACTTAGGAGAAGCAACCATGTCCATGAAAACACGAATCGGCATCATCGCAATTGCAATAGGCGCTCTTGCCGGCAATGCCGCGCTTGCCGCGGACAATGCGTTCTACATCGGCGGCAGCCTTGGGCAGGCCCGGGCGAATTTCGATACGGCAGGCGCCGCTGCCAATACCGGTGGTGCGGTTACCAATTCGGAAGGCATTTACAAGATTTTCGGTGGCTATCAATTTCACAAGAATTTCAGCGTCGAAGGCACTTACATCAACCTCGGCAGCTACACCACCATTAACAACAGGACCATCGAACCGGCCGGCTGGGGTGTTGCACTTGTCGGCGCATGGCCGGTCGGCAACGATTTCACGATCCTTGCAAAACTGGGCGAATACCGTATGCGCCAGAAAATGAACCCGCAGGGTGTTGCGGACAATTCATGGAGCCCGACCTTCGGCGCCGGCCTGCGTTACGACTTCAATGCGAACCTGAGCGCGCGCGGCGAAATCGAACGCATCCAGAAAATGGGCAGCAACACCAATACGGTCAGCAACGATTCGACCATCTATACCCTCGGGCTCGGCTACAAATTCTGAGCATCATCACCGAACAAAATAGCCGGGGGAACCCGGCTATTTTTTTGCCTTAGAGTTTCAGCGACTCCCAGAGCGCATCAATGCGCGCCTTGGTCGCCGCGTCCATTGCGATCGGCGTGCCCCATTCACGTGTCGTTTCCTGCGGCCACTTGTTGGTCGCATCAATGCCCATTTTCGAGCCAAGGCCGGCAACAGGACTGGCAAAGTCGAGATAGTCGATCGGCGTGTTGTCGGCGATCAGCGTATCGCGCTTGGGATCGACGCGTGTGGTCAGTGCCCAGATGACCTCTTTCCAGTCGCGCACATTCACATCGTCATCGGTGACAATGATAAATTTGGTGTACATGAACTGGCGCAGAAACGACCAGATGCCGAACATCACCCGCTTGGCGTGACCGGCATACTGTTTTTTCATGCTGACAACGGCGATGCGGTAGGAGCAACCCTCCGGCGGCAGATAAAAATCGATGATCTCCGGAAACTGCTTTTGCAACAGCGGCACGAATACTTCATTGAGCGCCGTGCCGAGCACTGCCGGCTCATCGGGCGGCTTGCCGGTGTAGGTGCTGTGATAAATCGGGTCGCGCCGCAGGGTCATGCGCTCGATGGTGAATACCGGGAAACGCTCCTGTTCGTTGTAATACCCGGTGTGATCGCCGAACGGTCCCTCGAGTGCAGTCTCGTCTTGATGGATGAATCCCTCGAGCACGATTTCCGCGCGCGCCGGCACCTGCAGATCATGTGTCAGGCATTGGACGATTTCAGTCCGTGCACCGCGCAACAAACCGGCGAACTGGTATTCGGACAGGCTGTCCGGTACCGGTGTCACCGCGCCCAGCAGCGTCGCCGGATCCGCACCGAGGGCAACAGCCAGCGGAAACGGCTCACCCGGATGCGCCAGACAATGGTCGCGATAATCCAGCGCGCCGCCGCGCATGCCCAGCCAGCGCATGATGACCTTGTTGCGGCCGATGACCTGCTGACGATAAATGCCCAGATTCTGCCGCGCCTTGTGCGGACCGCGCGTCACGACCAGCCCCCAGGTGATCAACGGCGCCGCATCGCCGGGCCAGCAGGTTTGAATCGGCAGGCGGTTCAAATCAACCGCATCCCCCTCCCAGACGGTTTCCTGACAGGGCGCGTCCGACACCACCTGCGGCGCCATGCTCAGGATCTGCTTGAGCATCGGGATTTTGTCCCACGCGTCCTTCCAGCCGCGCGGCGGAGCGGGCTCCTTCAGCGTGGCCAGCAGTTGCCCGACTTCGCGCAGCGCCTCGACGCGTTCCTGTCCCATGCCCAAAGCCACACGCAACGGCGTGCCGAACAGATTGCCGAGCACCGGGATGGTGTGCCCCCTCGGCTTTTCGAACAACAGTGCCGGGCCCTGCGCTTTCAGTACGCGATCGCAGATTTCCGTCATCTCGAGGCGCGGATCGACCTCGACCCCGATGCGCTTCAGCGCCCCCTGCTTTTCGAGGCCAGCGAGAAAATCCCTGAGGTCGCGGTATTTCATGATGAGTCAGCGCGCCGGGCCGGAAAACAGCGGCAGATACCAGAGAAAATCCGCGACGATCCCGGCAAACACCGCAGCCCCGATCCAGTTGTTGAACAAAAACGCCTTGAAGCAACGGTCACGCTGGCGCGACCGGAACAACTGGTATTCGACCGCCACCAGCATGCCCGTGACGATCAGCGCGGAAAAATAACACGCCCCCATGCGCGCCCAGTAGCCGATATAAATCATCGTGCCGATAAACAACAGATAACAGACGAGCACGGCCGTCACATCATGCCGCCCGAACAAAATCGCCGACGACTTCAGGCCGAGCTTGATGTCGTCGTCCCTGTCTACCATTGCATATTGGGTGTCATAGGCGATCGCCCAGAATACATTGGCGAGCAGAATGACCCAGGCAATCGGCACCACGACGTCGCGGTGCGCGGCGAACGCCATTGGAATGCCGAAACCAAAAGCAATGCCGAGCCAGGCCTGCGGCAGCCAGAAAACGCGTTTCAGAAAGGGATAGATGATCGCCAGCAGCAAGGCGAACACCGACAACCTGACGGTCAGCGCATTCAATTGCAGCACGAGGCCGAAGGCCAGCCCCGCCAGCGCGGCAGCCAGCGCCAAGGCTTCACGCGATGAAATTTTCCCTGCGGGCAGCGGTCGATCGCGCGTGCGCTCGACATGGCCGTCGAAATTGCGATCGGCGAAATCATTCATGACGCACCCGGCCGAACGCATCAACACCACACCGAGTACAAAGATGACCGCGACAAACGGATTCGGCGACCCGTTCGACGACAGCCAGAGCCCCCATAAAGTCGGCCACAACAACAGCAAAATGCCGATCGGCCTGTCGAGGCGGGTCAGCTTTTCATAAACGTCAAGGCGCTCTTTGAGCTTCATGATTTCAGCGCAAGGATAGCCGGCAAAAAGACTTCCGTCACCAAGAGGCGCGAACCGCGAAAAACAAACACCGAGCGCCGTGCCCACAATACCGCCGAATCCACATCGAGCCGGCGGCAGGCAGCGTCGTACAGTTCGTGTCCGCGGCGAATCTGGCGGAAGCGCAAAGACTGTCGCGCCACCCGCGGATCCGCGAACAATGCCGCCCCCAGCGGTTTGGTGCCAAGCGTGAGCAGCAAACGCCACGGCCCCTGCAATGCGCGCCGGGCCGCGACCGAATGGGCGAAAACGACCGCCACGCCGTCACTGTGCAGTGCAACCTCGCGTATGACACAGGCACGCCGTCCGCCGGCGTCGATCAACCCGGATTCATCACGATCGGGACCAGCCAGCGTCAGCGCAATCAATTCGACGCGAAACTGTTTCGACCGGTGCTGGATGCGTTGGGTCAGCGAACCGCGGTCCAGCAACCAGCGTCGCGTACGCGCATCCGCGCCGATCGGACGACGGCGCCACAGAGTATCGGACTTATTGGCATCCATACAGGTTCAGCATTGGCCGCCCGTGCCAGCCGGCGCGGGGGCACTGCATATTCACAGCCCCGATTATCGCCCAGCGCGCCGCCCTTTGCGCGATTTGCCCGCCAAACAACTCAAACGCGCAAATAGTTCTGGCGCCCGCCGAGCCAGCGCTGCAGATGCAGCTCGACGACCTGCGGTTTCGACTGCAGCAGTGCCTGCGCCGCGTCGCGCGCCGACTCGACGATGTCGGCATCCGCGCTGACATCGGCAAAGCGCAGCATCGGCACGCCGCTCTGGCGCGCGCCGAGCAATTCACCTGGGCCGCGCAAACGCAGGTCTTCGCGCGCAATCTCGAAACCGTCGGTATTTTCGTAGATGATTTTCAGCCGCTCACGCGCCAATGCCGACAACGCGTTTTTATAGAGCAGGATGCAGGTGCTGTGGCCCGCACCGCGGCCGACCCTGCCGCGCAATTGGTGCAATTGCGCCAGTCCCATGCGTTCGGCATTTTCGATCACCATCAGCGTTGCGTTCGGCACATCGACACCCACCTCGATCACCGTGGTCGCCACCAGCAGCTGCGTCGCGCCCGTTGCGAACGCCTGCATGACTGCAGCCTTGTCGGCCGCGGCAAGGCGGCCATGCACGAGGCCGACGCGCAGTTCGGGAAATGTCGCGCAGAGCTTTTCGTGGGTTTCGATGACCGATTGCAACTGCAACGCATCCATCCCGCCGCGGCCGCGCGCCTTTTTCCTGGCCACCGGCATCTCGTCTGCTTCGGCTTCTTCGATCAGCGGACAAACCCAATAGGCCTGGCTGCCATTCATGCAGGCATCACGCACGCGCTGGATCACTTCGTCGCGGCGCGCGTCGGAAACCAGACGCGTCGCAATCGGTGTGCGCCCGGGCGGCAATTCATCAATGACGGAAACGTCGAGGTCGGCGTAGTAGCTCATCGCCAATGTGCGCGGGATGGGCGTCGCGCTCATCATCAGCTGGTGCGGCTGTGCGCGCGCACCGCCTTTGGCGCCTTTCTGGCGCAGGGCGAGACGCTGACGCACGCCGAAACGGTGCTGCTCATCGACAATGGCCAGACCGAGTTTGCTGAATTCGACGTTGTCCTGGAACAGCGCGTGTGTGCCGATGACGATCTGCGCGCTGCCGTCGGCAACCTTTCCCAGTGCCTCGCGTTTGGGTTTGGCCGCCAAATTGCCGCCGAGCCAAGCTACCGTTACCCCGAGCCGCGTCAGCCAGCCCGAGAATTTGGCGAAATGCTGTTCCGCGAGAATTTCCGTAGGTGCCATGATCGCCACCTGGAAGCCGTTTTCGATCGCCTGCAGGGCCGCCAGCGCCGCGACAATGGTTTTGCCGCTGCCGACATCGCCCTGCAGGAGCCTTTGCATCGGATAGGCCCGCGCCAGATCGGCGCTGATTTCGCCGGCCGCCCTTTGCTGCGGCTTGGTCAGTGCAAATGGCAGTGCGTCGAGCAGCGCACGCGTCAGCGCAACGCGTGGAACGAGCGAAGGCGCGGTGATCTGCTTGCGTTTGTCGTAATGGATACGCATCGACAACTGCTGCGCCAGCAGCTCATCGAATTTGACACGCCGCCATGCCGGATGGGCGCGCCGTTCGAGCAGTGCCAGCTCCGCCGCCGGCGGCGGATGATGCAAATAACGCACACTGTCGCGAAAACCGGCGAGTTTGCGCTGCGCCAGCAATTCAGCCGGCAGCGTATCGTCCAGATCGATGGATTCGAGCGCGTTGCCGATCAGGCGCTGCAAGGTCGCTTGCGACAATCCGGCGGTGGTCGGATACACCGGCGTCAGTTGTTTGGCCACCGGCGCGCCCTCGGCGACGACACGGTATTTCGGATGCACCATCTCGGCGCCGAAAAATCCCTGGCGAATTTCACCGTACATGCGCACGCGCGTGCCGACAGCCAATTGGCGCACCTGGCTGCCGTAAAAGTTGAGAAAGCGCATGACCACCGTGCCGCTGTCGTCCTCGACCGAACAGACCAGCTGGCGCTTGGGGCGAAACTTGACGGCGCAATCGGTGACCACGCCTTCGACCAGCACGGTCTGCCCGTTTGGCGCGTCGGCAATCCGGTAGAGATGCGTCTGGTCTTCGTAACGCAGCGGCAAATGCAGCACCAGATCGAAATCGCGATGAATGCCGATTTTCGCCAGCGCTGCCTGGGTCGCCTTGCTGATTCTGGCAACGATGCCTGCGGCCGCGGCGCGCGCGGCTGCAGGCTCGCGCTTGGTCGCCGGACGTTTCAAACTGCCGCTCTCACGCCAGATGCAATATGGCGTCGATCTCGACCAGCGCGCCGCGCGGCAGGCTGGAGACGCCGACCGCCGCGCGCGCCGGGTACGGTTCGCTGAAATATTTCGCCATCACTTCATTGACGCGCGCGAAGTTGGCGAGGTCAGTCAGGTAAACGGTAACGCGCACTGCATTTTCGAGACTGCCGCCCGCTGCCGCCGCCACCGCCTTGAGATTTTCAAACACGCGCACGATCTGCCCGTCGATGCCCTCGACCATTTGCATGGTCTGCGGATCAAGCGCGATCTGCCCCGACAGATACACCGTGTCGCCGCAACGCACCGCCTGCGAATAGGTGCCGATGGCCTGCGGTGCAGCGGTCGTTTGAATCGGTTGCTTCATGGCTGTCCTTCAATGAGTGAATGCGAACTTGCGCTATGATGAAGGCAGCGCGTCCGGAATTCAATTGCCATGAAACCGTTATTCAGCAAGCTTCGAATATTTGCGCCTGGCATCCTGTGGCTTGCCAGTGCGCTTTCGTTGGCCCAGCCCTGGCCGGCCAAACCGGTGCGCATTGTCACCAACGAACCCGGCGCAGGCCTCGATTTTTCCGCGCGCCTGATCGCGCAAGGATTGACCGAGCGGCTCAAACAACAGGTGATCGTCGAAAACCGCGGCGGCGCGGGCGGCATTATTGCCGGCGAATTAGTCGCCAGAGCGGCGCCCGACGGCTATACGCTGATTTTCTACAGCAACGGCCTGTGGACACTGCCCTTGATGCAAAAGGCGCCGTTCGATCCGCTTAAAGATTTTGCGCCGATTACACTCGCCGTCACCTCACCGAGCATCCTCGTCGCGCATCCATCGCTGCCGGTCAAATCGGTCCGCGAACTGCTCGCGCTGGCACGCGCGCGGCGCGGCGAACTCAACTACGCGTCCGGCGGCAACGGCGCGCCGACGCATCTGGCCGCGGAACTGTTCAAGCTGATGGCCGGCGTCGAGCTGGTTCACATTCCTTACAAGGGCAGCGGCCCTGCGCTCAACGCCTTGCTGGGCGGCGAGGCCCACCTCATGTTCACCGTCGCTAACGGCGGTCTGCCGCATGTGAAATCCGGCCGCCTGCGCGGGCTCGCCGTCACCAGCGCGCAACCGTCCGCCCTGTTGCCGGGGCTGCCGACCGTGGCCTCCGCCGGCCTTGCCGGCTATGAGGCGGCTACCATGCAGGCGCTGTTTGCGCCCGCGCGCACGCCGGAGGCGATCATCCAATTGCTGAATCAGGAAACGCTGCGTGTGATTCAATCGCCGGAAATACGCGAGCGTTTTTTCAACGCCGCCACCGAAGTGGTCGGCAGCTCACCCGAACAACTGCGCGCGGCAGTGACGGCGGACATGGAAAAAACCGCGCGCGTCATCAAAACCGCCGGCATCCGCGCCAACTAGAATAGATAAACTGCTGCGCAGATTACCAGGGCTCGCCGGCAAGCTTTGCCACGACACCACGGCCGTCCAGGGACGCATCGCGGCTTTCCGGGGTTTCGCGACCCAGCGCAGTCGCCGCCACGAACTGATACACATCTGCCGCGCCTTCGATCATCTTCGGCGTCATGCCTGCACCTTCGAGCGTCTTGGCGATTTCGAGCACCTCGGGCACCCAGCGATACGACTTCGACGGCATGATCGGCAAGGCGTCGACCACCACATCGTGGATTTTCCGGCGCGCCGGCGTGAACTGTTCTTCGAGTTCCTTCGCCACGCCGTAACGCTGCGCCGCAATCAGCATCTGCAATACCAGCGCGGTCACGCCCTTGCTGATCACCGCATCGCACATCTTCAGCGCGCTGGCGGCACCGATTCGATCGCCGAGCACGCGCACGCTGAGTTCCGGAGTCGCAAAAACATCCAGCGCCGCAGCGCCGGGCCCGGACACATACAAGCGCCCCACGACACCGCCGCGCGGCGGCGGACTGAACACGCCGGCATCCAGACAGGACGCACCGACCGCCGTTATGGCCGCATGCACCGCCTCCATGGTCGATGGCGCAATGGCATTGCAATCGACCACTAGTGGCTGCGTGCCGGTGCGCTTGATCGACTGCGCGAGGTTCTGCGCAAACCCAAGCGCCGCACCGGGATTCATGATCGACAGAATCACATCACATTGCCCGGCGAGCTTGTCGAGCGTGCCCAGATCGCTGATGCCGGCCTCTGCAGCCAGCGCGCGGCTGCGCGCGCTGCGGCCGTCGAGCGCTGTATAAACAGCGAAACCGTTGCGCTTCAATTGTTGCGCGATGGCCTGCCCCATGCTGCCGGGACTCATCACGCCGACGGACTTGATGACCATCGTCAGGCCACGGCGTAACGCTTGATGATGTCTTTGTTGAACGACAGCCCCAGCCCCGGTTTGTCCGGCACCAGCAGATCGCCTTTTTCCATTTTCGGGATTTCTTCCCAGAGCGGCGACGACCATGCGATGTATTCAACCGTAAGGCCGTTCGGGATACCGGCGATCAGATGCACATGCAGCTCCGGCAGCACGTGACTGACCACCGGAATATTGAAGGCCTCGGCCATGCCGGCCACCTTCAGCCATTGCGTAATGCCGCCGACGCGCATCAGATCGATCATGGCGATATCGACCGAGCGCGCCTCGAACATGTGACGGAACGGCACCGTGCCGAAGCCATATTCGCCGCCGGCGCAGGGGGTGGCCAGCGCATCGGCGACGCGCGCCAGCCCCGGATAATCGTCGTGGGCGGCAACGTCTTCGAGCCAGTAGAGGTGCACGTCCTCGATGCGGCGCCCGATGTCGATTGCCTGATGCACGCTCCAGTATTGATTGATGTCGCACATGAGGTCGATGTCCGGGCCGATCGCTTCGCGGATCTTGCGCGCGCGTTCGACCTCGATGTTCGGGTTCTTGTTGCCGGGCAGCGCCAATTGCATTTTCATCTGGCGGAACCCGCGCTCGACGAGTTTCGGCGCCGCTTTCAGGCAGTGGTCGAGCGTGTAAAAGCGCATCAGCGCGCCGCTCGCGTAGGTCACCACACGGTCGCGATGTCCGCCGACCATTTTCGCCAGCGAAAGATTGCTCGCCTTGCCCTTGATGTCCCACAGCGCAATGTCGATCGCCGCCACCGCATGCGCCATCACGCCACCGGGGCCGAGGTTACCACCCAGCGCGCGCAGCTTGCCGGTGACCGCTTCGATGCGCAGCGGGTCTTCGCCGACCACCAGCGACGCCAGTTGATCGACCATCGCCTTGAGCGAAGCTATGGCCGGCCCGCCGTAAAAACCGCCGTAATAGGTCAGGCCGATGCCTTCGATGCCGGCGTCGGTGCCCAGCGTCAGAATGACGATGTCACGCGACGCACCGTGGGCGACCGGGCCGTCGGCGAGCGCTTCGACCGCCGGCAAACGAATGACCTGCGATTGGACATGGGTGATTTTCATGCTTTCCTCCGGTTGGCGATGACCGCACGGTCTCGCCTGAAATCACGAAGCACTTCGGTATCGCAACGTTCAACGGCTGCGCAGAAAGTTGCCCGCGGGTTGGAAAATGCGTGGCGCGCAGTGTGTGACGTCGCGACGACGCCCGATTATAGCCAATGGCCCCGGCACCGCGCTGCGGCGGTGTTCAGGCGTCCTGCGCCCGCGCGCTGAGATCGGGGGCCAGTGCTTCACGTTCGTCAAACACAAAGCACTCGCCCTGCCAGTGACGGCCGTCGGTCTCTTCGAAATATTTGAGAATGCCGCCGTCGAGCTGCAGCACATTGGTCAGGCCGAGTTCATGCATGTAGAGCGCCGCCTTCTCGCAGCGAATGCCCCCGGTGCAATAACTGACGACGGTCTTTCCCCGCAGGGCCTCGCGGTGCGCCTGCACGGCCGGTGGAAATTCCGTGAATTTGCCGATGCGCCAGTCGATCGCGTTCTCGAATTTGCCGCAATCGACTTCAAAGCCGTTGCGCGTGTCAAGCATGACCACGGCCTTGCCGTTGTCGTCACAGCCGCGGTCCAGCCAGCGCGCCAGCGTTTTTGCGTCCACCGCCGGCGCCCGTTGATCAACCGGCCGGATCGTCGGGTGGTCCATGCGGATGATTTCTTTTTTGACCTTGACCTTGAAGCGCTTGAACGGCACCGTTGCCGACCAGCTTTCCTTGGCCTGCAAGGTTTCGAAACCCGGCACGGCGCGCAAGCGGTCGAGCATTTCGCGGCACTGAATCTCCACGCCGGCCAGAAAAGCGTTCAACCCTTCCGGAGTGACGAGTACGGTGCCTTTGACGCCCAGTGCACGGCCGGCTGCTTCCAGCGCATTGCACGTCGCGTGCGGGTCGGCGACCGGCCAGAAGCGGTAAGCAGCAAGATTCAGGATCGGCAGGGTCATGCAGTGCGATGCCGGAATGCCACAGGCATAGGGCGTTGCAGCCATGGCGGGGGAAAGTGGTGGAGACGAGGAGGATCGAACTCCCGACCTTCGCATTGCGAACGCGACGCTCTCCCAGCTGAGCTACGTCCCCACGGTAAGCGCTTATTTTAGCAGCATTTCATGCCCTCTGAAAAGCCGCCCCTCAAGGATTGCGGGGTTTCGTGCGTTATAATCCGGCGACCTTTTCTAGAGGGATTCAGCCATGGCCAGCACGCCCGAAACAACCACGCCGCAAATTACGCCGCCGTACGGTTTCCAGGAAGTCGTTGCCTTGACGAAGACCCACCGGGTCTTGTTGCCGAAGGGCACGGCGCTGCCGATGACCTTCCGCAACATGAATCCGATCCCGGTCAGCTATACAGAATTTCCGATCGCCAGCCGCGATTACCCGCTGGTCTTTATCAGCGGCGATCAGGGCAAAACGTTTACGCCGATGCTGGTCACCGGCCTTGCATCACAACAAAACCTGTTTGTGATGTGGGACAACACCTGGGATCGCCGCGTCTACGTGCCGGCTTATGTGCGCCGCTATCCGTTCTGCATGACCCGCGTGATGGTCGATGGCAATGAGGCGCCGGAACGCGTGGCCTGCGTGGAAAAACGCGCCATCAATGACAAGGGCGAGAAACTGTTCGATGACAAGGGCGGCTCAACCCCCGAGTGGGAAGCGCGGCAGAAACTGCTGTTCGAATACGAGGCCGATCTGGCACGCACCGAAGAAATGTGCGCCCTGCTGGTGAAGTATCAGCTGCTCGAACCGTTCACCATGCAGGCGACGCCGAATCAGGGCGAGCCGATTCAGTTGACCGGCATGTTCCGCGTCGCAGAAGAAAAAATCACCCAGCTCGACGGCGCGGTGCTGAAAGAACTGACGCAGAAGGGCGTGCTCGGCCGCGTTTACGCGCACCTGATCTCGCTCGACAACTTTCAGCGTCTGCTGGCGCGTAACACGGCACTGGCCAATCGCGCTGCGGCCAAGCCCTCAGCGAAAAAAGCCGACTAGCGCGAACGAAAGGCCCACGCGAACAGCGCGAGGCCTGCGGCGATCATGGGCAGTGATAGCCACTGCCCCATGCTGAAGCCGAACGCGAGCAGGCCAAGGAAGCTGTCCGGCTCGCGCGTGAATTCAACGGCGAAACGAAACGTGCCGTAGCCGACCAGAAACGCGGCGGCCACGGCGCCGCGCGGACGCGGTTTCGCGGCATAAAACCACAACAACAGAAACAGCACGACGCCCTCCAGCGCGAATTCGTAGAGTTGCGAGGGGTGCCGCGGCACGCGGTCCACA
>CAZVDN010000002.1:0-2771 GCA_964625665.1 uncultured Streptomyces sp. | reverse complement strand
TTCACCATTGATGAAATTGCCCATGCGCCCGCTGGCGAGTCCCAGCGGCACCAGGGGCGCGATGAAATCGATGGTGTCGAGCGCGTTCTGCCGGTGCGCGCGCGCGTACCAGGCCATGGCGATGACCACGCCGAGAAACCCGCCGTGAAAGGACATGCCGCCCTCCCACAGGTAGAAAATCCGCCAGGGCTCGGCGAAATAGTCGCCGAATTTATAAAAAAACACATAACCCAGACGGCCGCCGAGAATGGTGCCGAGAATGCCGTAAAACAACGCGTCATCGAGATCGGCATTGCTCCACACCGAATGCGCGCGGTGCTTGATGGCATGGCGGCCGAACAGCCAGATCAGGCCGAAACCGATCAGATAAGTCAGGCCGTACCAGCGCACGGCCAGCGGGCCAAGATGCACGGCGACGGGGTCGAACTGCGGGTGTAACAGCAAAAAAACCGCCTGCTGATTGGGTTAGAATCGTCCATTATATGCGCTCATTCCAGAGCATTCACTGAAGCGGACGATCATGGCCCTCAACAGACGCAGTCAACTCATCACGGCGGGCGTTGCCCGTTCACCCAATCGCGCAATGCTGCGCGCCGTCGGTTTCGGCGACGACGATTTCGAAAAGCCCATCGTCGGCGTGGCCAACGGCCATTCCAATATGAATCCCTGCAACGCCGGCATTCAGCCGCTGGTGGACAGCGCCATGGTGGCGCTCAAGGCCGCGGGGGCGATGCCGCAGGTGTTCGGCACGCCCACCGTCACCGACGGCATCGGCATGGGCACCGAGGCGATGAAGTATTCACTGGTGTCGCGCGAAGTCATCGCCGATGCCATCGAGACCTCGGTCAACGGCCAGGCCATGGACGGCGTGCTGGTCTGCGGCGGCTGCGACAAGAACATGCCCGCCGGCATGATCGCCATGGCGCGCATCAACGTCCCCGGCATCTACGTCTATGCAGGCACCATCAAGCCCGGCAAATGGAAAGGCCAGGACCTCACCGTCGTCAGCGTATTCGAAGCGGTCGGCGCCTTCAGCGCCGGCAAGATGGCCGAGGAGGACTTCATCGGCATCGAGAAAAACGCCTGCCCCTCGGTCGGCGCCTGCGGCGGCATGTATACGGCAAACACGATGTCGTCGGCCTTCGAAGCGCTCGGCATGAGCCTGCTCGGCTCGTCGCAGATGGCCTCGCCGGATCCGGAAAAAGCCGACTCGGCCGCCGCCTCCGCAGCGGTGCTGGTCAACGCCATCAAACTCAATCTGCGCCCGCGCGACATCATCACGCGCAAATCCATCGAGAACGCGGTGGCACTGATCATGGCCACCGGCGGCTCGACCAACGCGGTGCTGCACTTTCTCGCCATCGCGCATGCTGCCGATGTGAAATGGACGATCGATGATTTCGAACGCGTGCGACGCAAAGTGCCGGTGCTGTGCGACCTCAAGCCCTCGGGCAAATACGTGGCGGTCGATTTCCACCGTGCCGGCGGCGTGCCGCAGGTTTTGAAAATGCTGCTCGAACACGGCCTGCTGCACGGCGAATGCATGACCATCACCGGCCGCACCATGGCCGAAGAACTGGCGAAGATCCCGGCCAAACCGCGCGCCGATCAGGACGTCATCCGCCAGTGGGACGATGCGCTCTACAAACAGGGCCACCTCGCCATTCTCAAAGGCAATCTCGCACCCGAAGGCTGTGTCGCCAAAATCACCGGGCTGAAATCGCCGAAAATCACCGGCCCCGCGCGCGTGTTCGATTCCGAACCGGCCGTCATGAAAGCCATCATGGCGCGCAAAATCAAACCAGGCGATGTGCTGGTAATCCGCTACGAGGGCCCCAAAGGCGGCCCCGGCATGCAGGAAATGCTCGCACCCACTGCAGCGCTGATCGGCCAGGGGCTTGGCGAATCGGTCGGTCTCATCACCGACGGCCGCTTTTCGGGCGGCACCTGGGGCATGGTGGTCGGCCACGTTGCACCGGAAGCCTACGAGGGCGGTCCGATCGCGCTGGTGAAAGAGGGCGATTCGATCACCATCGATGCGCACAAACGCCTGATCCAGGTGAACATCAGCGCGCGTGAACTCGCGCAGCGGCGCAAAAAATGGAAACAGCCGAAACCGCGCTACACGCGCGGTCTGCTGGCCAAGTACATGAAGCTGGTTTCAACCGCGAGCAAGGGCGCGGTGACGGACTAATCAGCAACGCCAGGCGGAACGGTGCCTTCCCTCGTCACAGCCACCTGGTCGGCCTGGCGCGCCGCCAACCTGCCGCCCACCGGCACTTTTGCCGAGCGTGACTTCGCCTCCTCGATCGTCAAGCTCGGCATCCGCGTGCCGCGTTCGGCACGTACCGCCGAGACGCTGGGCGCAGAACGCGAGGGCACCGGCGTTCTGATCGGCAACGACGGCCTCATACTGACCATCGGTTACCTGCTGCTCGAGGCCGATTCCGTGTTGCTGGTTGCAAGTGACGGCCGCGTATTGCCGGCGACGATCGTCGGCTTCGATCACGCCACCGGCTTCGGTCTCGTGCGTGCGCGCCAGCCGCTGGGCGGCACGCCGCTCGAAATCGGCGATGCCGATTCGCTGCGCGAATTGAATACGGCAATGGTCGCGGCCCACCCGGGCGCCGGCGGCCTGTCATGCGTCAGCATCGTTTCGCGCCGCCGTTTCACCGGCTGGTGGGAATACGCGCTCGACAATGCAATTTTCAGCGCCCCGGCACGCGACAATCACAGCGGTGCGGCGCTGATCAACGCCGAAGGCAAGCTGG
>CAZVDN010000001.1:90719-102155 GCA_964625665.1 uncultured Streptomyces sp. | reverse complement strand
TTATAGGAGCGCAGGCGCAGGCGGTCATCAAAGGCCAGCACGCCGGCGGACAGGTTGTCGAGTATGCCCTGCACATAGGCATGCGCATCGGCCAGCTGGGCCTGGTTGCGCTCGACCACGGCGCGCGTCTCACCGAGTTGCTGGCGCATGGTGTTGAACGATTGCATCAGCACGCCGAGCTCGTCCTTGCTGGAGACGGTTTCGCGCTGGCTGAAGTCGCCCTTGGCAACGGCGCGCGTGCCTTCGGCCAGAAAACTCAGCGGCGCCGACAGGCGTTCGCTTAATACAAAGGCCAGCGACAGCGCCGTCAGCAACGCCAGCAGCAGGGTCAGGGTCAGCGTCAACCCGTAGAGATTGCGCAGGCCCTGGCGTGACAGCAGCAGTTCCTGATATTCGCGCTGGCCGGTCTGCACGACCTCGGCATCGAGCGCCAGTTGCTGCGGCACCTGTTGCAGCACCTGCAGGATGCGCGTGTCTTCCTGAAGGCTGATCACGTTGACCGGCATCAGTACACGCAGAACCAGCCCCTTGTCCGGGATCGATTCGACTGCGCTGTAGCTTTGCTGCTGGCGCAGCTGGCGCAACACGGTCGCCCCCGGCAGTTCCGGCATCAGCACCGCGCGCTCGCCGCCGGCATGGGCAATCACCTTGCCGCGCGCGGTAAACAGCGTCGCTTCGTAGACACCGGCCTGTTCACGCAGGGTATTCAGGGCGGCGATATGTTCCTGTGCCGAGCGCACCGACAGCGCTCCGGCCATCACGTCGGCTTTTTTGGTCAGGTCCTTGAGCAGGTTGTCGAGCGTGGAGCGGCCGAGATTCAGGCCGCCTTCGAGCGCTTTCTCGACGCGCACGTCGAACCAGGATTCGATGCTTTTGGCAACAAATTGCACGGACACGCCATAGACGAGGGCGCCCGGCAACACCGCAACCAGCGCAAACAGAATCACCAGGCGCAGCGTGAGCTTGGCGCCGAATACGCCGGCCTTGAGCTTTTGCCGCAACGTGAAAAGCTGGTAGCCGAGCAAGGCCGCCAGACAGGCGGCCAGTCCGCCATTGAGGGCGAGCAGCAACGGATACTGCTGCGCGAACAAGGCCGTGTTCGCGGTCGCGGTCGCCAGCAGGTAGAGGGTCACGGCGCCAACTACGACGCAGAACACCAGCAAATAGGTCACCGCGCCGCTTTTCAGCGCCGGGCGGAAATTGGCCAGTTGCAGCATCACGGCTTGACGCTCCAGCGGTGCCAGTCGGAACTCAGGTTCCAGTCGCGCGATGCAAGGGCGTTGAGCTGAAAGGGCTTCGGCAACTGCGACACATCGAGGCGCATGCGTACCGCTGCGGAATACACCGAGCCGCGGCTGAGCATGCCCAATTCCAGCACCTGGCGACGCCGCACG
Source organism: uncultured Streptomyces sp. (assembly GCA_964625665.1). Lineage (GTDB taxonomy): Bacteria > Pseudomonadota > Gammaproteobacteria > Burkholderiales > SG8-41 > PALSA-1004. The sequence goes on along the minus strand of CAZVDN010000001.1, from coordinate 100,761 downwards.
CGGCTCAGAAACGACAGCGCCTCGTTGAGCTCATTGAAGTTCTGGAAGAAGGCCCCGATGCCCAACCGGTATTGCCGCGTCAGCGCGTTGTAGGCCAGGCGGTACTGCTGCTGCGTATTGACCAGCTTGTCATCGAGCCAGTACCAGCGTGGCCGGATCATTTCGAATTCGAGCAGGAAATACAGCGGCACGCCCTTGTTAAGCGCTTCCTCGAGCGTGGCGTTCAGCGTGATTTCGAAATCCGCTTCGAGGTAATAGCCTTCCTCGGCGGCCACCAGCGCGGCATCGCGGACAAGGATGCCTTCGGCGCGCGCCTGCAGGGCCGGCATCAGCAATGCCAGCGCAGCGAGCAGCAAAACCAGGCTAGTTTTTCTGAAGGAGCGCGTAAAAAAAACCGTCATGCTCGTTGTCCGGCAGCAACTGGCCCTCCGGTATCCCCATCGTGGCAACCACCCCGTTCAATGCCACGCGTCGGGCATCGGCATGGCGGGTGAGAAAGTCCTCGATTTGCCGCGAATTTTCTTCATTGAAAACCGAGCAGGTCGCGTACAACAATTTACCACCACTGGCCACTACCCGCCACAAAGCATCGAGCATCGTGCGTTGTTGCGTTGCAAAGCGGGCGATGTCCACGGCGCGCCGCAACCATTTGATGTCGGGATGGCGCCGCACCACGCCGGAAGCCGTGCACGGGACATCGGCCAGTACGCGATCGAACGGTCGTCCGTCCCACCAGCTGTCAGGCGACTGCGCATCAGCCGCAAGCAGTGTGGCCTTGAGCTGCAACCGATCGAGATTCTGCTGGACTCGCACAAGCCGCGTCGCATCGCTGTCGATGGCGAGCAGGTCGAGGTCCGCGCGTTCGAGCAGATGGGTGGTCTTGCCGCCGGGCGCCGCGCAGGCATCAAGGACGCGCATGCCGGACTGCGCATCCAGCAGCGGCGCGGCCAGTTGTGCGGCTGCATCCTGCACAGACACGTGGCCCGCGGCGAATCCCGGCAGACGCTCAACCGTGACGGGGTTCTTGATGCGTACCGCCCACTCGCCGGTCTGTTCGGCGGCGATTTCCTGGCGCGCCAGTTCGGCCAGATAATCGGCAACCGTGGTGCGACGGCAATTCACGCGCAGCGTCAACGGCGGATGCGTATTGCAGGCATCGAGGATCGCTCCGGCGTGCTGCGGATACTGCGCACGCAAATGCGCGATCCACCACTGGGGAAACGCGTAGCGGCCGACGTCGGTTTTTTTTGCGTCGGCAAGCACGGCCTCGCGCTTGCGCAAGAAATTGCGCAGCACCGCGTTGACCAGTCCGCCGGCGTGCGCGTGCCCGAGCGCGGCGGCGCTGCGCACCGCATGATCGACAATCGCATAAGGCGCCGCGCGCGTGTGCTCGAGTTGATAGAGCGCAATCAGCAGCAGCCAGCGCAAATCGGCATCCTGCATCGGCTTGTTGAGCAAACCGGCCAGTATGCAATCGAGCTGAAAACCGAAACGGAGCGTGCCGTAGCTGAGATCGTTGACGGCGCCGAGCTGCTGCGCTGTCAGTTGCGGATGCCGCGCGCGCTGCTCTGCCAGCACGACATTGAGATTGCGGCCTGCGCGCACCGCGGCGACCGTGGCACAGGCAATCTGCTGAACTTCAAGCACGATGAACTAGCAATGCGTCAGACTCCAAACCGGGCGCCGGTCATTAAATGCGTTCCCGCCAGAAAAGCGGCTGCCGGCAGGCGTTTGCCGCCGGCTTTTTGCAGTTCGGTGACGCAGACGGCGCCAACGCCGGCCGCCACAACGATGCCGTTTGCACCGGCCTCCAGTGCCGTGCCCGGCTGCGCCGCAGAACCTGCTTCCGGCCGCGCCCGCCATATCTTGACGACACCGCCGTCGAGTAACGTCGTGGCACCGGGCACCGGATTGTAAGCGCGAATGCGCCGGCAAATCTCATCGGCCGGCAAACTCCAGTCGATCGCGGCTTCCGCTTTGCTGATTTTGGCGGCATAGGTCGCCGCCGCATCGTCCTGCGCAATCCGCGCGGGCTGTTCGCGCAAAGCGCGCACGATGCAGCGCCCGCCCATCGCCGCGAGCCGATCATGCAGCGTTGCCGCCGTGTCGTCTTCACCGATGGGCGTCGTTTCCCGCAGCAGCACATCCCCGGTATCGAGGCCGGCGTTCATCTGCATGATGGTGATGCCGGTTTCATGGTCGCCGGCAATCAACGCGCGCTGGATCGGCGCCGCGCCGCGCCAGCGCGGCAGCAATGACGCATGAATGTTGAGGCAACCGCGCGGCGGAATATCGAGCACGGCCTGCGGCAGAATCAGGCCGTAGGCGGCCACCACCATTGCCTCGGCACCGATCGCCCGCAAATCGGATTGCACGGCGGCATCCTTGAGGCCCAGCGGCTGGGCAATGCGCAGCCCCCGCTCTTTTGCCAGCACTTTGACCTGGCTCTCGCGCGCGTGCATGCCGCGCCCGGCTGGCCGGTCGGGTTGGGTCAATACCAGCGCAATGTCATGTCCGGCGTCGAGCAATGCCGCGAGTGCGACTGCCGCGAATTCCGGCGTGCCCGCAAATATCAGTTTCATCGATCAACCTTAGACCAGGACCGGAGGAGGCGCGCAGCGAATTTGCCGCGCGCCGGATGACTACGCATTGCGGCGCCGCTGTTTCCTGAGCTTTTCCACAATGCGCTGCTGTTTCAGGCGCGACAGGTATTCAACAAACACGCGGCCTTCCAGATGGTCCATCTCGTGTTGTATGCAGACGGCGAGCAGTCCTTCGGCGTCGCGCTCGAACGGCTGTCCCTGCGCGTCGAGGGCGCGCACGCGGATACGATCGGCACGCGGCACCTTTTCGTAAATGCCCGGTACCGACAGGCAACCTTCTTCAAATTCGGAGACGCCGCTGCGCGAAATAATCTCCGGATTGATCAAGGTGAGCAGCTGATCGTGGCTGGGTGAACTGTCGATCACGATAATGCGCAGCGCGATATCGACCTGCGTCGCCGCCAATCCAATCCCCGGCGCGTCATACATGGTTTCAGCCATGTCTTTGATTATTTGTCGTATTTTTTCATCGACTTGGGCGACGGGCTGAGCCACCCGGTGCAAACGTTCGTCCGGGTATTGAAGAATGGGTAACAGGGCCATAAGTCTTGCTAATTTAATCGATTAGGCGCAGAATTTAATCCAGATTATCATCTGAACGCTTGGTTTGCGCGGTATGTGGCTGCCAAGTCGAAATGCAACGGGGGCGCGATGCGTAAATCGATTATATCGCTGATTTTATTGTGCTGTTCGTCGGCAACCGCGCTGGCGGCTGCAAACGACGAGCTGGCTGAAGGCGCGCCGGAGCGCTATGTCGTGGTTCCCGGCGATACGCTGTGGTCGATTTCCAGCCGGTTTCTTAAAAGCCCCTGGAAGTGGAACGAGTTGTGGAAACTCAATCAGGATCAGGTCCCGAATCCGAACCGGATTGTGCCGGGCGACGTGCTGGTTCTCGATCGCGCCTATAACGATACCCGCATCCGCCTGCTGAAAACGCAGACGGTCAAGATGGCGCCGGGCCTGGTCGAGTCGGCCCGTGAACCGGAACCGATCCCCACCATTCCGACCGCCGATATCGAGCCTTTTCTCAGCCAGCCGCTGGTTATCGTACAGAACCAACTGGCCAATGCACCGCGCATCGTGCGCACCCAGGAGAACCGGGTGGCGCTGGGCGCCGGCAGCATTGCCTACGCCAAAGGTGTTACGAAGGAAAAAGGCCAGCGCTGGCAAATTTTCCGCCCGGGCACCCCGCTGATCGATCCGCAGACCAACGAAGAACTCGGTCAGGAGGCCATTTATCTCGGTGAGGCCACTGTCACCAAATTCGGTGAAGTCAGCACTCTGGAAGTCGTTAAATCGCAGCTGGAAATCTACTCCGGCGACTACCTCCTGCCGGCGCCGCGCGAAACCCTGCTCAGCAGTTACGCGCCGCATGCGCCGGGCAAAAAAATCGATGCCCAGATCATTTCCGCCTACGGCAGCCTGTTCGAAACCGGCGGCAACGGCATCGTCGTAATCAACCGCGGCAGCCGCGATGGCGTCGAGATCGGCCACGTATTCGCGATTTACCGGAACTTGAATGCCTCGACCAACCGCCTCCGCGAAAGCCCGATGTGGGGAAAACTCGCCCCCGGCGGCAGTGACAAAGGCTCCAATTACGTCAACGAACCGCTGGTCACCCGTGACGCACCGCTGTGGGGACGGCTCGGCCCGGCGGGTGCCAAATTCAAAGATGACAAAACGAATCTGCCGTCGGCAACCCTGCCCGACGAGCGCTATGGGTTGATGCTGGTATTTCGTGTCTTCGATCGCGCCTCTTATGCGTTGATCATGAATGCTCAGCGTCCCGTCAATCTGCTCGACCTCGCAACCAACCCCTGATCTGATCCGGCAGGCGGGCCAGCCCCGCCTGCGCGGACATGAAAGCGTTGTGTGACACCCGCTGAGCGTTCCGACCGCGACGCGTGGTTGCGCCTCACACTCATCAAGGGATTGAGCGGTGCATCCGTCCGTCAATTGCTTTCCGCTATCGGCACACCGCAACAGGTGTTCGACACCGGCGTCCTGGAACTGCGCAGACACGTCGCGCCGGAAATGGCCTCAGCCATATCCGCCGGCGGTGATGAAGACGCGGCGCGCAAAACACTCGAATGGCTGGAAGCTCCGGCGAACCATATCGTCACGCTGGCCGATGAGGACTACCCGCAACTGTTGCTGCAAATTGCCGATCCGCCGCCGTTGCTGTATGTCAAAGGCGATCGCGCCCTGCTCAATCGATTTGCCATCGCCATCGTCGGCAGTCGCAATGCCACCGCACAAGGCGCTTCCAACGCGGAGAATTTCGCGCGCGCCTTGAGCGACGCCGGCATTGCCGTCGTCAGCGGCCTGGCCCTCGGCATCGATGCGGCTGCACATCGCGGCGGCATCGCCGGCAATGGCTCCAGCATCGCTGTGGTCGGCACCGGCCTTGATGTGGTTTACCCTGCACGCAACCGTACATTGGCGCACGCGCTCGCCGAGCGCGGCGCGCTGGTCTCCGAATTTCCGCTGGGCACGCCCGCGCTGGCTGCAAATTTCCCGCGCCGCAATCGTTTGATCAGCGGTCTCTGTCGCGGCTGTATTGTTATAGAGGCCGCCCTGCAGAGCGGCTCGTTGATCACGGCGCGCATGGCCAACGAACAGGGGCGCGAAGTGTTCGCGCTGCCGGGCTCGATCCATTCGCCGTTGTCCAAAGGTTGTCATCGCCTCATCAAGCAGGGCGCAAAACTGGTTGATGACGTCAACGACATTCTTGAAGAATTCAAGTTTGCGCCGGCGGCACCCGGCACCGCCGCGCCTCCGGCGACCGATGCCCCGGCGGCAAAACTGCTCGATTCGATCGGCTACGACCCATGCGCACTCGATGCCCTGACGGCGCGCGCCGGGATGCCCGCCGAAACCGTCGCCGCCGCGCTGCTTGAGCTTGAATTGTCAGGTCTTATCGAGAAATTGCCGGGCAACAAATTCCAGCGCATTCGTTGACGCGCAACGCGCTCGCCGGCGGCGAATCGGGCGCAGCCGCGACAACGCCGCTTGCTTTGGCAGAAGTTTGTTCTTATCATCTGCCGCTCTCTTGAACCGACCATCCTTCGTGATTTTTGTCACGAGACACCGATGCCAGCGAAAGCCGCCGCAAAAAAGAAAACCAAAACCGTTGCCGCAAAGATTGTTCCTGCGGCCGGCAAGAAATTGATCATCGCCGAGAAGCCATCGGTGGCGACGGACATCGCGCGCGTGCTCGGCGGCTTCAAGCGTGAGGGCGATTATTTCGAGAGCGACGAGTTTGTGCTGAGTTCCGCCGTCGGCCATCTGCTGACCATCGTTCCGCCCGAGGGCGTTGAAGTCAAACGCGGCAAATGGTCGTTCGCGCATCTGCCGGTGATCCCGCCGCATTTTGATCTGCAGCCGCTCGAGCGTTCGGAAGACCGCCTCAAACTGCTGACCAAGCTGGTCAAGCGCAAGGACGTGACCGCCCTGATCAACGCCTGCGACGCGGGCCGCGAAGGCGAACTCATATTCCGTTATATCGCGCGCCACGCAAAGACGGACAAGCCGGTCGAACGCCTGTGGCTGCAATCGATGACGCCGACCTCAATCCGCGAGGGCTTCGCCAACCTGCGCGCCGACAAGGACATGCACGCGCTGGCCGATGCCGCGGTGTGCCGCTCCGAATCCGACTGGCTGGTCGGCATCAACGGCACGCGCGCGATGACGGCGTTCAATTCGAAATCCGGCGGCTTTCATCTGACCACCGTCGGCCGCGTGCAGACACCGACGCTGGCGATCCTTGTCGAACGCGAAGAGAAGATCAAGAAGTTCGTGTCGCGCGATTATTTCGAAGTGCACGCAAACTTCACATGCAAAGCCGGTGAATACTCGGGCCGCTGGTTCGACGAAGCTTTCAGCCGCGACAAGAACGACGAAGACAGCGGCCTGCGCGCCGAACGCCTGTGGGACGCGGCGCGCGCCGAAGCAATCCGCGCGAAATGCGAAGGCAAGACCGGCATCGTCGAAGAGCAAAGCAAGGCTTCGACCCAGATGTCGCCGCTGCTCTACGACCTGACCAGCCTGCAGCGCGATGCCAACGGACGCTTCGGCTTTTCAGCCAAGACGACGCTGTCGATCGCGCAGGCGCTGTATGAAAAGCACAAGGTGCTGACCTATCCGCGGACGGACTCGCGCGCGCTGCCGGAAGATTATCTGGGCAACGTGACCGAGGCGATGGAAGCGCTCGACAAAAAATACCAGCCGTTCGTCAAAAGCATTCTCAAGAACAAATGGGTGCGCCCGAACAAGCGCATTTTCAACAACGCCAAGATCTCAGACCACTTTGCGATCATCCCGACTTCGCAGCCGCCGAAGACGCTGAGCGAAGCCGAAGCCAAAGTCTATGACCTGGTGACCAAGCGTTTTCTCGCGGTGTTTTTCCCGCCGGCGGAATTCCAGATCACGACCCGCATCACGCGCGTTGAAGGCGAGCCCTTCAAAAGCGAGGGCAAGGTGATGGTCAATTCCGGCTGGCTCGAGATCTACGGCAAGGAAGCCGAATCCGACGACACGCCGGGTCTGGTGCCGGTGGTGCCCAAGGAAACGCCGAAAGTCAGGGAAGTCGCCGTCGACGCCCTGCAAACCAAGCCGCCCGCGCGGTACAGCGAAGCGACGCTGCTGTCCGCCATGGAAGGCGCCGGCAAGCTCGTTGATGACGAAGAACTGCGCGAAGCCATGCGCGAAAAAGGCCTGGGCACACCGGCGACCCGCGCCGCCATTATCGAAGGCCTGCTGCTTGAAAAGTACGTGCATCGCAACGGCCGCGAGCTGCAACCGACCGCCAAGGCGTTCTCGCTGATCACCCTGCTGCGCGGGCTGAAGATCGATGAGCTCTGCTCGCCCGAACTGACCGGCGACTGGGAATACAAACTGGCGCAGATGGAACACGGCAAGCTCAAGCGTGATCAGTTCATGAAGCAGATCACCGACATGACGCGGCACATGGTCGCCCGCGCGAAAGAGCACGAAAGCGACACCGTGCCCGGTGACTTTTCCACCCTGACCACGCCGTGCCCGAAATGCGGCGGCGTAATCAAGGAAAACTACAAGAAGTTTCAGTGCCAGAAGTGCGACTTCGCCATGTGGAAAATCATGGCCGGCCGGCAGCTTGAACCGGCCGAAGTCGAAACACTGCTGGCGGAACAGAAGGTCGGGCCGTTGCAGGGCTTTCGCAGCCGCATGGGCAAACCGTTTGTTGCCGTGGTCAAAATGACGCCGGAGTTCAAGATTGAATTCGACTTCGGCCAAAGCAACGAGGCCAATGCCGAGCCGGTCGATTTCTCGAAGGAAGAATCGCTCGGCGCCTGTCCGAAATGCGGCGGCGCCGTCTACAGCCATGGCGTTGCCTACATCTGTGAAAAATCCGTCGGCCCGGACCGCAAATGCGATTTCCGCACCGGCAAGATCATTTTGCAGCGGCCGATCGAGGCCGAGCAGGTGCAGAAACTGCTGACCACCGGCAAAACCGATCTGCTGCACCGTTTCATATCGAAAAAAGGCCGTCCGTTTTCGGCCTTTCTGACGCGCGGCGAGGACGGCAAAGTCAGTTTTGAATTCGCCCCGCGCGAACCCAAGGCTGCCAGACCCAAGGGCGCCGCGCGCGCGCGCAAAACCGCCGCGTAGAATGCTCCGCCGCGCTCAGCGCGGCGCGCTGCCGGCCGAAAGACCGTTCCAGCCGCCGCCAAGCGCCTGTACCAGGGCGACCGCGGCCACCAATCGCTGGCCCTGCAATTTCACGGCCGTTGCTTCGTTGTTCAGCTGCGCCGCCTGGACAGTGACGACATTCAGATAATTGACCGTGCCGGCCTTGTATTGATTGACCGTCAACTCCGTCGACAATTTGGAGGCCTTCACCGCCTCCTCCTGCGTTTTGGCCTCTTCCTCGAGAATCCGCAAGGTCGACAGATTGTCCTCAACTTCCTTGAACGCATTGAGCACGGTCTGCCGGTAGGTGGCGATGTTCGCGTCATAGGCAGCTTCCGCCTGTTTTTTCACCGCGCGCCGGCTGCCGCCATCGAACAGCGTTTCCGCCAATGCCGGACCGACTGACCAGAGGCGGCTCGGCGACGTTAGCCACGAGGGCGGGCTGTTGGCGCGAAAACCGAATACGCCGCTCAATGTAAGCGACGGAAAATAGGCCGCCTGCGCCACGCCGATCTGTGCGTTCGCCGCAGCCATCTGCCGTTCAGCGGCGGCAATATCCGGCCGCCGTTCGAGCAACTCCGACGGCAGGCCCGGCGGCAACACCGGCACTGTGACAGCCAGTACAGCAGGCGCCAGCGAAAATTCCGCCGGCGGTTTGCCGATTAGGATCGCGATCGCATGTTCGAGCTGGGCACGCTGCACACCGACATCGATCAACTGTGCCTGCGTGCTGCGCAACTGCGTTTCGGCAATTACGACTTCGGCGCGCGCGGCAACGCCGGCGTTATAGCGATTGCGCGTCAGTTCGAGCGATTTTGTATAGGCTGCAACCGTTGTCTCAAGCAACTGGCGCTGACTGTCGAGCACCCGCAATTGAAAGAAATTGATCGCCAGCTGCGACTGCGCGAGCAGGCGCACGCCGGCCACGTTCGCCGCGCTTGCCTGGGCGCTGGCGACATTGGCATCGACCGTACTGCGCACGCTGCCCCACAGGTCGGGCGCCCAGGACGCGTTCAGCGACAGGTTGTAGACATTCGCCGGCGCCGAACTTGCGGTCGACGCGCCGGAAAGGCTTGGCGTGCGGCTGCGCGTGGCGCTGGCATTGCCGGTCAGCGTCGGAAAAAAGCCGGCGCGCGATTGTTCGACGAGTGCCTCGGCCTGACGCAGTTTCGCTTCCGCGACGCGCACGTTCTGGTTTGAAACGTCGACCTGCTGCGCCAGCGCATTCAACTGCACATCGCCGAAAATCTCCCACCACGGTCCGCGGTTGATGGCGTCGCGCGGCTGCGCGATCTTCCAGTCACCGGTCTCCTTGTAGGCGGCCGGCGTCACGACCGGCGGCTTGTTGTACTTCGGCCCGACCATGCAGGCACCCAGCAGGCAGGTGCCTGTGAGCGCCAGCACCGCGCGCATCATCGATGGCAATTTCATCTCGTCTCCAGCAACACGCGACCGGCACTGCGGCGGCGCTCGAACCACAAACGCAAACGGTCGAGATACAAATACACAACCGGTGTCGTATACAGCGTCAACAACTGGCTCATCACCAGCCCGCCGACGATCGCAATACCGAGCGGGCGGCGCATTTCAGAGCCGTCGCCGTACCCGAACGCCAGCGGCATCGCACCGAGCAGTGCCGCCATCGTTGTCATCATGATCGGACGGAACCGCAGCTCGCAGGCCTCAAGGATCGCCTGCTCAGGCGAAGTGCCGTGATCGCGCCCTGTCTCCAACGCACCGCACAGGCGTCATTTCATGGCGCCCCGAGA
>CAZVDN010000001.1:87449-90709 GCA_964625665.1 uncultured Streptomyces sp. | reverse complement strand
GTTGTCATCATGATCGGCCGGAAACGCAGCAGACAGGCCTCGAAAATAGCCTGTTCCGGCCGCATGCCGGTATTGCGCTCGGCTGCAATGGCGAAGTCTATCATCATGATGGCGTTTTTCTTGACGATGCCGATCAGCAGGATCACACCGATCAGGGCAATGATGCTGAACTCGGTCTGAAACAGCTTGAGCGCCAACAGGGCGCCAATCCCGGCCGACGGCAGCGTGGACAGAATCGTGATCGGATGGATATAGCTCTCGTAGAGAATGCCGAGCACGATATAGACCGTGATCAGTGCGGCCAGAATCAGCCACGGCTGACTCGACAATGACGCCTGAAACGCGCGCGCCGTGCCCTGAAAACTGCCGTAGATTGTCGACGGCACGCCGATGCGCGCCATGGTCGCATTGATGGCGACAACCGCGTCGCTCAGCGATACGCCGACCGGCAAGTTGAATGAAATGGTGGCGGCCGCGAACTGGCCCTGATGGTTGACCGCCAGAGATGTGTTGGTGGTTTCGAAACGCGCAAAGGCCGACAGCGGCACCTGCCCGCGCGACGGCGACTGCACATAGATATCTTTCAGGGCTTCGGGGCTCTGCCAGTATTGTTCCCCCACGCCCATGACCACACGGTACTGGTTGAGCGTCGAATAAATGACCGACACCTGCGCCTGACCGAAAGCAAGGTTAAGCGCCGTGTCGACCATGCGCGGCGTGATGCCCATGCGCGATGCGGTGTCGCGATCGATGGTGAGCATCGTCTGCAGGCCCTTGACCTGCTGGTCCGTGTTCACGTCGGCGAGTTCCGGAATCTCCTGCAGTGCGCGCAGCAGGCGCGGCGTCCACAGGCGCAACGGCTCAAGCTCATCGGCGCGCAACGTGAATTGATAGGCGGCGTTGCTGGCGCGCCCGCCGACACGGATGTCCTGCACCGGCACCAGAAACAGGTTGGCGCCGGGCACCTGGGCCATCTTGCCGCGCAGCCGCGCCACTACCTGGTCGGCGCTGACGTCGCGTTCGGCACGCGGTTTGAGCGAGACGAACATGAAACCGCTGTTGCGCTGGCCGCCGCCGGTAAAACCGGTAACGGATTCAATGGCCGGATCGGCCTGAATGATATCGACGAACGCAGCGAGCTTCTCGCGCATCGCCTGAAACGAAATGGCCTGGTCGGCCTGAATGTTGCCGATGATGCGGCCGGTATCCTGCTGCGGGAAAAAGCCTTTCTGAATGTCGGTGTAGAGATAGACATTCAGACCGACGGTCGCGACGAGTATCAGCATGACCGACTTCGCATGCCGCAGCGACCAGCCGAGACTTTTTTCGTAGCCGCGCAGCAGCCATGCAAAAAAGCGCTCTGCCATCCGGCTCCAGCGCCCGCTGCCTGCGTCATGACGCGGCCGCAGCAGCCGCGCGCACATCATCGGCGTGGTCGTCAGCGACATCGCCAGCGAGATCAGAATGGCCACCGACAGGGTCACCGCAAATTCGCGGAAGAGGCGGCCGACGATGCCGCCCATCAGCAGGATCGGGATGAAGACGGCAATCAGCGACACGCTCATCGACACCACGGTAAAGCCGACTTCACGCACGCCTTCCAGCGCCGCGGCGATCGGCGCCATGCCTTTTTCGAGGTGGCGCGAAACGTTTTCCAGCACGACGATGGCATCGTCGACCACGAACCCGGTGGCGATGGTCAGCGCCATCAGCGACAGGTTGTTCAGGCTGTAGCCACAGAGGTACATCACGCCGAAGGTGCCGATCAGCGAGACCGGCACCGCCACGCTCGGGATCAGGGTTGCACGCCAGTTGCGCAGAAACAGAAACACCACCAGGATCACCAGCCCGATCGAAATCAACAGGGTGCGTTCGACGTCGCGCAGACTGGCGCGGATGGTGGTCGTGCGCTCCATCACCACCTTGAGATCGATGGCCTGCGGAATCGACGCCTGCAGCTGCGGCAACACTTCGTAGATGCGGTTCGCCGTCTCGATGATGTTGGCGCCGGGCTGGCGGTAGAGCAATACGAGCACGGCGGGTTTGCCGTTGGAAATGCCGGTATTGCGCACATCCTGCACGGAATCGACCACCTCGGCGACGTCGGACAGGCGCACCGCGGCACCATTGCGATAGGCGACGATCAGCGGCAGATATTCGGAGGCCTGTTTGGCCTGGTCGTTGGCATAGATCTGCCATTGCCGGTCACCATCCTCGACCGTGCCTTTCGGCCGGTTCGCGTTGGTTGCCGCGATGGCCGAGCGCACTTCGTCGAAGCCGATACCGTATTTGTTCAGCACGGTCGGATTGAGATTGACACGCACCGCCGGCAATGAGCTGCCGCCGACGGTCACCTGTCCGATGCCTTTTACCTGCGAAAACTTCTGCGCAAGGATGGTCGAGGCCGCGTCGTACATCTGGCCGCGATCGAGCAGCGTCGAGGTCAGGGCAATGATCATGATCGGCGCGTCGGCCGGATTGACCTTGCGATAGGTCGGGTTGTTCGGCAAGCCGGTCGGCAGCTGGCTGCGCGCCGCATTGATCGCCGCCTGCACGTCGCGCGCCGCGCCGTCGATATCGCGATCGAGATCGAATTGCAGCGTCAGGCGCGAGTTGCCGAGCGTGCTGCTCGACGTAATTTCAGTAACGCCGGCGATGCGCCCCAGCGCGCGTTCCAGCGGCGTGGCAACGGTGGCCGCCATGGTCTCGGGGCTCGCGCCGGGCAGGGAAACACCGACCGACAGCGTCGGGTAATCGACCTGCGGCAATGGCGCGACCGGCAACAGCTTGAAGGCCAGCGCGCCGGCGAGTGCCAGGCCGATCGTCAGCAGCGTGGTGGCGACGGGCCGCCGGACAAACGGTTCCGACAGGTTCATGGCGTGCCGGGCTTGGAGAATCCCGCCGCACCGGCGCGCCGCTCGCGCATTCGACGCGCCAGCCGGTCAAAAGCCAGGTAAATCACCGGTGTCGTATACAGCGTCAGCAGCTGGCTGACGATCAGGCCGCCGAACATCGTCAGCCCGAGCGGCCGGCGCAATTCGGAGCCGACACCGCCGCCGAGCATCAACGGCAGCGCCGCAAGCAAGGCGCACATGGTTGTCATCAGGATCGGCCGGAAGCGCAGCAGGCAGGCCTGATAAATGGCTTCACGCGGTGACTTGCCTTCATTGCGCTCGGCGTCCAGCGCAAAGTCGATCATCATGATCGCGTTTTTCTTGACGATGCCGATCAGCAGAATGATGCCGATGATGCCGATGATG
>CAZVDN010000001.1:59214-87439 GCA_964625665.1 uncultured Streptomyces sp. | reverse complement strand
TGCTCAGATCGGTGCGCGCCAACAGCAACGCAAGCAAGGCGCCCACACCGGCTGACGGCAGGGTCGAGAGGATGGTTACCGGATGGATATAACTTTCGTAGAGCACGCCGAGCACGATGTACATCGTGATGATCGCAGCCAGAATCAACAGCAGGGTATCGGCAAGCGATGACCGGAAGGCCTGTGCCGCGCCCTGGAAACGCGTGCGCACGCTGACCGGCACACCCATCTCCTTCTGGGCGGCTTCGATGGCCTTGACGGCATCCCCCAGCGCGTAACCCTTGGCGAGGTTGAACGAGATCGTCGAGGACGGAAACTGGCCAAGATGATTGATCGCCAGCAGCGAGGGCTTTTCCACCAATCGTGTCACGGAGGACAGCGGCACCTGTGAACCGTTCGCGCCCGGCACATAAAGGTCGCGCAGCGCAGCGGGCCCGCGTCGGAATTCCGGCTTCACTTCGAGCACCACGCGATACTGGTTCGATTGCGTGAAGATGGTCGAAATAAGGCGCTGGCCGAACGCGTTGTAGAGCACGTTGTCGATGGCCGCCGGCGTAACGCCTAGGCGCCCCGCCGTGTCGCGGTCGATTTCGATATAGGCCTGCAATCCCTGGTCCTGAAGGTCGCTGGCCACATCAGACAATTCCGGCAGTTTCGACAGGCGCTCGACATGACGGTGGGTCCAGGTCGAGAGCTCGTCAGCATTGGCGCTGTCGAGCGTGAACTGGTATTGCGTGCGGCTGACCCGGTCTTCGATCGTCAGGTCCTGTACCGGCTGCATGAACAGCTGGATGCCCTCGTGATGCGCCAACCGCTCCTTGAGCCGGCGGATGATTTCCGGCGAGGGCGGACGCTGATCGTGCGGCTTGAGCGTAATCAGCACGCGACCGCTGTTGAGCGTGGTGTTGGTGCCGTCCACGCCGATGAACGACGACAGGTTTTCCACCGCAGGGTCTTCGAGAATCACTTTCGCCAGCGCTTGCTGGCGTTCGGCCATGGCTTCAAACGAGATCGACTGCGGCGCCTCGGAGATGCCCTGAATGAGGCCGGTGTCCTGCACCGGGAAAAATCCCTTCGGCACGAAAACATAAAGCAACACTGCCAGTGCCAGCGTGCCCATGGCAACCCACAGGGTCATGCTTTGGCGATCCAGCACCCAGCGCAGAGTCACACCGTAGCGTTCGATGATCCAGTCGAACCAGCCGCCGGCGGCCCGCGAAAAACGGCTCTGCTCAGACGCCGGCGTGTGACGCAGCAGTCGCGCGCACATCATCGGCGTCAGGGTCAGCGAGACAACCGCGGAAATCAAAATCGATACCGCCAGCGTGATGGCGAACTCGCGGAACAGGCGCCCGACCACATCGCCCATGAAAAGCAGCGGGATCAGCACCGCAATCAGCGAGAACGTCAGCGAAATGATCGTGAAACCGATCTGCTCGGCGCCTTTGAGGGCCGCGGCGAGCGGCTCCTCGCCCTCTTCGATATAGCGTGCGATGTTTTCGATCATGACGATCGCGTCGTCAACCACGAAACCCGTCGCAATGGTCAGCGCCATCAGCGTGAGGTTGTTAATGCTGAAGCCGGCGAGGTACATCACGCCGAAGGTGCCCACCAGCGACAGCGGCACCGCCACACTCGGAATCAGGGTGGCCGGCACATTGCGCAGAAAAAGATAAATCACCAGAACGACCAGCACCACCGCCAGCAGCAATTCGATCTGCACGTCTTTTACCGAAGCGCGGATCGTCACTGTGCGATCCGTCAGCACCGCAATTTCGATCGCTGCCGGCAAGGCAGCCTGCAATTGCGGCAGCAATTGTTTGACGCGATCGACCACCTCGATGACATTGGCGCCGGGCTGGCGCTGCACGTTGACGATCACGGCCGGCACGTCATTCATCCACGCTGCTAGGCGCGTGTTTTCAGCGGCTTCGATCACATCCGCAACGTCGGACAGGTAGACCGGCGCGCCGTTGCGGTAGGCGACGATCACGCGCGCGTACTCGGCCGCCGAACGCAGCTGGTCATTGGCATCTATGGTGAATGCGCGCTGCGGGCCGTCGAAACTGCCCTTCGCCTGATTGACGTTGGCGGCACCGATGCTTAGGCGCACATCCTCGAGGTTGAGGCCCTTCGCGGCGAGCGCTTTCGGGTTGACCTGCACACGCACCGCGGGGCGCTGGCCGCCGTTGAGCGTGACAAGCCCGACACCGGTGACCTGGGAAATCTTCTGCGCCAGCCGCGTGTCTACCATGCTCTGCACCTGCGGCAGCGGCAATGTGGCCGAAGTAATGCCAAGCGTCAGAATCGGCGTGTCGGCAGGATTGACCTTGCTGTAAACCGGCGGCGCCGGCAGATCCGGGGGCAACAGATTCGCTGCCGCGTTGATCGCCGCCTGCACCTCCTGTTCAGCCACATCAAGACTCAGCTCAAGATTGAATTGCAGCGTGATGACCGTTGCGCCGCCGGAGTTGGTCGACGACATTTGCTTGAGGCCCGGCATCTGCCCGAACTGGCGTTCGAGCGGCGCGGCGATCGAAGAGGTCATCACGTCGGGGCTGGCCCCGGGGTAAAAAGTGACGACCTGGATGGTCGGATAGTCGACCTCGGGCAGCGCAGACAACGCGAGCTGCCGGTAGGCAATCAGACCGGAAAGAAAAATCGCCACCATCAGCAGCGATGTCGCCACCGGGCGCAGGATAAACAGCCGCGACGGATTCATCCTCTGGCTGCCGCCATGGCGCGCTTACTCGGCGGCCTTTTCGCCGCCCTTGCGACGCTGACCGCCGCCCTTCCTGCGCTCACCCTCACCGGCCTGCGGCGCGACAGCGTTTTCTGCGGCCGGGGCCTCGGCCTTCGCGGCGTCACGCGGGCGGGCGGCATTGTCTTCGGCGGGGGCATCTGCGCCTTTGCGGCGATTGCCGCCGCCCTTTTTGCGCTCGCCGCCTTTTTCCGCGCCCGGCAGTTCTACGCGGGCCCCCTCGCGCAGACGATCCATGCCATCAACCACAATCAACTCACCGGGCTCAACGCCGGACTCGATCACCGTGGCGTCGCCTTCAGTCGGCCCGGTTTTCACTTCGCGCAGCGTGACCGTACGGTCTTCCTTGACGACGTAAACAAACATCCCGCGAGCGCCGCGCTGCAAGGACGCGCTCGGCACCGTGGTGGCATCGCGCCGCACGTCGATCAGCATGCGCACATTGACGAACTGATTGGGAAACAGGCGGCTGTCATCGTTGGCAAACTGCGCCTTGAGGCGCACGGTGCCCGTTGTGGTATCGATCTGGTTATCGACCGTGAGCAGCACGCCGGCGCCGAGCGGTGCCTTCTGGTTCTGGTCGCGGTCGAGCGCTTCGACCGGGATGCGCTCGCCGGACTGCACGCGCTTCATGACAACCGGCAGATTGTCCTGTGGCAACGTAAACAGCACGGTGATCGGCTGCTGTTGCGTGATGACGACGAGGCCGTTGGCATCGCCTGAACGAACGACGTTGCCCTCATCGACCTGGCGCAATCCAAGCCGGCCGGAAATCGGTGCAGTGACACGCGCATAGGCAAGCTGCAGGCGCGCGTTTTCAAGTTGTCCCTGGTCGAGTTTGACGGTGCCTTCATATTGACGCACCAGCGCGTCCTGGGTATCGACTTGCTGTTTGGCGATTGAATCCTGCGCCAGCAGGGTTCGATAGCGCTCAAGATCGATGCGCGCATTGGTCAATAACGCGTTGTCACGCAGCAACTGCCCCTCGACCTGGGTCAGTTGCGCCTGAAAAGGCCGCGGGTCGATTTCGACCAGCACATCGCCCTGCCGCACCAGTTGGCCTTCGCGAAACAGCACGCGCATGATCTGGCCGTCGACGCGGCTGCGGACTGTCACGGTGCGCACCGGTGTCACCGTGCCGAGACTGGTGAGGTAAACCTTGACGTCGCCCTTCTTCGCCGGCTGCGCCACCACCGGCGTAACGCGGTTGGCACCGTCACCCTTCTTGCCGAAACCGCGCCCGCCTTCAGGGCGCGCCTGCTCCGGCGCCGGCTTTTCGTTCGCGTAATAGTAGTAATAGCCGCCACCCGCGCCCAACGCGATAACAATGAAGCCCGTTATCCAGAGGGAGCGGCCTTTCACGCGGACACCCGCAAAGCGTCAGCCGGCGCGGCCATGGGAGCGATCAGATATCCAGATTGCGCACCCCGAGAGCGTTGCTCTCGATGAATGCGCGCCGCGGATCGACCAGATCGCCCATCAGCGTGGTGAAAATTTCATCGGCAGAAATCGCATCTTCGATCTGGGCGCGCAGCAGGCGGCGCACATTCGGATCCATGGTGGTTTCCCAAAGCTGCTCGGGATTCATTTCGCCCAGCCCTTTATAGCGCTGGATGCCGAGGCCCTTGCGCACTTCGTCGAGCAACCAGTTGAGCGCTTCCTTGACGTCGCTGACGTTGTGGCGATGCTCGCCTCGTTTGACATAGGCGCCGGCCGCAAGCAGCCCCTGCAATACCTGGGCGGTCTTCTTGATCTGCTCGTAATCGCCGCTTTGCAAAAACTCGCGATCCAGTGCCGTGACGCGCTGGTTGCCGTGTTGTGCGCGCTTCATCAGCAAGCGATAGGTTTCCGTCTTTTCGTCGTAGTTGGCGGCAATCTCGATCGTGCTGTCATTAACCGCAGCCTTGAGGCGGCCGGCGCTTTCGCTGGCCTGCGTTTCGTCGGACAAATCAATTTCGACACCGGCCAGCAGCGCATGCAGGACGGCCGGATCAATCAGACGCGTCATGCGGTCGATCACCGCCTCGGCGAGGAAGTATTCCTTTGACACGAGCTCAAGCGACTCCTGGCTCAGCGCAGGCGCATCCGCTGACGGATGCAACTCGGCCTCGGCGAGCGCCAGTTTCAGCAGATATTGCTTGAGTTCGTGGTCGTCTTTCAGGTAACGCTCGGTCTTGCCGTGCTTCATTTTGTAAAGCGGCGGCTGCGCGATATAAATATGTCCGCGCTCGAACAGTTCGGGCATCTGCCGGTAGAAAAAGGTCAGCAGCAGCGTGCGGATATGCGAGCCGTCGACATCCGCGTCGGTCATGATGATGATGCGGTGGTAACGCAGCTTGTCCGCGTTGTATTCGTCCTTGCCGATACCGCAACCAAGCACGTTGATCAGCGTGGTGATTTCCTGCGACGACAGCAGCTTGTCGAAGCGCGCCTTTTCAACGTTCAGAATTTTGCCCTTGAGCGGCAGAATTGCCTGGAATTTCCGGTCGCGGCCCTGTTTGGCCGAGCCGCCAGCCGAATCACCCTCGACGATATAGAGTTCGCAAAGCGCCGGATCCTTTTCCTGACAATCGGCGAGTTTTCCGGGCAGGCCGAGCGAATCGAGCACGCCCTTGCGGCGGGTCATTTCCCGCGCCTTTCGCGCCGCTTCGCGCGCGCGCGCTGCGTCTATGATTTTTCCGGTGATGGTTTTCGAATCGCCGGGGTTCTCGAGCAGAAACTCATTCAGCTTCGCGGTCACGACTTCCTGGACCACCGGCTGCACCTCGCTCGAAACCAGCTTGTCCTTGGTCTGCGAGGAAAACTTGGGTTCCGGCACCTTCACCGACAGTACGCAGGTCAGGCCTTCGCGCATGTCATCGCCGGTCGTTTCGACCTTGGCTTTTTTCGCCAGCTCGGCCTGTTCGATGAAGTTGTTAAGGGTGCGGGTCATCGCCGCGCGCAGGCCGGTCAAATGGGTGCCGCCATCGCGCTGCGGTATGTTGTTGGTGAAGCACTGAACCGACTCGGCGTAGGAATCGTTCCACTGCATGGCGACCTCGACGGTAATGCCGTCTTTTTCGCCGACCGCATAAAAAATTTTCTGATGCAGCGGCGATTTGCTGCGGTTCATGTATTCGACAAACCCCTTCACGCCGCCGCTGAAAGAGAAGTTCTCGCTTTTGCCGTTGCGCTGGTCGATCAGCTCGATGTTGACGCCGTTGTTGAGGAACGACAGTTCGCGCAATCGCTTGGCGAGAATATCGTAATGAAACTCAACATTGGTGAAAGTTTCCTTGCTGGCCAGAAAGTGAACTTCCGTCCCGCGCTTTTCGGTCTTGCCGATTTCCTTCAGGGGCGCTACAGCAGCACCGTCACGGAATTCCATGGTGAACGTTTTGCCGTCGCGACGGATCGTCAGGCGCAACCATTCTGAAAGCGCATTGACTACCGAAACACCGACGCCGTGCAGGCCGCCGGAGATCTTGTAGGAATTGTTGTCGAACTTGCCGCCCGCATGCAGTTCGGTCATGACGATTTCAGCCGCCGAGCGTTTGAGTTCGTCGTCTTCCTTGATGTCTGTCGGAATACCGCGGCCGTTATCGACCACGCTGATCGAGTTGTCCGGGTGGATCGTTATCGTGATCGCGTTGCAATGGCCGGCCAGCGCTTCGTCGATCGCATTGTCGACAACCTCGAAGACCATGTGATGCAGCCCGGTGCCGTCGCTGGTGTCGCCGATATACATGCCCGGGCGTTTGCGTACCGCCTCAAGACCCTTGAGGATCTTGATACTGTCGGCATCGTATTCTTCGCTGGCTTGGACTGGGGTCTTGTCGGTCATTGAGTATCGATTCTCTGGCTTTTAATCTGGATCAGATGCGCATCGGCATTACGACGTAGCGGAAATCCGCGTCTTCGGCGATGGTGATCAGCACGCTGCTGTTCGCATCACCGAACGAGCAGGTCACTTTTTCGCTCGACACGTTGTTCAGCACATCGAGCAGATAAGTCACGTTGAATCCGATATCGAGGGGCTCGCCCTTGTAATCGATATCGATTTCCTCGAATGCTTCTTCCTGTTCGGTGTTCGTGCAGGCAATCCGCAACTGGTTTTCAGTGAGGGTCCAGCGCACGCCGCGGAATTTTTCGTTGGACAGAATAGCCACGCGCTGCAGCGATTGCTGCAAGCGCGCACGTTCGATCTCGAAATGCTTCGTGTAATTGGTCGGGATAACCCTGCCATAGTCAGGAAACTTGCCATCGACCACCTTGGTGATCAGTTCGACACCGCCGATCCTGAAGCGCGCCTGGTTGGCGGTTAGTTCGAAACTGACTTCGTCGTCGGTGTCGCCCAGCAGTTTGACGATTTCCTGCACGGCCTTGCGCGGCAGAATAAGATCCAGCGGTTCCGCCTTTTGCTCGAGTTTCATCGTTGCATACGCAAGACGATGGCCGTCGGTGGCAACCGCCTTCATGGTATTGCCGTCAAGAACCAGCAACATGCCGTTGAGGTAATAGCGGATGTCCTGCTGGGCCATCGCATACTGAACCAGCAGCAGCAGCGATTTCAGTGCCTTCTGGGTCACCTTTATTTTGACAGCCGAACCGCCCGCAGCGGCAAGCTTCGGAAAATCTTCAGCCGGCAGCGTTTGCAGGGTAAACCGGCTTTTCCCTGATTTGGCGAGAATGCGGTTGTTCTGGGTTTCCAGCGCAATGTCGGCATCGTCCGGCAATGCCCGCAGGATGTCCTGCAACTTGCGAGCGGAAACCGTCACCGAATAATTGTCCGAGCCCTTTTGCGGGGAATCGAAGCTCGTCGATACCTGGATTTCAAGGTCCGTGGCGAGAAACAGCAGGACGTCTCCCGAACGTTCGAACAGAACGTTCGAAAGAATCGGCAGGGTATGCCTCTTTTCGACGATCCCTGAAACCGCCTGTAGCGGCTTCAGCAGGTTATCCCGTTTCGTTTGTACGAGCTTCATACTTTAATATCCTAATAGTAGTAATAACTGTCCGGCTTTTTGTGAATAGCGTCCTAAACCCCTCTTGATGCAGACATTATTGACGTTTTTTTTGCAAACAGATTTCGTTATTGCCTGTGGATAATTTGTGCATCGATTTTTAAGATTGCTGTTTTGCCGGCATGCCCACAAATTATTCACAGACTGTTAACTTCTCAACACCTTCAGCAGGGAATCAAAGTCGCGCGTGATGTCGTGGTCCGTTGACTTGAGTGCCGCCACCTTGCGGCAGGCATGCAAAACAGTTGTGTGATCGCGGCCGCCGAATGCTTCGCCGATGTCCGGAAGGCTCAGGTGCGTAAGTTCCTTGGCCAGCGCCATTGCAATCTGCCGCGGCCGGGCCACATTGCGCGTGCGCTTTTTCGAATACATTTCCGAAACCTTGATCTTGTAGTAGTCCGCGACGGTTTTCTGAATGTTGTCGATGGAAACCTGCCTGCTTTGCAGGGCCAGCAAATCCTTGAGTGCTTCCCGGCAGACTTCAATCGTGATGGGGCGCCCCGAGAAGCGGGAATAGGCAAGGATACGCTTTAAAGCGCCTTCAAGTTCGCGCACATTCGTCTGGCTGTGGCTGGCGATGAAAAATGCGACCGACTCGTCGAGGTGGACATTTTCCGCCTCGGCTTTGCGCAACAGGATGGCGACGCGCATTTCAAGTTCCGGCGGTTCAACGGCGACGGTTAATCCCCAGCCGAAACGGGAAATCAGGCGGTTTTCCATGCCGGCAATTTCGCGCGGGTAGGTGTCGCAGGTAATCACCACCTGCTTGCGGGATTCGAGCAGCGCATTGAACGCGTAAAAGAATTCTTCCTGCGTTCGGTTCTTGCCGCTGAAAAACTGGATGTCGTCGATCAATAAAAGATCGAGCGAATGGTAATAGCGCTTGAAATCGTCAAAAGCCTTGTGCTGATAGGCGCGCACAACGTCAGACACATATTGTTCGGCGTGGATATAGCGGATGCGGCTCTGCGGGTTACGTTCCTGCAATAGATTGCCGATGGCGTGGATCAAGTGGGTTTTGCCAAGACCGACTCCGCCGTAGACGAAAAGCGGGTTGTAGGCATCCCCCGGACGTTCGGCAACCTGCATGGCTGCAGCGCGCGCCAATTCGTTGGCTTTGCCGGTCACAAAGGTCTTGAAGGTGAATTCCGGATTCAGCCGGGATATTTCCCGCGTGCTGGGCTTGTTGCCGGTGGTTTCGGCCGGAATCGGATGGGCCGGAGCCACGACTTCTTTTTCAACCAGCGCAAGGTTTACAGTGACGTCGTCGCCCAGGCGCTCCACCGCCATGCGCTGAATTTCCCCGAGAAAACGGTCACGAATCCATTGCAGTACAAACCGGTTCGGCGCGGTCAGGGTCAGGGCCTTGTCTGTGGCTTGAAATCTGAGCGGTTTGATCCAGGTTTTGAATTGCTGTGGCGGCAATTGCTTTTCAAAATGATCGAGGCAAGAGCGCCAAAAACTATTCATTGGGGAGCGGGGAGTAAGGGTGATTTCACAGGCCCAAAGACGAGCCTGACAGATGGCGGATTTTAGCGTTTTTGGGCGGAGTTATCCACAAGGGTTCGTGGTTCCGGGCGGCCAATTTCGAGATTACGGCGGACATTGACAGAAATGGGTGTTACCGGTTGTAATAGCGGGCTTTTTACATTCAAGGGCCTTTGCCATGAAACGGACCTATCAGCCGTCAACGACGCGGCGCAAGAGAACGCACGGTTTCCGCGTGCGCATGAAAACGCGCGCCGGTCGTGCGGTCATTCGCGCTCGCCGCGCCAAGGGTCGCGCCCGCCTTGCCGTGTAAGCTTGGGCGGTAGCGGGAAATTCCCCTTTTCTCGCGCGCAGCGCCTCGACGGGCCGCATGCGTATGCGGCTGTTTTTGCCTATAAGTGCTGCAGCAGCGGGCGCTGGTTTCAGGTTTATGTCCGTCCGGGCGGCGGGTCTGCTGCGCGTCTGGGTGTGGTTGTCAGCAAGCGCATCATGAAGACTGCGGTCGCACGCAATTTCTACAAGAGGGTCGCGCGCGACGTTTTTCGCCATGCGCGCAAAGATCTCGGGAGCCTGGATTTTGTCATCAGGCCCCGCGCGGCACTGGGTTCCGCGGACGCGCCGGTTGCGCGTGCGGAGTTGCACGGGCTGTTACAAAAATCCTTTTCTCTTTGCCACAGCCGGATGGCTGCCGCGGCAAATCGGTAGAATCCGAAACTCATTGCGGCGCAGCGATGCGCCGGTTCGTGGAAAGCCCTGGCGTTCTGATGGGGCAACGGCGCTTCGGTGCCGGATGATTGGTTGATTGCCGGCAGCCGGTATGGGCTGCGATTGGCTTGGAAAATGGCGTAATGATGGAAAACCAACGGCTCGTCCTGTTCATTTTGTTCACGTTTTCGGTGTTCATGCTCTACGAGTCATGGCAACGCGAAACAAGGCCGCCAATCCAGCCTGCGGCGGTAACCGCAGCGCCCGCCGGTACTGCCGGGACGGCGGTACCCACCCCGACGCAACCGATCGGCACTGCGCCCGCGGCAGCCGCGCCCTCGGCGGCGCAGCCGGCCCCGGCAGGAGCGCTCCAGAAGGGCGATGTTGTTCGTGTTGAAACCGATCTTTACGTAGCCGATATCAATACCGCGGGCGGAGACCTTCGGCGGCTGGAATTGCTGGCGCATCGTGGCACAGTTGATCGCAGCAAAAACTTTTTATTGCTGCAGGAGGCAGAACACACCTATGTGGCCCAGGCGGGTTTGATCGGCGGCGCGTTGCCGAATCACCGCACCAAATTTACCGCCTCGGCGAGCGCCGTGAAACTGGCGGACGGCGAGCAGAGTGTTTCGCTGCGGCTGGCGGCGCCGGAAGCGGATGGCATCAAGGTCACGAAGGTCTACACCTTTCACCGCGGCCGTTATGAAATCGACGTGGCTTTCGAAGTCGAAAATAAAAGCGCCGGCGCAATTTCTCCCGATGCTTATTTTCAGCTGGTGCGCGACAGCAAGCCCCCGGAAGGGGATTCGGCCATGTTGCCGACGTTTACCGGCATCGCGGTTTATACCGAGCGGGAAAAATTTACCAAGCTGCCGTTTGCCGATATCGAAAAGGGCAAAGCCAGCTATCCGAAAAAAGCCAATGACGGCTGGATTGCCCTGTTGCAGCATTATTTTCTGAGCGCGTGGTTGCCGAAGGCGAATGCGCCGCGGGAGTATTTCGCCCAACGCGGTGACAGCGGGTTGTTCTCCGCGGGCGTCATTTTGTCGCTCGGCAGGATCGAGCCCGGCAGCAGCGGTTCGTTGGTGGTGCCGCTGTATGCCGGGCCACAGGAACAGGACAAGCTCGAGGCCTTGGCGCCGGGACTTGACCTCACGGTCGACTACGGCTGGCTCACGATCATTGCCAAGCCGTTGTTCTGGTTTTTGCAGTGGCTTTACCACTGGGTTGGCAATTGGGGCACCGCTATCATATTGTTGACCGTTTCAATCAAGCTTGTTTTTTATCCGCTGTCAGCGGCCAGCTACCGGTCGATGGCGCGTATGCGGGTTGTTGCACCGAAGATGCAGCGCCTGAAGGAACAGTATGGCGACGATCGTCAGCGCATGAGTCAGGCGATGATGGAGTTGTATCGGACCGAGAAAATCAATCCGCTCGGCGGTTGTTTGCCGGTTGTTGTGCAAATACCTGTTTTTATTGCTCTTTATTGGGTTTTGCTGGCGAGCGTCGAGCTGCGCCAGGCCCCCTTCATGTTGTGGATTGTGGACCTCTCCAATCCGGACCCATGGTTTGTCTTGCCGACCCTGATGGGCGCAACCATGATTCTTCAGACTTACCTGAATCCGGAGCCGCCGGATCCTGTTCAGGCCAAGATCATGAAAATCATGCCGATTGCTTTCAGCATCATGTTTTTCTTCTTCCCGGCTGGCCTGGTCCTCTACTGGCTGGTCAATAATATTTTGTCGATTGCGCAGCAATGGCAGATTACCCGCGCCATGGAGGCCGCTAAACCCGCGCATGGCAAATGACGCCATCGCAGCGGTAGCGACGCCGGCAGGCCGTGGCGGCGTCGCGGTCATCCGCCTTTCCGGGCCGGATTTGCGACCCATCTTGCGTGCGCTTTGCGCGATCGAACCAGCGCCTAGGCGGGCTGTCCTCGCGGGTTTTTTGGGCGCGTCGGGCAAAACGATCGATCGCGGATTGGTTCTGTTTTTTCCGGCCCCCCACTCCTATACCGGTGAAGACGTCGTGGAGTTGCAGGGCCACGGGGGCCCCGTTGTCGTTCAACTGCTCCTGGAAAGATGCGTGGAATTGGGCGCGCGCATCGCCGAACCCGGGGAGTTTTCCAAGCGCGCTTTCCTGAACGACAAGATGGATCTGGCGCAGGCGGAGGCCGTTGCCGACCTTATCAACGCCACTACAGCCGAAGCAGCGCGTTGTGCGATTCGCTCGCTCGATGGAGATTTTTCGGCGCGGATCGGTGCGCTGGTTGCGTCGTTGACCGAGCTGCGGGTTTTGCTCGAAGCAACCTTGGATTTTCCCGAAGAAGAAATCGATTTCATTGAGCGTTATGGTCTAAAGCAAAAGCTGGGCGATTTGTCTGCAAGCTTACGGGCGGTATTTGCGGCATCCCGTCAGGGCAGCTTGCTGCGCGAGGGGATCCATGTGGTTTTGGCCGGCCACCCCAATGTCGGGAAATCCAGCCTGCTCAACAGGCTTGCCGGGGCGGACAGGGCGATTGTGACCGATATCCCCGGCACAACGCGTGATGCTATCCGAGAAGCAGTCAGTCTGCGCGGGGTGCCATTGCACATCGTCGATACCGCCGGTCTGCGCGAGGCGCAGGACCCCGTGGAAAAGATCGGCATCGAGCGGAGCCACGAAGCCATCTCGAAAGCAGACCTTGTCTTGTGGATTGCCGACGCCGCCCGCCCTGAGACCCATGATGTCGATATGGCACTGCTTGACCGGTTGGCGCCTGAGGTAGCCAGGATCCGGGTGATTAACAAGGTCGACCTGATCGGCGTTGCTGCGCGTCGGCCAACCGCTGATGGCGAGGTGTGGATATCCACCCGCTCGGGCGAGGGCATCGAAGACTTGAAAACAACGATTCTGCGGGCCGCGGGTTGGGGTGATGGTGAGGGGGTGTTCCTGGCACGCGCTCGCCATCTGCAGGCGCTGAGCGAGGCCTCATCCCATCTGGTGGTCGCCGAGGCCCGTATCGAACAGCTGGACTTGTGCGCGGAAGAGTTGCGCTTGGCGCAGAGCGCGTTGGGATCGATTACCGGCGAAGTGACCGCCGACGATTTGCTGGGTAAAATTTTTAGCCAATTCTGTATCGGCAAGTAGCTGCAGCCAATGCACGGCGGAATGTTTCACGTGAAACATCGGCGCTAAACCCGCTAAATCGGCAGACATTTTGCGTCACTCATGACGGGTGCCGGACGCCGAAATCTTCGTTCGGGAGCGCTTTTCGGATATCATTACGCCCCCTGCCAACGTGGTGCGGCCAAATGCAGTTTTCTGAAAAATTCGACGTCATTGTAGTAGGTGGAGGCCACGCCGGCACGGAGGCGGCGCTGGCCAGCGCACGCGTGGGGCAGCGCACGCTGCTGTTGACCCATAACGTCGAGACCCTGGGCCAGATGTCATGCAATCCTTCCATCGGCGGGATTGGCAAGGGCCATTTGGTCAAAGAGGTCGATGCGCTTGGCGGTGCTATGGCCGCGGCGACCGACGAGGCCGGCATCCAGTTCCGCATTTTGAATTCCAGCAAAGGTCCGGCGGTGCGCGCGACCAGAGCGCAAGCGGATCGGGTTCTCTACCGAAAGGCCATCCGTGGGCGCCTTGAAAATCAACCTAACCTATTGATATTTCAGCAATCTGTAGATGATTTGATTGTTTCGGGCGATCGCGTCGCGGGCGTTGTTACCCAGCTGGGGCTCAAATTTGCGGCCGATGCGGTGGTGCTCACAACGGGCACATTTCTCGCCGGTCTGGTTCATGTCGGTCTAAACAACTATCAGGCTGGCCGGGCCGGTGATCCGCCGGCGGTCAGTCTTGCCGCGCGCCTGCGCGAATTGAATTTGCCGGTGGGCCGACTGAAGACCGGCACTCCGCCGCGGCTCGATGCGAGAACGATTGATTTCAGCCAGCTCGTTGAGCAACCGGGGGACGATCCCGTGCCGGTGTTTTCTTTCCTCGGAAACGTTGCGCAGCATCCGCGTCAAATGCCCTGCTGGATTACGCATACGAACGCGCGTACCCATGACATCATTCGCGGCGGGCTTGATCGTTCGCCGCTGTTTACCGGGGTGATCGAGGGCGTCGGGCCGCGTTACTGCCCGTCGATCGAAGACAAGATCACACGTTTTGCTGACAAGACCTCGCACCAGATTTTTCTCGAGCCGGAAGGCCTGACGGTCAACGAGATTTATCCCAATGGCATATCGACCAGTTTGCCGTTCGATGTGCAGCTGGACCTCGTGCGCTCGGTCAAAGGGCTGGAGCGCGCGCACATCACGCGGCCCGGCTATGCCATCGAATACGACTACTTCGATCCGCGCGGGTTGAAAAGTTCTCTCGAAACCAAGGCGATCGCGGGGCTGTTTTTTGCGGGTCAGATCAACGGCACAACCGGCTACGAAGAGGCGGCGGCCCAGGGCCTGCTCGCCGGGCTCAATGCAGCGCGCCAGACGGCCGGCCAGGAGTCCTGGTGCCCCCTGCGCAACGAAGCCTACCTCGGTGTCCTGGTCGATGACCTGATTACGCGCGGTGTGACCGAGCCCTACCGGATGTTTACCAGCCGGGCGGAATACCGGTTGAGCCTGCGTGAAGACAATGCCGATATGCGGCTGACGGAAATCGGCCGTTCGCTGGGTCTGGTTGACGATTACCGGTGGGATGTTTTTTCCCGCAAACGCGACGCGGTGGCGTGCGAGATCGAGCGTCTCAAGTCGACCTGGATCAATCCGAAGCTGCTGTCTGCGCAGGAGGCGGAGCGCGTGCTGGGCCAAGCCATCGAACGCGAGTATTCCCTCGAGGACCTGTTGCGTCGCCCGCAGGTGACTTACCAGAGCCTGATGACATTGCCCAATGCGGGCCCGGCCATCGCGGATGAACAAACCGCCGGACAGGTTGAGGTCCAGGTCAAGTACCGCGGCTATATCGAACGTCAGCGCGGCGAGATCCTGCGCCAGGAATCTTTTGAAACCACGCGGCTGCCTGCGGACATCGATTATCGCCAGGTGCATGGCTTGTCGAAAGAAGTGCAGCAGAAGCTGAACCAGCAAAAGCCCGAAACGATCGGCCAGGCTTCGCGCATTTCCGGCATGACGCCGGCGGCGATTTCGCTCCTCCTGGTGCATCTGAAGAAAGGCCTCGGCATTGCACGGAAAACGGCATGAGCCCTGCGCAACAGCTGGCAGAAGGATTGCAGTCGCTGGGACTCGCCGTTTCGTTGCCGACGCAACAACGTTTGCTCGCCTATCTGGAACTGATTGCGAAATGGAACCGTATCCACAATCTCACCGCCATACGCGATATTCCGACAATGGTCAGCGCGCATTTGCTGGATTCGCTTTCGGTTGCGACCCGGTTGACGGCGCAAACCGTTCTGGACATCGGCAGTGGCGCGGGGTTGCCGGGCATCCCGCTCGCACTGATCTGGCCGCAATCGCAGGTGACCGTGCTCGACAGCAATAACAAAAAGACGGCATTTTTGCAGCAGGCGAAAATCGAACTCGGGCTCGACAATCTGAGTGTGGTTTGCGCCCGCAGTGAAACATGGGATCCGGGACATCAATTCGATCTGGTGATCTCTCGTGCCTATTCGGAGCTGGCCGAATTCGTCAAGGTCGCCACACGATTGTGCAAAAGCGGCGGTGTTCTGGCGGCCATGAAAGGTCAGAAACCTGACGATGAGATTGCAAAGTTGCCCGCGGCCGACAAGGTGCGCAGCATCATCGCCCTGAACGTGCCGGGGCTCAACGCTGAACGACATCTGGTCTTGATGGAGCCATGAAAAAAATACTCGCGATTACCAACCAGAAAGGTGGCGTCGGCAAAACGACCACCAGCGTCAATCTTGCCGCAAGCCTCGCTGCCACCAAGCAGCGGGTTTTGTTGATCGATCTCGATCCCCAGGGCAATGCGACCATGGGGAGTGGTGTCGACAAGCGCACGTTGCAGCGCACGGTCTACCACGTCCTGCTCGGCGAAGCGGATATCCGCGAAGCACGCGTCAGCTCGACCACCGGCAAATATGATGTGGTGCCGGCCAATCGCGAACTGGCCGGCGCGGAAATCGAACTCGTGGATGTCGAGCACCGCGAAACACGGCTGAAACTCGCGCTCGGCAGCATCGAGGCCGAATACGATTACGTGCTGATCGATTGCCCGCCGTCGCTGAATCTGCTGACGGTCAATGCACTCTGCGCGGCGCAGGCCGTGCTGATTCCGATGCAATGTGAATACTATGCGCTGGAAGGTCTCAGCGACCTCGTCCAGACCGTGAAAAAGGTTCGCACCCACCTCAACCCGACCCTCGAGATCGAAGGCCTTTTGCGCACCATGTACGATCCCCGCAACATGCTGGCGCAACAGGTTTCGGCGCAATTGCAACAGCACTTCGGCGACAAGGTTTATCGCACGGTCATCCCGCGCAATGTACGGCTGGCCGAAGCGCCCAGCCACGGCGTACCCGTCCTCGGACTCGACAAGGCGTCTAAAGGGGCCAAGGCCTACCTCGCGCTGGCTGGTGAGATGCTCAATCGCGCCGCGGCAGCGGCGTAGGAGAAATGGCAATGGCAAAAATGAAAGGCCTCGGCCGCGGACTGGACGCATTGCTCGGCGGCGACGAACCGGCGGCCGCGACCGCTGTCGCGGACCGGCAGTCCGAACTCAAGATCGACCAGCTACAGCCGGGCAAGTATCAGCCGCGTTCTTACATGGATGACGCGGCGCTGAAGGAGCTCGCTGCGTCGATCAAGGCACAGGGCATCATGCAGCCGATCCTGGTGCGGCCTGTGCCGGGCGGGAAATTTGAAATCATTGCCGGCGAACGGCGCTGGCGCGCATCGCGCATTGCCGGCCTCGAAAGCGTGCCGGTTCTGGTACGTGAAGTCCCGGACAACGCGGCACTGGCGATGGCGCTGATTGAAAATATCCAGCGTGAAGATCTCAACCCGCTGGAGCAGGCCACCGGCATCCAGCGGCTGGTCAATGAATTCGGTGCCACCCACGATCAGGCGGCCGACATGGTCGGCCGTTCACGCAGCGCGGTGACCAACCTGCTGCGTCTGTTGACGCTCGCCGAACCGGTGCGCGATTTATTGCAGCAAGGCAAACTCGATATGGGGCATGCCCGCGCGCTGCTCGCGCTGAGCGGCATCCAGCAGGTCGAAGCTGCGCGCGGCGTCGTCAGCCGCGATTTGTCGGTTCGCGATACCGAAAAACTGGTCGGCCAGCTATTGCGCGGCGTTCCCGGGAAAGCGGTCCGCAAGACCACCGACCGCGATGTGCTGCGGCTGGAAGAGGAATTGGCGCAAAAACTGGGCACCAAAGTGCAGATCAAGGCTGGAAACAAGGGCCGCGGCTCTCTGGTGATCCAATATTCGAGTTTGGCCCAGCTCGATACCATTCTGGCCAAGCTGAAGCACTAGCCCTCTTATGTTGCGCTGCGAGACGGTTTGACGAGAGGCGACGAAGCTGAGTACAATCAAGGACTTTCCTCAGGGTTTCCCGCGCAGCGTAATTCAGCTCGTGGGCAGACCGCTGCGTACGGTGTGGCAGTGGCAGATTTTGGCTACCGTCGTGCTCGCGCTGGCGGCCGCCTGCTGGATGGGCTTGGACGCTGCAATTTCAGCGATTTTGGGCGGCTTGGTCATGATGGTCGCCGGCGGTGTTTTTGCCGCATTGGCCGGTGGTAACAAGGTTAGGTCCGCGGGAGAGACGCTCAGGCGGCTCATTAGAGCCGAGGCCGGAAAGATTGGCGTAATCGTTCTCCAGTTGTGGCTGGTTTTGACGGCATATGAGTCTGTCGTGCCGGCAGTGTTTATTGGCAGTTTTATCGTAGCCGTAATGATTTATCCGATCGCGTTGCGGGTTCGCGATTGAACAAGGATTTCAGGGACAAGTAATGAGCGAAGCCGGCGAACTGACGCCGACCGAATACATCGGTCACCACCTGACCAATCGCACCATTTCGCTGGGCGATGGCCCGTTCTGGACTCTGCATGTCGATACCTTTTTGACGGCGCTCGTTCTGGCTGTCATCGGGTTTGGCTTTCTTTTTTGGGTAGTGCGCGGTGCCACTGCCGGCATCCCGAACCGCCGCCAGGCGTTTGTCGAAATGCTTTTCGAATTCGTCGACGATCAGGTCAAAGGCATCTTCCACGGCAGCCGCGCTTTCGTTTCGCCGCTAGCCCTGACCGTATTTGTCTGGGTGTTTCTGATGAATGCCATGGACTTCATCCCGGTCGATCTGGCTGCCGGATTCACCGAACACGCGCTCGGCCAGCACAACTGGAAGCCCGTGCCGACGTCCGATGTCAACACCACCTTCGCACTGTCGCTGTCGGTTTGGGGCTTGATGATTTTTTACAATCTCAAGGTCAAGGGCGTCGGCGGCTGGACGCACGAACTGCTCTGTACCCCGTTCGGTTCGAATCCGCTGCTGTGGATTTTCAATTTCCTGTTCAACGTCGTCGAATATGTTTCCAAGCCGCTGTCGCATTCACTGCGCCTCTACGGCAACATCTACGCTGGCGAAATCATTTTCATGTTGTTGTGGATGTGGGCGGCGACGGGCCTGGTCGGCTCGGTTTTCGGCGGTGTGCTCGCCCTGGGCTGGGCGATATTCCACATCCTGGTGGTCGGACTGCAGGCGTACATATTCATGATGCTCACCGCTGTTTACATGGCGATGGCGCACGAAGGTCATTAGCAAACAATTGGTAGTAACCATTTTCCCTGAAAGGAGACAGTAATGGACAAGTTGCAACTGGTAGCGATGATTCAGGCCTACACCGGGATCGGCATTTGCCTGATGATCGGCATGGGCGCTGCGGGCGCCTGTATGGGCGTGGGCATGATGTGCAGCCGCTTTCTGGAAGCCTCGGCCCGCCAGCCCGAACTCATGCCGCAACTGCAGGCCAAAGTATTCCTGCTGCTGGGCCTGATCGACGCGTCGTTCATTATCGCCGTCGGCCTGGGTCTGTGGTTCGCAACCGGCAATCCGTTGCTTGGCAGCCTCAAGTAATTTCCGGGTAATTTTCAGCAGGGGCAACCCATGAATCTAAATGTCACCATGGTTGCGCAGGCGGTCACGTTCTTCGTGTTCATTTTCTTTTGCGCGAAGTTCGTCTGGCCGCCGTTGACCAACGCGATAGCCGCACGCCAGAAGCAGATTGCCGACGGGCTGGCCGCAGCCGAGGCCGGCAAGCAATCCCTTGAGCGTTCCGCGCTCAAGGCTGACGAAGAAGTCGGCAAGGCGCGCGCGCGCGCCGCGGAAATCATTGCGCAGACCGAAAAGCGGGCTTCGCAGATGGTTGAAGAGGCGAAGAACGCCGCGCGTGAAGAAGGCAACCGCGAAAAGGCGGCGGCGAAAGCCGAGATCGAGCAGGAAATTTCGCGCGCCCGTGAAGCGTTGCGCATGCAGGTTGCCGCGCTCGCTGTTTCCGGCGCGGAAAAGATCCTGCGCCGCGAAGTCGATGCCAAAACCCACGCCGATCTACTGCAGGCGTTGCAGGCGGAGCTGTAGAGCGAAATCATGGCTGAATCAGTCACCATCGCGCGGCCCTACGCTGAAGCGGCTTTCAAGCTGGCGCGGGAAAAAAGCCAGTTCGACAACTGGTCGAAGATGCTGCAGTTGCTCGACCTGGTGGTCCGGGACGCGGCGGTCGCGCGCACCATCAGCGATCCGAACGTCAGTTCAGAGCAGTTGCAGGGACTGATCATCGGTGTTTGCGGCGAACAGCTGGACGGTGCCGGGCGCAATTTCGTGCAAATGCTCGAGCAGAACAACCGTCTGGCGCTGTTGCCGGAAATTCGCGCCATGTTCGAGGCGCTGCGCCTCGAGCACGAGGGCGTGCTGGAGGCGGAAATTCATTCGGCCTTTGCCATCGACGAGGCACAGGTCGCGCAGCTTGTAAAAAAGCTCGAAGGCAAATATCAGCGCAAAGTGCGTGCGCGGGTCAGCGTCGATGCAAAACTGATCGGTGGAATCAAGATCGTGGTCGGCGACCAGGTGGTCGATGCGACCGTGCGCGGCAAGCTCGACGCAATGGCGGCTGCACTCATACGTTAGGTTAGGAGTTTCAGATGCAACTCAATCCTTCAGAAATCAGTGAACTGATCAAAAGCCGGATCCAGAATCTCGGCGCGAGCAGTGAGTCGCGCACGCAGGGCACGATCATCTCCGTGACCGACGGCATTTGCCGTATTCACGGGCTGGCCGACGTCATGCAGGGCGAGATGCTCGAGTTCCCGAAAAACACCTACGGCCTGGCGCTCAATCTCGAACGCGATTCGGTCGGCGCGGTTATTCTTGGCGAATACGAGCACATCTCCGAAGGCGATACGGTCAAATGTACCGGTCAGATTCTTTCGGTGCCGATTGGTCCCGAGCTGATTGGCCGCGTGGTCAACTCGCTCGGTCAGCCGATCGACGGCAAAGGCCCGATCAACGCCAAGCTGACCGACGTCATCGAAAAAGTCGCGCCGGGCGTCATTGCCCGTAAATCGGTGTCGCAACCGGTTCAGACCGGCCTGAAGTCGATCGACGCCATGGTGCCGGTCGGCCGCGGCCAGCGCGAGTTGATCATCGGTGACCGCCAGACCGGCAAGACCGCGGTGGCCGTCGATACCATCATCAATCAGAAAGGCAAAGACCTTTTCTGTATCTACGTCGCCGTCGGCCAGAAAGCTTCGACGATCGCCAACGTGGTGCGCAAACTCGAAGAACACGGCGCCATGGCTTACACCATCGTGGTCGCCGCTTCGGCGTCGGAATCGGCGGCAATGCAGTACATCGCGCCCTATTCCGGCTGCACCATGGGCGAATACTTCCGTGACCGCGGCCAGGATGCGCTGATCATTTATGACGACTTGACCAAGCAGGCCGTGGCCTACCGTCAGGTTTCGCTGCTGCTGCGCCGCCCGCCGGGCCGTGAAGCCTACCCGGGCGATGTGTTCTATCTGCACTCACGCCTGCTTGAGCGCGCCGCGCGCGTGAATGAGGAGTATGTCGAGAAATTCACCAAGGGGGAGGTCAAAGGCAAGACCGGCTCGCTGACTGCATTGCCGGTCATCGAGACGCAGGCCGGCGACGTCTCGGCTTTCGTGCCGACCAACGTGATCTCGATCACCGACGGCCAGATCTTCCTTGAGACCGACCTGTTCAATGCCGGTATCCGCCCCGCCATCAACGCCGGCGTGTCGGTGTCACGCGTCGGCGGCGCCGCGCAGACCAAGATCATGAAGCGCAAGGACGTCGGTGCCGGTGTGCGACTCGCGCTGGCGCAGTACCGCGAGCTGGCTGCATTTGCTCAGTTCGCGTCGGACCTCGATGAAACCACGCGCAAGCAGCTCGAGCGCGGTCGCATGGTGACCGAGCTGATGAAACAGGCGCAATACCAGCCGATGCAGGTCAGCGAGATGGCCCTGACGCTGTTTGCCGCCAACAACAGTTACTTCGATGACATCGACGTCAAAAAGGCGCTGGCCGCCGAACGCAGCCTGCGTGATTTCATCAAGTCGAAATACGCCGACCTGATCAACCGCATTGAAGACAAGAAAGACATCAGTGCGGACGATGAGAAAGCGCTGAAGGCGGCGATCGACGACTGGAAGAAAAACGGCAGCTTCTGATCACAAGCAGCTAATCCCGGTACCGTCCAAGGACGAAACGCATGCCAGGCAGTAAAGAAATACGGACCAAGATCAAGAGCGTTCAAAACACGCGCAAGATCACCAAGGCCATGGAGATGGTCGCCGCGTCCAAAATGCGCAAGGCGCAGGATCGCATGCGCGCTGCGCGCCCGTACGGCGAAAAAATACGCAACGTCGCGGCGCACATTTCGCACGCCAATCCCGAGTACCGTCATCCTTTCCTCGTGCATCGCGATACCGTCAAAAAGGTCGGCATCATCATCATCACGACGGACAAGGGCCTGTGCGGCGGCTTGAACACCAACATCCAGCGCCTCGCCCTCAACAAGATCAAGGAATGGGAAGCCGAAGGCGAGTCGTTCGAGGTTTGCTGCATTGGCAACAAAGGCCTCGGCTTCATGCAGCGACTGGGCGCCAACATCGTGTCGCAGGTGACACAGATGGGGGACCGGCCGCAGATGGAGAAGCTGATCGGCGCGCTGAAGATCATGCTCGACGGCTACACCAACGACCGCTTCGACCGCCTGATGGTTTTCTACACGAAATTCATCAACACGATGAAGCAGGAACCGGTGATGGAGCAGCTGCTGCCGTTGTCGGGTGAAAAACTCGGTTCGCCGGAAGGCGCGTGGGATTACATCTACGAACCTGAAGCCAAGGGCGTGCTCGACCAGGTGCTCATGCGTTACGTCGAAGCCATCGTCTTCCAGGCGCTGAGCGAAAACATGGCCTCCGAACAATCGGCACGCATGGTCGCCATGAAATCCGCGTCTGACAACGCCGGCAACGTGATCGACGAATTGACGCTCATTTACAACAAAACCCGCCAGGCGGCGATCACCAAGGAACTTTCGGAGATTGTCGGCGGCGCTGCCGCTGTCTAGCAGCGGGCCAACCCATTGAATTGAACAGTCAGGACATCGCTATGGCACAAGCACAAGGCACCATCATCCAGTGTATCGGCGCGGTTATCGACATCGAATTCCCGCGCGACTCGATGCCGAAAATCTATGACGCGCTGACGCTGGTCGACGACGCGACCAACAAGCTCGCAGAAAAGGGCCTCACATTCGAAGTCGAGCAGCAGCTCGGCGACGGCGTGGTGCGCACCATTGCGCTCGGTTCCTCCGACGGTCTGCGCCGCGGCATGAAAGTCAGCGCTACCGGCAAACCGATTTCGGTGCCGGTCGGCAAAGCGACCCTTGGTCGCATCATGGACGTGCTGGGCCGCCCGATCGATGACGTCGGCCCGATCAAGACCGAAGAGCGCCGCTCGATTCACCAGGCCGCGCCGAAATTCGACGAGCTCTCGCCGTCGGTCGAACTGCTCGAAACCGGCATTAAGGTTATCGACCTGATCTGTCCGTTCGCCAAGGGCGGCAAGGTCGGCCTGTTCGGCGGCGCCGGTGTCGGCAAGACCGTGAACATGCTCGAACTGATCAACAACATCGCCAAACAGCACAGCGGTCTTTCGGTGTTCGCCGGTGTCGGTGAACGGACCCGCGAAGGCAACGACTTCTATCACGAAATGTCGGAAGCCGGCGTTATCAAGCTCGATAACCTCGAAGAATCCAAAGTGGCGATGGTGTTCGGCCAGATGAACGAACCGCCGGGCAACCGTCTGCGCGTGGCATTGAGCGGCCTGACCATGGCCGAAAGTTTCCGCGATGAGGGCCGCGACATTCTGTTCTTCGTGGACAACATTTACCGCTTTACGCTGGCCGGCACCGAGGTGTCGGCGCTGCTGGGCCGTATGCCCTCGGCGGTGGGTTATCAACCGACGCTGGCTGAAGAAATGGGCCGCCTGCAGGAACGCATTACTTCGACGAAGACCGGCTCGATCACCTCGATCCAGGCTGTTTACGTGCCTGCCGACGACTTGACCGACCCGTCGCCGGCCACCACCTTCGGCCACCTTGACGCTACCGTCGTGTTGTCGCGTGACATCGCCTCGCTGGGCATTTATCCCGCCGTGGACCCGCTCGATTCGACCTCGCGCCAGGTTGATCCGCACGTCATCGGCGAAGAGCACTACAACACCACGCGCGCCGTGCAGGCCGTGTTGCAGCGTTACAAGGAACTGCGCGACATCATCGCGATTCTGGGCATGGACGAGCTTTCGCCGGAAGACAAACTGGCCGTCGGTCGCGCCCGTAAAATCCAGCGCTTCCTGTCACAGCCGTTCCACGTTGCCGAAGTATTTACCGGTTCCCCGGGCAAATACGTTACGCTGAAAGACACGATCAAGGGCTTCAAGATGATTGTCGAAGGCGAGTGCGACCATATCCCCGAGCAGGCGTTCTACATGGTCGGCGGCATCGAAGAAGCCATTGCCAAAGCAAAAACCGCGTAAGTCATGGCACATACCCTACATGTAGACGTCGTCAGCGCCGAGGAAAGCGTCTACTCGGGCGAAGCCGAATTCGTGGTTCTGCCGGGTGAAGCCGGTGAACTCGGCATCTTTCCGCAACACACGCCGTTGATCACCCGCATCAAGCCGGGTTCGGTGCGCATCAAACCGGTCGGTGGCGACGAGGAATTGATTTTTGTCGCAGGCGGCATTCTTGAAGTGCAGCCCAAAGTGGTGACGGTGCTCGCGGACACGGCCATTCGCGGTCATGACCTCGATGAAGCCAAAGCGACCGAGGCTCTGAAACGCGCTGAAGAAGCCCGTTCCAAAGCGCAGGACAAACAGGAAATTGCTTCGGTCGAAGCCGAATTGGCTACCCTTGCCGCACAACTGTCCGCGATCCGCAAGCTGCGTCAAAAGCGCTGACAAAGTCGATTCACTGAAAAAATAAAAGGCGGCGCAAGCCGCCTTTCGTTTTTTGCGCCCTCGATCAGGAATAGAATTCCCCCATCCCATCTCGGCAGGGCGCAATCTTGATAGAAGCGGGCGCTAACTTTGACCTGATCGTTATCGGCGGCGGCATTAACGGCGCCGGCGTTGCGCGCGACGCGGCGGGGCGCGGGCTGTCGGTCCTGCTGGTCGAAAAAAGCGATCTGTCCTCCGCCACCTCTTCGTGGAGCAGCAAACTGATCCACGGCGGATTGCGTTATCTCGAACAATACGAATTCCGGCTGGTGGCCGAGGCCCTTGCGGAACGCGAAACCCTATTGAACATCGCTCAGCATCTCGTAAAACCGATGCGCTTTGTCATGCCGCATGTCCCCGCCTTGCGGCCGCGCTGGATGATCCGCGCCGGATTGTTCCTCTATGATCATCTTGGCCATCGCGCAAAAAAACCTGCACAGCCAGATTCACAACTCCTGGGCTCACACGGAATCCGGCTGAATGGGGAGCTCTATGGGGCGGGCTTGAAATCCGACTTCACCCACGGATTTATCTACTCTGATTGCCGCGTAGACGATTCGAGGTTGGTGCTTACCAACGCGCTGAGCGCTGCGGAGCATGGCGCCAAAATCATGACCCGAACCGAATGCGTTGCCGGCAAGCGCGAAAACAATGCTTGGACGCTGACCCTGCGCCAGAACAACGCAGCAACAATTACGGTCGTCGCCAAGGCTTTGGTCAATGCCGCAGGCCCGTGGGTCAAGACGGTGCTAAATGATCGATTGCTCCAGCCGAGCACCGACCAGGTCCGATTGGTCAAGGGCAGCCATATTGTCGTCAACCGTTGCTACCCGGGAGAGCACGCCTATATTTTGCAAAATCATGACCGGCGGGTCGTTTTCATGATCCCCTACCTTGAACATTACACGCTCATCGGTACCACCGACGTCCCCGTGAACAGCGTCGCCGACGTGCCCGAAGCCACCGCCGAGGAAATCCAATACCTGTGCGACGCGGTCAACCGATATCTCGAAAACCCCATATCGCCCGAAAATATTCTCTGGAGCTACGCCGGCGTGCGTCCTCTCTATGACGATGGCAGCGCCAATCCTTCCGCAGTCACGCGCGATTACACCTTGCGACTTGATGATGACGGAGGCGACGCACCGGTTCTGTCCATTTTCGGCGGGAAAATAACCACCTATCGCAAGCTCGCCGAGCATGTTCTGGAAAAGCTGAACCCGTGGTTTCCTGCAATGAAACCGCCGTGGACGGACCAGGAACCACTTCCCGGCAGCGAACCATCAAGCCATTCGGCAACCGAGCCATGGCAATCCCTGCCACCAGAAATCCTCGGCGCCGTGTTCAGCCGCCACGGAACACGCATTAGCCATGTAATGCGCGGCGTAAAAGCAATCGACGATTTGGGCCTTCACTTTGGCGCCAACCTCTACGCGCGGGAAATCGACTATATGCTCGCCCATGAATGGGCAACCACCGCTGAAGATGTGCTCTACCGCCGAAGCAAAGCGGGACTCTTGCTGACCACCGAGCAAAAAGCAGCGGTCGCTACCTACATCGAGCACCGCGGCCTAAGGAATTGAAGCCCGCGCCGGTATGCGATAATCGGCCATGGCAATCAACGTCGTCATACTTGCCGCAGGACAGGGCAAGCGCATGCATTCAGACCTGCCCAAGGTTTTGCACCGACTCGCTGGCAAGCCATTGCTCGCCCATGTCGTAGATGCGGCCCGGGCACTCAAACCAAGCCGGATTTGCGTGGTCTATGGCCATGGCGGTGAACAGGTTCCCAGTGCAATGCGGGCGGCGGACCTGATCTTTGTCCGCCAGGCAAAGCAATTGGGTACCGGCCACGCCTTAAAACAAGCCTTGCCGCACCTTGATCCCAGCGCGGCAACACTCGTGCTCTACGGCGACGTTCCATTGATTTCCATCGCTACGCTGCGCCGGCTGTCATCCGGCACAGGCGCGCACATCAAATTATTGACCGCTATGCTCGACGATCCGACCGGCTACGGTCGTATCCTGCGCGATGCGCGCGGCGCGGTTAAGGGCATTGTCGAAGAAAAAGACGCAACACCGGCACAAAAAACCATCCGCGAGGGCAATACCGGCCTCTATCTTCTGCCGACCCGCCACCTCAAGCGATGGCTCGGTGGTTTGTCAAACCGCAATGCGCAGAAGGAATATTATTTAACCGACGTCATCCAATCCGGTATCAAAGATGGCATCCGGATCGAAACCGTCGCGCCAAAGACACTGGTGGAAGTTTCAGGGGTCAACAGCCAGGCCCAGCTCGCCAGTCTGGAACGCATATTCCAGCGAGCTGCAGCCGACCGCCTGCTGGACGCCGGCGTTCACCTCGCCGACCCGCAACGCTTCGATTTGCGCGGCACCCTGCGGTGCGGTCGCGATGTCCGCATCGACCTCAACTGCCTCTTTGAAGGCGACGTCCGGCTCGGCGATGGCGTGGAAATCGGCGCCAACTGCGTTATCCGCAACGCAACCATCGGGCGCGGAACACGCATCGCCCCGTTTTCGGTCATTGACGATGCGAGGATCGGCGCTCATTGCATCATCGGCCCGTTCGCGCGTTTGCGCCCGGCCGCGGACCTGGCTGACGAAGTTCACATCGGCAACTTCGTCGAGGTCAAGGCATCCCGAATCGGCCGCGGCAGCAAGGCCAACCATCTCGCCTATGTCGGTGATTCTGAGGTCGGCCGAAATGTGAACATAGGCGCCGGAACGATTACCTGTAATTACGATGGTGCCAACAAGCACAAAACGATCATCGAAGATGATGTGTTTATCGGTTCCGACACGCAGCTGGTTGCGCCGGTCACCGTACGTCGTGGTGCAACCATCGGCGCTGGCAGCACCATCACCAAGGAAGCGCCAGCCGGTCAACTGACTCTTTCGAGAGCGCGGCAGATTTCCATCCCCAACTGGAAACGGCCGCGCAAAACGGCGAAGGCGCGCTGACATGTGCGGAATCGTCGCCGCCGTTGCGGCCCGGAACGTGGTCTCCGTATTGCTGGAGGGGCTGCGCCGCCTCGAATACCGCGGTTACGATTCAGCGGGCGTTGCCATTGCCGTCGATGGAACACTGAAGCGCTTGCGCAGTGCCGGCCGGGTTGCCGAACTTGCCGCTGCCGCCGAGCGCGAAAAGCTGACCGGGAATACGGGCATTGCCCATACGCGCTGGGCCACGCACGGCGAACCCTCGGAAAAGAATGCGCATCCCCATGTCAGCGCCGGCATCGCCGTGGTGCATAACGGCATCATCGAAAACCACGAAACGATACGCAACCGGCTTCGCGCAGCGGGATACGCGTTCACCTCGGATACCGATACCGAAGTCATTGCCCATCTGATCCATGAACATCTGCAAAAAACCCCGGACATTTTTGCCGCCACCCGTGCAGCCGTAGTCGAGCTGACAGGCGCGTTTGCCATTGCCGTGGTCAGCGAATCGGATCCGGGCCGCGCGATCGTTGCGCGTCAGGGCGCACCGCTGCTTCTTGGCGTGGGCGATGGCGAAATGTTTGCCGCCTCGGATGCTTCCGCCCTGCTGCAGGTGACGCGCCGCATGATCTATCTCGAGGAGGGCGACATTGTCGATCTGCGTCGCGATGGTTTCGAGGTGCGCAATCGCAAGGGCGACAAAGTCGAGCGCCCTGCCCACCTCAGCGAATTGACCGAAGACGCCGTTGATCTCGGGCCGTACCGGCATTACATGCAAAAGGAAATTTTCGAGCAACCCGGTGCACTCGCCAATACGCT
>CAZVDN010000001.1:15081-59204 GCA_964625665.1 uncultured Streptomyces sp. | reverse complement strand
GGTCGAAGCGGCACGCATTTTGTCAGGCATCGACAGTGTCCTGATACTTGCCTGCGGCACCAGCTATCACGCCGGTGTTGTTGCGCGTTACTGGATCGAGTCGCTCGCCGGGTTGCCCTGCAGCGTGGAAATCGCCAGCGAATACCGTTATCGCGCGTCGGTGCCGAACCCGCGCGCACTGGTCGTGACGATTTCGCAGTCAGGCGAAACCGCTGACACAATTGCGGCATTGAACTTCGCCAAGGAGCTCGGCCACCGGCATTGCCTGTCAATCTGCAATGTGCCGGAGAGCGCGCTGGTGCGGGCGTCAGAATTGCGTTTCCTGACCCGCGCGGGCCCCGAAATCGGCGTTGCCTCGACCAAGGCCTTTACCACCCAGCTGGCTGCGCTGGTATTGTTGACGCTGGTGCTGGCCAAACTGCGCGGCCGGCTGTCGGTTGACCAGGAACAGGAACTGATTCTTGCACTGCGCCATTTGCCGGCCGCCCTGTCGCATGTATTGCAGGTTGAACCGCAGATCAAGGTCTGGGCGAAAAAATTTGCGGCGCACGATCACGCCCTGTTTCTCGGGCGCGGCATTCATTATCCGATTGCCCTCGAAGGCGCGCTCAAGCTCAAGGAGATTTCCTACATCCACGCCGAGGCCTATCCGGCCGGCGAGTTGAAACACGGCCCGCTCGCGCTGGTCGACAAGGAAATGCCGGTGGTGGCGATTGCGCCGAACGACGCCTTGCTGGAAAAACTCAAATCCAACATGCAGGAAGTGCGGGCGCGCGGAGGGCAGCTATACGTTCTGGCGGATCAGGGGGCGCACCTTGAATCGAGCGAAAGTGTTGACGTCATTACACTGACCGACCACGCCGGCATTCTGAGCCCGATTCTGCATACCGTGCCGCTGCAATTGCTGGCGTATCATGCGGCGCTTGCGCGGGGCAACGATGTGGATAAACCGCGCAATCTGGCGAAGTCCGTGACCGTCGAATGACGGCACGGCGGCTGGACATTCTCTACTTGCCGCTTTTTTCGATGCGTTGCTGACGCGCCAGACGCACCAGGCCGTCGATGACCGGAATGACCTGCGCTACCCCCGGTGTCATGCTGCTCGAGGTCAGAAATTTCCCGTCGACGACAACCGAGGGTGTGCCTTGAATGTCGTAGTCCTTGGTCATTTTTTTCGCCAGCTCGACTTTGGCTTTCACTTCGTCAGAGCGGTAAATCGACATGAACTTTTCGCTGTCGAGGCCGTTTTTGGTCGCCCATTCAGCGATGACCTTTTCCTGGCTCATGTAGAGGTCGTCGACGTGGTAGCTGCGATAGACAGCCATGTGCAGCCGCTCAACCTCGCCCATGGCCTCGAGAGCAAAATACGTCTTGGCCAGCGGTACCCAGGTATCGTGGCGCACGACCGGCATGCGACGGAAAACAACGTCGGCCGGTTTGCGTTTGATCCAGCGATCGAGATGCGGCGCCAGCTCGTTGCAATAAGGGCAGGCGTAGAAGAAAAAATCGATGACTTCGATGCGCTCGCCGGTTTGCACCGGCTGCGGCTGCGGAAGCAGCCGATAGTCTATGTCGCGCTTGACCTGCTGGGCCGCCCCCGGCAAAGCGAAAGCCAACAGGGCCAGCCCGCAGAGCAGACTGCGGCGAATGCAGAGCCGGGTCGCGCGCATGGGTTATTTCTGGCCGGCGCGTTCCTTGCGCGCCCGCGCGATCAGTTGATCGAGCACCTGGAAGAAACGTTCATAATTGACGCTGCCGTCGGGCCCGACCGCCATCGACGGCCCGGTCATGTATTTGCCATCGACCGCCAGCGCAGGCGTGCCCGGAACGTCATAGCTGCGGGTCATGTCTTCCGAGCGTTTGACACGTCCGTTTACCGCGAAGGAATTGTAGGAATCGGCGAATTTCTGTTTTTCGATTCCCTTGTTGGCGAACCAGTCGGCCATGACGCGCGGATCGGTGACGATCGTCTTGAGACCGTCTTTGTGAATCGCCTTGAAAATGTCGTCATGAAATTTGCCGCCGACACCCAGGGCATCAAGCGCGTAAAAGGCGCGTGCCATGGGCCCCCAGGAGGCGGGGTCGAAAATCGCCGGCACATAACGGAATTCAACGTCAGCCGGCTTGCGCTTGAGCCATGCCTTCATCGGCTCTTCAAGGTGGTAGCAGTGAATGCATCCGTACCAGAAAAATTCAATGACTTCGATTTTCTTCCCGCTGTCCGTCGGCTGGGCAGGGTTGATCATCGTGAAGTCACGGCCGAGCGTGGGGGCTGCGGAAGGTTGTGCCGAGGCCGCGCCCGTTGCCATCAACAATGCGACACAGCCAAGAAAAAACCGTTGTTTAAAAACAGAGAACATGCAATCCCCCATCAGGTTATTTTGCCGGCGACGCCGGTGTTTCGCGGACTTTAATCAGGGTCGTATCGATGCCGCTTTGTTTCAAAGTGTCGCGCGCGCGGTTGAGGTCGTCAACCGAGGTATAAGGCCCCACGCGCACCCGATGCCAGACCCCCTTGTCCGGCAGCGTCGTGGTTTGCACGGTGGCTTCCATACCCATTAACGCGAGTCGCGCTTTCAGGTTGTCGGCATCGGGGGCATTTTGAAATGCGCCCGCCTGCAGAAAGAAAGCTTCCTTGGCCTGGGCCGGCGGCTTCTGCTGGGCTTCCTTGAATTGCTGGTCGGTTGCGGGTTCTTCCGAGCCGGGCAGAATCTTGTAAAAGTCGAAGCGCGGTTTGCTGTCGGCTTTGGCCGCTTTTTCGTCCGTTGCGCTGCTCTCGGCAGGTGCCTTCTGCGGCTCGCCTTTGGCCGGTTGGCTGGTGCGCGGCTGGAATGGCGTCGGCATCTTGTTGATGTACCACGCGACCGCCAGAGAAATGCCCAAGCCGAGCAGGAGGCCGATCAATATGCCGGTCATCAACGAGCTGGCGCCGCCCTTGCTCGGCGGCGCGCTTCGATTGGAACCTTTGTAATCCTTGCTCATGGCGGAATCTTACATTTTTTCCGGTGCCGAAACACCCAACAACTCAAGTCCATTGCGCAGTACCTGGCGCGCCGCAACCGCCAGTGCCAGCCGCGCCTGCTTGACGGCTTCGTCATCAACCAGGAAGCGCGTCGAATTGTAATAACCGTGAAATTCGCCGGCGAGTTCGCGCAGATAGTAAGCGACCTGGTGCGGCGCAAATTCACGCGCGGCGAGGTCGATGATTTCCGGATACTCTGCCAGCCGTTTCATCAACGCGATTTCACGTTCCTCCGTCAGGGCGGC
This sequence comes from uncultured Streptomyces sp., assembly GCA_964625665.1. Taxonomy (GTDB): domain Bacteria; phylum Pseudomonadota; class Gammaproteobacteria; order Burkholderiales; family SG8-41; genus PALSA-1004. Next base: position 55,937 of record CAZVDN010000001.1, on the reverse strand, counting down.
CAGCGAAGCATTGGCCAGTTGCGCCTCATTGCCGCCCCACTGCGCGAGCACGCTGCAGACGCGCGCATGTGCATACTGCACGTAATAGACGGGGTTGTCCTCGCTTTTTGCCAGGGCAAGGTCGATGTCGAACACGAATTCCGAGTCCGCGCGGCGCGAAACCAGAAAGAAGCGCACGGCATCGCGGCCCACCCATTCAATCAGGTCGCGCACGGTGACATAAGAGCCCGCGCGTTTGGAGATTTTGACTTCTTCGCCGCCGCGCATGACTTTGACCATGCTGTGCAATACGTAATCCGGGTAGCCAGCGGGCACGCCAAGGTTGAGCGCCTGCAGTCCCGCGCGCACGCGCGTAATCGTGCTGTGGTGGTCGGTGCCCTGCACATTGATGACGGTTCTGAATCCGCGTTCCCATTTTGTGACGTGATAAGCGACGTCGGGCACAAAATAGGTATAGGTCCTGTCGGACTTGCGGACCACACGGTCCTTGTCGTCGCCGAAGTCGGTCGTGCGCAGCCAGAGGGCGCCTTCCTGTTCATAGGTTTTGCCGCTGGCAACCAGGCCTTTTACGACGGCATCGACACGGCCATCCGAATAGAGGCTGGACTCAAGGTAATAGACATCAAATTTGACATCGAATTTTTCGAGATCGACATCCTGTTCGCGGCGCAGATAGGCGACAGCAAATTTGCGGATGTTTTCCAGATCGGCGACGTCACCGTTTGCCATGATCGAGGAACCATCGGACGCAAGCAGGGATTTTCGGGCAAGAAAATCGTCGGCGATGTCCTGCACATATTCGCCCTGATAGGCGGCTTCCGGCCAGTCGGCATCGCCGGGCTTTACGCCACGCGCGCGCGCCTGCACGGAAAGCGCCAGATTCTGGATCTGCACGCCGGCGTCGTTGTAGTAAAACTCGCGCGTGACCGAAAATCCCTGCGCTTCCAGCAGCGAAGCTATGGCGTCGCCGAGTGCGGCCTGTCGGCCGTGACCGACATGCAGCGGCCCGGTCGGATTGGCGGAAACGAATTCGACTTGTACTTTGCCACCGTTGCCCCGGGCGCTACGACCGAAGGCAGCACCTTCCGCCAGCACGCGGGCCACCGTCGATTGATGCGCTTCGGGCTTGAAGAAGCAGTTGATGAAACCGGCGCCCGCGATCTCGGTTTTGGCTAGATAGGGCGAAGCCGGTAAAGCGCCGATCAATTCTGTGGCGATATCGCGCGGCTTGCGTTTGAGCGCTTTGGCTAATTGCAAAGCGAGATTGCAGGCGTAATCGCCGTGTTGGGCCTGTTTGGGCCGCTCGAGAATGATTTCGGTGTTTGCTGCCTCAGGCGCGACGGTGGCCAGAGCTTGACGAAACAATTGGGCCAGATGTGCGCGCAGATCCGAAATTGCCACGGAATTCATTGAATGAGCGGGTAAATGAAGAGGCGGCGAATTCTAACACGCAGCAACCGCGGGTCCGCCGCAGCGTGCATTCGGGCGTGGCTACCGTGAAGCCGGATTCAGGAATCCAAAGGATCAATGTCCAGCGCCCAGCGCACTTTCGTTTCCGCCAGTTTTTCCAGTTTCGGTTCCCAATCGCCGATAAACCGGTGCAGTGCGCCGCGCGTCCGGGATTGCACCGTCAACTGGGCGCGCTCTTTGCCGGCCAGCCGCGTCATGTGCGCGGGGACCGGATCAAACACGGTGACTTCCGGGATCGAAGTATCGGCACAGCGCGCGGCTTTTCTCAAAAAGCCGATGGCGGTATCCAGTTTGAGTGCCTCGACCCGCAAAATTGCCTGATAGGTATAAGGAGGCAGCCCTGCCTGTTGCCGTTCGGCAAGGACGGTCTGCGCAAAATCCGCATAATTCTGGCGCTGCAGGGCTACATACAGCGGATGTTGCGGGAACTCGGTTTGTATCAATACCCTGCCGGGTTTGTCGGCGCGTCCCGCGCGCCCCGAAACTTGCATCAGGTTGGCGAACAGGCGCTCGCTGGCGCGGTAATCCATGCTGTAGAGCGAGGCATCGGCGTTGATTACGCAAACCAGGGTCAGCGCCGGGAAATCATGTCCTTTGGCCAGGATTTGCGTGCCCACCAGAAGATCGACTTCGCCCTCATGAATTTGCCGGCGCATTTGGTTCCAGGCGTCCTTTTTGCGCGTTGTGTCACGATCGATGCGCAGGATGCGGGCCGCTGGAAAAATGCGCGCGAGCGCGCTTTCAACCCGTTGGGTGCCCTGACCGAGCGGTGCCAGCTCGGCGCCCCCGCATTGCGGGCAGTGCACGGGAATTTTTTCCTGATGACCGCAGTGGTGGCAGCACATCAAGCGGTTCTTGAGATGTACCACCAGCTTTACCGAACAACGCGGGCAGCCGGAGGTCCAGCCACAGCCCGGGCAAATCAGGACCGGCGCGTAACCGCGACGATTGACGTAGACGAGGGTTTGTTCCTTGCGTGCGGTGTTTTCCTTGATGGCATGCAGCGCTGCTTGCGAGAGGCCGTCGATGAGTGTCTCACCGCGAACATCGATGGTTGCAATGTCAGGAGGCATCGCCTTCGGCCTGTTTGCAAGCGTTAACATCGAGTAACGGCCACCCAGTGCTTGATGATAGGTTTCCAGGGCCGGCGTCGCGGAGCCAAGGACGATCGGTAGGGAACGCTGCTTTGCACGCAGCAAGGCGATGTCGCGCGCTGAATAGCGAAGCCCGTCACTTTGCTTGAACGACGCATCGTGCTCTTCGTCGACGATGATCAGGCCCAGATCGGGCAGCGGCGTAAACACGGCCAGCCGGGTGCCGAGAATGATGCCGGCGCGGCCTGACTGTGCGTCCAGCCAATTCTGTAAGCGCTCGCTTTCGTTCAAAGCGCTATTCAGCCTCACTATTTGCGTATCCGGAAATCGTGATTGGATGCGCGCGTCGAGTTGCGGAGTCAGGTTGATCTCTGGCACCAATAAAAGTGTCTGCTGCTTTCGCAGCAGGGCTGAAGCGATCAATTCGAGATAAACCTCGGTTTTTCCGCTGCCAGTAATGCCGTGCAGCAAGTAAGGGGCAAAGCGGCCAAAGGTTGGCCGAATGGCATCGACCGCGATCTGCTGGGCATCGTTTAACGCAGGACCGGGAAGAATTTGTTGCGTGGTCGGCACCGGCGTTGCCGCTAGCGACTCGACCCATTCGCGGCGCACCAGCTCTTTGAGCACGGCACCGGCGCGCGGGAATTGCCGGCGAAACGCTGCGGCATCGATGCCGTTTTGATTGCGTCGCAGGTGCGCAAGCAAGTCTCGCTGCGCGCGCGCGCGCGCAGGGAGGGATTCCGGATCCACCTGCATTCCGGCAGCCGTCAGGCGATAGGACCGTCTCTGCGGCTTGATCGCGTTTCGGCGCCGCAGCCGGGTCGGTAAGGCGTTTAGCACGACTTCGCCAATCGGGTGCCGGTAATAATCGCTGCAGAACTGAAGTATTGCCAGAACGTCAGGCGGGAGACGCGGCAGATCGCGCAGCACATCCAGCAGGCTCCGCAGGCGAGACGGCGCCAGGCTGCTGGTATCCGCCATTTCCATCACAACACCGACAGCGATTTTTTTTCCGAATGGCACCAGCACGATGCTGCCAGTATCAACGGCATCAACCGTGTCGGCGCGGTAGTCGAAAAGGCGGCCTAGCGGGACGTCGAGTGCGACGCGGGCGAATTTCATGGCGGATCACTCAACACGCAAAGTTATGGGGAATCGCTCGCGTAGATTCTCAAAAATGCTTACAACTTCATCGCCCGTATGGGAATTTTCTGCGGCCCCACAGGCCTGTGGATAAATGTGTTGATTAATTTTCGGGCAGCGTGGTTGCTCGTCCGGCCATGTGCAGCAAAAATCACGTTCAGAATCAAGGCGAAAACAATATTTATTATAAAATACAAGGACTTAAAAAATTGCCAGGCGCTTCGACGGGGTTTGTATCAAGCCCCACTCCCTGTAAACCCTTGCTGTGCATAAGTTTGCAGGCAGGGCTTCCCGCAAAGCCAGTATTGGCGCGGGTTTTCAGTCGTTGCGGTCGCCAAACCCGCGTACCGCCTCGATTAGCGCCGAAACGTGTTCGGGGGGCGTGAATTGCGAAATGCCGTGGCCTAGGTTAAACACATGACCCGGGCCCGGGCCAAAACGCTTCAGCACGGCCACCGCTTCGCGCTGCACGGCCTCCGGTGAGGACAACAAGACCGCAGGGTCCATGTTGCCCTGAAGCGCAACACGCGCGCCGACGCGTTCGCGGGCGAGGCCGATATCAACGGTCCAATCCAGTCCCACGCCGTCGCACCCGGACGCGGCAATGCTTTCAAGCCAGCCGCCGCCGCCCTTGGTAAAAATAATGCTGGGCACGCGATGCCCGCCGTGTTCGCGTTTCAGCCCGGCAACGATCTTCTGCATGTAGGGGAGTGAGAATTCGTGATAAGCCGCATGGGACAGCATGCCGCCCCAGGTATCGAAAATCATCACGATTTGCGCGCCGGCCTCGATCTGCGCGTTCAAATAGTCGGTCACGGCCGTTGTATTGACGGCCAGAATCCTGTGCAGCAAATCCGGCCGGCGGTAGAGCATTTTTTTGACCGAAGCAAAGTCCGAACTGCCTTTGCCTTCGATCATGTAACAAGCGAGCGTAAACGGGCTGCCTGAAAATCCGATCAGCGGCACGCTGTCGGCCAACGCCTGGCGGCATTGGCGCACCGCATCCAGAACATAACGCAGGTGGTCGGCAGGATCCGGCGCACTGAGATCGCGGATTTCCCATTCTTCGCGCAAGGGACGCTCGAACTTGGGACCTTCGCCTTCCGCAAAATAAAGTCCCAGACCCATCGCATCGGGAATGGTCAAAATATCCGAAAAGACGATGGCGGCATCCAGACGATATCGCGCCAGCGGCTGCATCGTGACTTCGGTCGCGAGATCCGGATTCTTGCAGAGCGCGAGAAAACTGCCGGCGCGCGTGCGCGTCTGGTTGTATTCAGGCAGATAGCGCCCTGCCTGCCGCATCAACCAGACGGGGGTATATGCGGTGGGTTCGCGCAATAACGCGCGAATCATGGTGTCGTTTTGAAGCGTCATCGGCGGATTTTCCAGGCTGCAGCGTGCCGCAGGTTGCAACGCGCCCCGGATGGAGCGCGGTATTCAGAAATCAGCGTGGCAGAACAGACGAGCCCATCAAAAATTCATCGACGGCACGCGCGCACTGACGTCCTTCGCGAATCGCCCAAACCACCAGCGATTGGCCGCGACGCATGTCGCCGGCGGCAAACACCTTCGGCAAGGTGGTCGAATAGGCTGAGGAACCCTCGGTAGTGGCCTTGGCATTGCCGCGCGCATCGCGCTCGACGCCGAATGCATCCAGCATCGACTGAACCGGTGAGACGAAGCCCATGGCGAGCAACACGAGGTCGGCTCTCAGCGCGAATTCGGAGCCTGGGACTTCCTGCATCTTGCCGTTTTGCCATTCGACGCGAACTAGAATGGCTTTTTCAACCTTGCCGTTTTTGCCCTCAAACCGCTTGGTCGCAATCGACCAGTCGCGCGTTGCGCCTTCTTCGTGCGATGACGAGGTGCGCAGGCGTTGCGGCCAATACGGCCAGACGGGATTGCTTTTCAGATCCGGCGGCATCGGCAGCAATTCAATTTGGGTTACGCTGGCCGCGCCGTGCCGGTTCGAAGTGCCGACGCAATCCGAGCCGGTGTCGCCGCCGCCGATGACGAGGACGTGTTTGCCGCTGGCCCACAGTTCGGTAGTCTTGTCGCCGGCGACCCGGCGATTTTGCAACGGCAAAAATTCCATGGCGAAGTGGACGCCCGACAGTTCGCGTCCGGGGACCGGAAGGTCGCGCGGCTGCTCTGCGCCACCGGCCAATACCACAGCGTCGAATTCGCCGACCACCGAAGCCGGCGCCAGCGATTTGGGCGCGGCGTTGCCCGCGCCCGCCGGCGCATTGCCGACGGCGTGGCCGGTGCGGAATTCGACACCCTCGGCGCGCATTTGCTCAAGACGGCGGTCAATGTTTGATTTTTCGAGCTTGAAATCCGGAATGCCATAACGCAACAATCCACCGGGGCGATCGTTCTTTTCAAAGACCACTACGCCGTGACCGGCGCGCGCCAGTTGCTGCGCGCAGGCCAGCCCGGCGGGCCCGGAACCGACGACAGCGACGCGCTTGCCGGTCTTTACGGCGGCTGGCCGCGGTTTGATCCAGCCCTGCTCCCAGCCCTTGTCGATAATCGCGTGCTCGATCGACTTGATGCCGACGGCGTCGTTGTTGATGCGCAGTGTGCAAGCCTCTTCGCACGGCGCCGGGCAGATGCGGCCGGTAAATTCCGGAAAGTTATTTGTCGAGTGCAGCGTCTCGAGCGCGTTTTTCCAATCCTGCTTGTAAACCAGGTCGTTGAAATCCGGAATGATGTTGTTGACCGGGCAACCGTTTGTGCAGAACGGCACGCCGCAATCCATGCAGCGGGCGCCCTGCACCTTCGCCTCGTCATCGCTCAGATGCAGGACGAATTCGCGATAGTGCTTTTTGCGCGCTTCTTTGTCTTCGCTCGCCTCGTGCAGGCGCTGGTATTCGAGGAAGCCGGTGGCTTTGCCCATGGTCTAGTATCCGGAAATAGTGGTATCAGGCGGCCGCTTTGCTGCCATGCGCGGCAAGTTCGGTCAGGGCTCGACGGTATTCTTTCGGGAACACCTTGATGAAACGCGCGCGATAGGCCGGCCATTGGTCGAGAATTTTCTTTGCGTGATCGCTGCCTGTGCGGCGCACATGTTCTTCGATCATGCGCTTGAGCAGGACTTCGTCCAGTTCACCCATATGCCAGTTATCGCGCGACACCTTCGCCGGCTGCTCCTGTTCCGACAACACCGGTTCGAGATCGACCATGGAGAGGTTGCAATATTTGCCGAATTCGCCGTCTTCATCGAGCACGTAGGCAATGCCGCCGGACATGCCTGCGGCAAAGTTGCGCCCGGTCTTGCCCAGCACAACAACGGTGCCGCCCGTCATGTATTCGCAGCCGTGATCGCCGACCCCCTCGACCACAGCCTGTGCGCCGGAATTCCGGACGGCGAAGCGCTCGCCGGCCACCCCTCTGAAAAATGCCGAGCCGCCGGTTGCCCCATAGAGGGCGACGTTGCCGGTAATGATGTTTTGCGTCGATTCACCGCGAAACTTGGGTGACGGCTGGACTGTGATCTGGCCGCCGCACAGGCCCTTGCCGCAATAATCGTTGGTGTCGCCGATGACATCGAGCGTGACGCCATGAGCGAGGAACGCCCCGAAACTCTGTCCGGCGGTGCCTGCAAAGCGAACGTGGATCGTATCGTCAGGCAATCCGGCATGACCGTAGCGTTTGGCGATTTCGCCCGACAACATCGTGCCAACGGTGCGGTTGATGTTGCGCACAGGCATCTCGATTGTGACTTTCTCGCCGCGCGTCAACGCCGGTTGGGCGAGTTCGATCAAACGGTGATCGATTGCCTTGTCGAGGCCGTGATCCTGCCCTTCGACGTGGTAACGCGCGACCTCGGCGCCGATTTGCGGCTGGTGGAAAATGCGCGCGAAATCGAGGCCGCGCGCTTTCCAGTGTTCGATGCCCTTGCGGGTGTCGAGCAGATCGGAGCGGCCGATCAGGTCATCGAACTTGCGGATACCGAGTTGCGCCATCAGCGCGCGTGCTTCTTCGGCGACGAAGAAGAAGAAATTGATGACATGCTCGGGTTTGCCGCTGAATTTCTTGCGCAGCACTGGGTCCTGCGTCGCGACGCCGACCGGACAGGTGTTGAGATGGCATTTGCGCATCATGATGCAGCCCGACACGACGAGCGGCGCAGTGGCAAAGCCGAATTCGTCGGCGCCGAGCAGCGCGCCGATGACCACATCGCGGCCTGTTTTCATCTGGCCGTCGGCCTGCACGACAATGCGGCCGCGCAGGCGGTTCAGGACCAGCGTCTGTTGTGTTTCGGCCAGGCCGAGTTCCCACGGTGTGCCGGCATGTTTGATCGACGACCAGGGCGAAGCGCCGGTGCCGCCATCATGGCCGGAGATCGTGACGTGATCGGCTTTGGCCTTGGTGACGCCCGCGGCAACCGTGCCGACGCCGATTTCCGACACCAGCTTTACGCTGATCGACGCGCTGGAATTGGCGTTCTTCAGATCGTGAATGAGCTGGGCCAGGTCCTCGATCGAATAAATGTCGTGATGCGGCGGCGGCGAAATCAGTTCCACGCCGGGCGTGGAGTAACGCAGCATGGCAATGTACTCGGACACTTTTTTGCCCGGCAACTGCCCGCCTTCGCCGGGCTTCGCGCCCTGCGCCATCTTGATCTGAATCTGTTCCGCCGAAGCGAGGTACTCGGCAGTGACGCCGAAGCGGCCAGAAGCGACCTGTTTGATCTTCGATTTCAGCAGATCGCCTTCTTTGAGCTCAATGTCGCTCTCGATGCGATCCTTGCCGAGCCTTGATGCAAGCGTTTCGCCGGCTTTCGCGGTCGCGTAGCGATTGCGGTCTTCGCCGCCCTCACCGGTGTTTGATTTGCCGCCGATGCGGTTCATCGCAATAGCGAGGTTGCTGTGGGCTTCGGTCGAGATTGAGCCGAGCGACATGGCGCCGGTAGCGAACCGCTTGACGATTTCAGCCGCCGGTTCGACTTCCTCGATCGGCACGGGCTTGCAGCGGTCGAGGCGGAATTCGAACAGGCCGCGCAGTGTCATATGGCGCCGCGACTGATCATCGATGATCTGCGCATATTCCTTGTAGGTCGCGAAGGAATTGCCGCGGGTCGATTGCTGCAGTTTGGCAATGGCGTCCGGCGTCCACATGTGTTCTTCGCCGCGCACGCGGAATGCGTACTCGCCGCCGGCTTCCAGCGCGTTGGCCAGGACCGGATCGCTGCTGAACGCCGCGCGATGGACGCGCAGGGCCTCCTCCGCAACTTCGAAAACGCCGATGCCTTCGACATTGGACGTGGTGCCGGCGAAATATTTGTCGATCAGCGCGCGTGACAGGCCGACGGCTTCGAAAATCTGCGCGCCGGTGTACGACATGTAAGTCGAGATGCCCATTTTCGACATGACCTTGCGCAGGCCTTTGCCGATGGCTTTGACGAAATTCTTGATGGTTTTCTTGCTGTCGAAGTCCGCGCCCAGAAGGCCGCGTTTGCCCATGTCGAGCAGCGTTTCCATGGCGACGTACGGATGGACTGCCTCGGCACCATAACCGCCGAGCAGGGCAAAGTGATGCACTTCTCGCGCCGAACCGGTTTCAACCACCAGCCCGGTGGATGTGCGCAGGCCCTTGCCCACCAGATGCTGGTGAATGGCCGACAGCGCCAAAAGCGCGGGAATCGCCACATGTTCGCGATCGACCTTGCGGTCCGAAATGATGACGATCGAAAAACCGCTGCGGACGGCGTCTTCGGCTTGCGCGCAGAGCGACGCAAGACGCGCTTCAATGGCGTGGTTGCCCCACGCGGCCGGGTAGCAAATGTCCAGTTCGCAGCTCTTGAATTTGCCCTGGGTATAGCGGTCGATATGGCGGATTTTTTCCATTTCGAAAAAATCGACGACCGGTTGGCTGACTTCAAGACGCAGCGGCGGATTCAGTTCATCGATGCCGAGCAGATTCGGTTTCGGCCCGATGAACGACACCAGCGACGTCACCAGTTCTTCGCGAATCGGATCGATCGGCGGATTGGTGACCTGCGCAAAGAGCTGCTTGAAATAATGGTAGAGCGTCTTGTTTTTGTCGGACAGAACCGCCAGCGGCGAATCGTTGCCCATCGAACCGGTGGCCTCTTCGCCATTCATCGCCATCGGCGTCATCAGGAATTTGAGGTCCTCCTGCGTGTAACCGAAGGCCTGCTGCCGGTCGAGCAGCGACACCGGCGAACGGTCAGGCTGCTGACGGTCGCTTTCGACATCGTCGAGTTTGACGCGAATGCGGTCGATCCACTCACCGTAGGGCTTGGCGCCCGCGAGCGTGTCCTTCAGTTCCTTGTCGTCGATGATGCGGCCCTTTTCAAGATCGACGAGGAACATCTTGCCCGGCTGCAGGCGCCATTTCTTGACGATTTTCTCTTCGGGAACCGGCAGGCAGCCGCATTCCGAGCCCATGATGACCAGGTCGTCGTCGGTAACGATGTAACGCGCCGGGCGCAGGCCGTTGCGATCAAGCGTCGCGCCGATCTGCCGGCCGTCGCTGAATGCCATCGCCGCCGGGCCGTCCCACGGTTCCATCATGGCCGCGTGATATTCGTAGAATGCGCGACGGTTTCCGTCCATCAGCGTGTGGCTTTCCCACGCCTCGGGAATCATCATCATCATCGCGTGCGAAATCGAATAGCCCGCCATCACAAGAAGTTCCAGCGCGTTATCGAACGACGCCGAATCGGACTGGCCGTCATAAATCAGCGGCCACAGTTTTTCGAGGTCTTTGCCGAGGATCGGGCTGGAAATAGCGCCTTGCCGCGCACGGATCCAGTTGACGTTGCCGCGCAGCGTGTTGATTTCGCCGTTGTGGGCGACCAGACGGAACGGATGCGCCAAGTCCCACGTCGGAAACGTGTTCGTGGAAAAACGTTGATGTACCAGCGCCAGGGCCGAAACTACCCGCTCATCCTGGAGGTCTTTGTAATAGGCCCCGACCTGTCCTGCCAGCAGCATGCCTTTGTAAACGACGGTGCGTGCCGACATCGACGGCACATAGAATTCCTTGCCGTGCGCCAGATTCAATGCCTGGATTGCGTGTCCTGAGCTCTTGCGAATGATGTAGAGCTTGCGTTCCAGAGCGTCCGTAACCGTGACGCCGCGGCCGCGACCGATGAAGACTTGACGGATGACCGGTTCGATTTTTTTGACGGATTCGCCCAGCCCGCTATTGTCGCGCGGCACATCGCGCCAGCCCAGCAGGGTCTGGCCCTCTTCCTTGATCGAACGCTCGATTTCGTATTCGCAGGCAAAACGCGAGGCGGGTTCCTGCGGCAAAAACACCATGCCCACGCCGTATTGGCCGGCCGGCGGCAGTTTTATGCCCTGTTTTGCCAGTTCTTCGCGGAAAAATGCATCCGGGATCTGCAGCAAAATGCCTGCGCCGTCGCCGGCCAGCGGATCGGCGCCTACAGCGCCCCGGTGGGTGAGATTCTTCAGAATCTGCAGACCCTGTTCGACGATGGCGTGTGATTTCGCGCCTTTGATGTGTGCGACAAAACCGACGCCACAGGCGTCATGTTCGTTGGCGGGATCGTACAATCCCTGGGCACAGGGCGGCTGCGTCACGGACTACCTCACGGGTAAAAAAGGCCGGTTGAAAGCCAACCGGCCTGAATTTGCGATAATTGCGGCGAAACCCCTGAAATATACAGGCATAGAGGTTTGACTTCAAGGCCTTGAAATGCCTTGATAATCAATGTTTACCCTGCGGCGAACCGCGGCCGGTTGTTGCGGCGCGGCAAAATGGGCCTAGATTTCATCGACCGCGAACAGGCGCCGGTGTTCACGCATCGCATAGCGATCCGTCATTCCGGCAATGTAATCGGCGACCATGCGGGCTTTATCTGCGGGTTTTTTGGCCTGATACTGGGGCGGCAGCAGTTTGGCGTCGGCCAGAAAGGCGTCGAACAACTCGGTTACGACGCGCCGGGCCTTGGCAGTCATGCGGCACACCTGATAGTGCCGGTAGAGATTTTCACGCAGAAAATCTTTTAATTCCTGTTGCTGGCGCGCCAATGCCGGGCTGAAGGCAACCAGCGGCGGCGCTTTTTGCACGTCTTCGACCGAACGCGGCGCGTGGTCGCGAATATTGCGTACGGTTTGGCGCGTCAAATCGACAACCAGCGTGCTGATCATGCGGCGAATGGTTTCGTGGACCAGACGCCGTGCATCGAGCTTCGGATACGTGTCCAGCACCTCTTGGCGATGGCGCGCGAACAGACTGACCTCTGACAACTGATCAATGGTCAATAATCCCGATCGCAACCCGTCATCGACATCGTGATTGTTATAGGCAAGTTCGTCGGCAAGATTGGCGAGCTGGGCTTCAAGCGAGGCGCGCCGGCGTTTGATGAAGCGTTCGCCCACATCGCCGAGCAAACGCGCGTTCCTGAGCGAGCAATGTTTGAGAATGCCCTCGCGCGTTTCAAAACAGAGATTCAACCCGTCAAATGCAGCGTAACGGCGTTCGAGCAGGTCGACGACGCGCAGCGACTGCAGATTATGTTCGAAGCCGCCGAACGGCTGCATGCAGCGGTTCAGGGCATCCTGTCCCGCATGCCCGAACGGTGTGTGTCCGAGGTCGTGCGCAAGCGCGATGGCCTCGACGAGGTCTTCATTGAGGCGCAGACTGCGTGCGACCGACCGCGCAATTTGCGCGACCTCCAGGCTGTGCGTCAGGCGGGTGCGGAAAAGGTCGCCTTCGTGATTGACGAAGACCTGCGTTTTGTATTCGAGCCGGCGAAACGCGGTCGAATGGATGATGCGGTCGCGATCGCGCTGAAACTCCGTGCGGCCGGTCGGCGCGGCCTCGTGCACCCGGCGGCCGCGGGAATTTTTTTCGCTGACCGCGTATTCAGCGAGATCAATCACGGGTGATCGATATTTTCAATGCTTCGGCCAGCGCGTCGCGCGGCACGTCAGCAGTCAGGAACGCACGGCCCATTTCACGCATCAGGATAAAGCGCAGCTTTCCGCCCTCCACCTTTTTGTCGTGCCCCATGAGCTGGAGATATTTTTCCAGGCCCAGATCAGGAATGCCGACCGGCAGTCGCGCGCGCTCAAGGAGCGCAACAATGCGGCCGACATCATCGCCGCGGATCATGCCCATCAGGTGCGACAGCCGTGCGGCGACCACCATGCCGGCGGCAACCGCTTCGCCGTGCAGCCAGTTGCCGTAACCCATGCCCGACTCGATGGCATGGCCGAAAGTATGGCCAAGATTGAGCAGGGCGCGCTCGCCGGTTTCCTCGCGTTCGTCGGCAGCGACGACGGCCGCCTTGCTTTCGCAGGATCGCCGCACGGCATGGGCCATTGCGTCAGGCTCGCGCGCGTTCAATTCATCAATGTGCTCTTCCAGCCAATCGAAAAACGGCAGGTCGCGAATCAGGCCGTATTTGATGACCTCTGCCAGTCCCGCGCTGAGTTCGCGTTGCGGCAGCGTTTCAAGTGTTGTGGTATCCGCGATGACGGCCTGCGGCTGGTAAAACGCGCCGATCATGTTTTTGCCGCGCGGATGGTTGATGGCGGTTTTGCCGCCGACTGAAGAATCAACGAGGGCGAGCAGCGTGGTCGGAATCTGTATGAACGGCACACCGCGCAGATAAGTGGCCGCGGCAAACCCGGTCAAATCGCCGACGACACCGCCGCCAAGCGCGATGAGCGCAGTCTTGCGCTCGCATCGCGCCGCCAGCAGGGCGTCAAATATCGCATTCAAAGACTGCCAGTCCTTGTGCTGCTCACCGGCGGGAATAATGATGGGCGTGATCTCAACGCCGGCTTGCTTGAGCGTTGCGGAGAATGCCGGCAGGTAAAGCGGTGCCACCACGCTGTCGGTAACGATTGCGGCGCGTTTTTGCGGCAGATGCCTGGTGATCAATTCAGGCTGCGCGAGCAAGCCGGCCCCGATATAAATCGGATAGGCACGGTTTCCCAGGCTGACTTCCAGTGTGTGCATAGGGGTCTGTTATTTAGGTGGTTGCGCCTGCATTATCGGCTGAAGCGCCGCGAAAGTGTTCCGCGAGCCGCTGCTCCAGGCGATGTGCCAGATTGCGCACGCTTTGGCTGCCGGTATCCTCGATGACGGTCGCCACTTCGCGGTACAGGGGGTCGCGTTCGGTAAACAATTGCTCGAGCTTGGCCAGCGGATCAGCGGTTTGCAGCAACGGCCGGTTGCGGTCGTTCCGAGTGCGCCGCCAGAGGTCGGCGGGTGCTGCGCGCAAATAGACCACCGTCCCGCTGTGCGCCAGATGATCGCGGTTTTCCGCCCGGATTACCGCGCCGCCGCCGGTTGCAAGAACAATGTTCTCGAGTTTTGTCAGTTCACCGAGGACCGCTGATTCGCGGGCGCGAAACCCGGCTTCCCCTTCGATTTCGAAGATAACCGGGATTTTCACCCCGGTGCGACGTTCAATCTCGTGGTCGCAATCGTAAAAGGTTTTGCCCAGGTGTTTTGCCAGATAGCGTCCGACCGATGTTTTTCCCGCACCCATCAATCCGACAAGGTAAATGTTGCCTGGAATCCGTAAATCACCGGACTGGTTTTCGCGTGGTTCTGACATGCCTGCATTTTAGCCCGAATCGTTTCCGGCCCATGCGCCGGCGCGGACACAAAAAACCCGGCCTGAGCCGGGTTTTCCGAGGGCGCGAAGGACTGAACCGGCTAACGGAGCGTCAGATTGCTTTTGACAATGCGCGGGCTGATGAAAATCAGAAGTTCGCTCTTGTTGTCGGTCTTCGAGTTGTTGCGGAACAGGAACCCGACAAACGGGGCGTCTCCCAGCACCGGGATCTTGGTGGTGGTATCGGTTTCGGTTTGCGAATAAATACCGCCAATGACCACGGTGCCGCCATTCTGTACGAGCACCGAAGTGGTGATCTGTTTGGTATCGATAGACGGGCCGGATGACGTCACCGTGCCGACGCTGTCTTTGTGAATGTTGAGTTCCATGATGACGTTGTCGTCAGGCGTAATCTGCGGCTTGACCTTCAGGCTGAGCGAGGCTGATTTGAATGACACGGCGGTGGCACCGCTCGACGTTGCCTGTTGGTAGGGAATTTGCGTACCCTGTTCGATCGTCGCTTCAACCTGGTCGGCGGTGATGACGCGCGGGCTCGATATGATTTTGCCCTTGCCGTCGGCCTGCAGCGCCGAGACTTCCATGTTGATGAAGCGCGTCAGGCTTTCGTTAAAGAGAATCATTGAAAACACGCCGGGGGCCGAACCGCCCAAGCCGGTCGTCGGCAGATTGACGTTAGTGAAATCGGCCGTCGTCGGCACCGGCGACGACACCTGCCCGGTATGAAAGAGCGTGTCGTTCAGGTTGCCGCCGACTACAAAACGGTTGTTGCTGTTCAAGATGCTCTGGCCGTTCGAGCGGTCGTGTATGCCGAGACGGGCGCCAAGGTTGCGGCTGAAGTTGTCGGAGGCTTCGACAATACGCGCTTCAATCAGCACCTGGCGCACCGGGATGTCGATTTTCTTGATCAGGGCGCGAACCTGCTCGAGCCGGCTCGGTGTGTCCTGCACGAACAATGTATTGGTACGCGCATCAACGACCGCGCTGCCGCGTTTCGACAGGATGGGCTGTGCCTTGTCGCCGACCAGCTTCTGGATGGCATCGGCTTTCTGGTAGTTGAGCTGGAAGGATTCAGTGCGCACCGGTTCGAGATCGGCGATCTGGGCTTGTGCCTCCAGCGCGAGCTTTTCCTTGGTGGCAAGCTCGTCGCGCGGCGCGATCCAGACGACGTTGCCGTTTTTGCGCATATCGAGACCCTTGGTCTGCAATATGATGTCGAGCGCCTGATCCCAGGGCACATCCTTGAGACGCAGCGTCAGGTTGCCACCGACGGTGTCGCTGGTGATGAAATTGAACCCGGTAAAGTCGGCGATCACTTGCAGCACCGCGCGAACTTCGACGTTCTGAAAATTGAGCGAGAGCTTTTCACCGGTGTAACCGACGCGCGAACCCTGGATGAGCTTGGTCGGGTCTTCGACAATCGGTTTGATTTCGACGATGAACCGGTTGTCCGTCTGGTAAGCCGAATGTTCCCAGAGCCCTTTGGGTTCGATGGCAATGCGTGAATTGCCGGCCTGCGCGAAGGCATCGATGGTTTGCACGGGGGTGGCGAAATCGAGCACATCGAGCCGGCGCTCCAGATTTTTCGGCAACGAGGTGTTCTGGAATTCGATCAGGAGGTTTTTGCCCTGTTGACGCAGATCGATGCCGACGGCGTTATCCGACAGATCGACAATGATGCGTCCTTCGCCGTTCGGCCCGCGGCGGAAGGTAATGTCACGCAACGCATGGCGGTTGTCGTTGATCTTGGCTTCGGCAAAATGCGAGGTGACCGCCGTCGCCGGTGACGACGCCGAGGCTGTGCCGGTGGCTGCGCCCTGCAGCGTGATGACGACGGTTTTTCCGTCGATGCGCGTATCGTAGCCGAGGGGTTTATTGAGGTTCATGACCACGCGTGTGCGGTCGCCTGCCTGCACGATGTTCATCAGTCGCAGATCACCGTCGCCGATTTCCTGCGAATTTTTTCCCAGCGCATTACCGGTGCCCGGGAAGTCAAACGCGATGCGCGGCGGGTTGTTGATGGTGAACCCGGCCGGCGGATTCGCCAGCGGTTCCTTGAGCGTGATGCGGACAATGATATTCCCGCCCTGTTGACCGGCAACGTCGATGGCCTGGATGCTGTTTGCCAGAGGTGCCGCAGGGGTTTGAGCGTGAGCGATGGAGCCGGCCGCAAAAATGCTCAAGGCAAACGCCCAGGCGATTCGTGTCGCGGTGCGGAACATGATGGTGGTGATTGTCATGGTGCTGTCTCCTGTTTTCTCTGCTCTTGCTGCATGGTCCCGAAGGACGCTTGGCGGGCAACCGGCCTGCTGTAATCTATTCAACCAGCGTCATCGTGCTGATGCGTTCTGTCCAGTCGCCGCCGCTGTCCTGGACGATTTCCTTCAATTTGATCGTCGATTCGGAAATTTCGGTGATCAGTCCGAAATTCTGGCCCAGATAATTCCCGGGCTTCACGCGGAATAAATTGTTGTCAGGACTTTTGACCAGCGCGAAATTGGTTTTGCCCTGCTGCAGTGTGCCCACCATTCGCAGATTTTCGATCGGGTAGGCCTCAAGCGGCTCTTTGCGGCGATTGAGATCCGGCTGGATGCCGCCGCCCGCCGCCGTTTTGGGCGGTTCGATTTTGCGCGGCTTGAACGGATCGACGAGATCGTAGGCGTTGTAAGAGAAGGGCTCGTAGGGTTTGACGTCCGGCAGGGGCGGAATGCGTCCGCGAGGCAGATTGTCGGAATCCTTAACAAATTGGCGAAGATCCGAATATTGTTCGCCGCCGCACGATGCGAGTGCGAGAACCGCGAATGCGAGAATTGTGAAATTGCGGATCATTTCTTGGCCGCCGCCTTGCCAGCTGACGCTTTCTTCTGTTTGGAGATCTCTTCCTCATCGAGGTAGCGATACGTTTTCGCCACCGCGTCCATGGTCAAAATGCCGCCCTGCGACGTGCTGGTCAGGCCGATGTCGTTCAGAAGGACGATACGGGACAGTTTCGAGATATCGCTCGCGAACGAGCCCATGTCGTGGTAATTGCCGGTCAGGCGGATGGTGATCGGCAATTCAGCGTAGAACTCTGACATCGTTTCAGTCGCGGCGGGTTTGAACAATTCGAATTGCAGGCCGCGGCCCAGACCGGCCTGATTGATGTCGGTGAGCAGCGCTTCCATTTCGGATTTGCTCGGCAGCTGCTTGAGCAGCGTGCCGAAGGATTTTTCGATGTCTTCGAGTTGTTTGCGGTAAGCGTCGAGATCGACCGCCTGCTTTTTCTTGTCCAGAAACGTGTCGCGCAACGAAAGCTCTTTTCGTTTGGCCGCGTCAATCGAATCGACCTGGTCCTGCCAGTCAAAAAAATAACTGCCTGCGATGCAGGCCAGGAAGGCGATAAACAATACGCCGAGCTTGGGCAGGACAGGCCAGCTGCCGATTTCCTTCGGATCAAGGCGCCGCAAATCGTCGAGTGTCATCATGATCGTTATCTTTGCGAGGCGAGGTTGCCCGGGATTTCGACACTGGGCACAGCGATATTTGCAGCGGTTGTTCTGGCCGGCGTCCCAACGTTTGTGCGCGTGGCGACCTTTTCCGAGATGACAGGGGCCGGCAGACCCTGCTGGGCCGTCACGTTCGCGGTTGGTGTTGCGACCGGCGCGCTGGCGACCGGTTTCGCGGCCGGTTTTTTGGTCGTCGCCGATTCCTCTTTATTGCGCGTCAGCGATACATTGAGGCTGAATTCGCTCAGTCGCGATGTCTTGTCCGAAAACGCTTTAATTTCAATCAGGACCGGCTTTTCTAAGTAGGGTGATGATTCCAGATTGCGCATGAAGGTGGACACGCGGGCATTCGACTGCGCGAATCCGTTGACGGTAACTTTGGCCGCTTTTTGCTGGACTGATTTGAGATATACACCGTCGGGCAGCTGGCGAACCAGCTGATCGAGCAGGTAAACCGTTTCGGCACGGTTGGCCTGCAGCGATTCGACCACTTTCTTGCGCTGGAGCAGTGCTTCGGTCTGCTCTTTGAGTTTCTTGATCTCGTCGATCTGCTTTTCGAGCACGGCAATCTCGGATTCGAGATAGCTGTTGCGACCGTTCTGTTCCTCAAGCTGGCCGCTCAGATAGGAGTGAACGGCAAACCATGCGCCGGCACCCAGACCGAGCACCGCGCCGAGCATGATGAAAAACTCTTTTTGTTGCCGCTTGCGCTTGATCTCGCGGTGCGGCAGCAGGTTTATGCGGATCATGCGTCGAACCTCCGCATGGCCAAGCCGCATGCCACCATCAGCGAGGGCGCGTCGGTCGTCAGGTATTTCGGCCGTATCTTCGAGGACAGGGCCATGTTCGCGAAAGGATTGGCGATCATGGTGCTGACCGATGCACGGCGCGCGACGACTTCATCGATGCCCGGAATGGCCGCACAGCCGCCGGCCATCACGATGTGATTTACCTGGTTGAACTGGGTCGAAGTGAAGAAAAACTGCAATGCCCGCGCGACTTCAAGGCCCAGGGTGTCAAGAAACGGGAGCAGAACTTCGGACTCGTAATTGTCGGGCAGGCCGCCGGCGCGTTTGGCCGCTTCGGCTTCTTCTGGCGACATGCCGAACACGCGCTGGATTTCCTGCGTCAACTGATTGCCGCCGAACGGCTGCTCGCGCATATACACCGATTGGCCGTTGCGCAGGACGTTCATGTTCATGACGGCCGTGCCGACATCGACGATCGCGATGTTCAGATCCTTGCCGTTTTCGGGCAATTGCTGTTCGATCAGCTCGAATGCGGTCTGGGTTGCGAAGGATTCGACATCCATGACCAGCGCTTTCAGACCCGCCGCTTCGGCGGCCGCGATACGGTCTTCGATCTTGTCTTTGCGCGAGGCGGCAATCAGGACTTCGACATCCTCCGGGCTGTTGGGCGCGGGGCCGAGCACCTGAAAATCGAGATTGACCTCGTCGAGGGCAAACGGGATGTACTGGTTGGCCTCCGATTCGACCTGGATTTCGAGTTCGCTCTCCTGCTGGCCGGCGGGGACATTGATCTTTTTGGTAATGACGGCCGCGGTGGGCAAGGCAAGAGCCAGATTCTTGACGTTGGTGCCGAGTCGTTTCCAGCCGCGCTTGAGGCTGTCACTGACCGCATCAAGGTTATTGATATTGCCGTCGACGACGGCGTCGCGCGGCAGCGGCTCGATGACATAACGCTCGACCCGGTAAAGTCCCTTGCCCGTTTCCGAGATCTCAACCAGCTTGACCGACGACGAACTGATGTCGCAGCCGATCAAGGGGGGAGCCTTGGACTTGAAGAGGCGCTCTATGATTTCGAAGTCGAGCTTCAATTTTCCCTTAAGCGTGGGTGAGTTAGAGACAATTTACACAATTTACATTAAATACTATCAACAAGCTTCGGGCAAGTAAAGTTTTTCCCAGTGCCTACTTTTTGCTGATGGCGGTGTCTATAATGGTCTTGTTGAATATAGCTTAATTGGCAAGCCGGAGCGTCTGGTTTTCGCAAGTTTTGCTTTAAGTTAGCTGATTAAGATGTTGTTATTTTGCAACAATTCATGGCAGTTTCCTGGCGCTCATGTTTAATCGATGGTGGGTTTTTCCTTTGACTTTGCTCGTTGGCGGCGCAGCGGCCGCTGCGTTAGTCATTGTTTTTGCAGCGATTATTGTTTCACCCTCGCTGCCCGATTTGAGCGTGTTGACGGATTATCAGCCCAAGGTTCCGCTGCGCATCTTCAGTGTCGAAGGACAGCTCATTGGCGAGTTCGGCGAAGAGCGCCGGGCCATTGTCAAAATTGAAGCGGTTCCCAAGGGCATGCGCGAAGCCATTCTGGCGGCCGAAGACGAACGTTTTTATCAGCACGGCGGTGTTGATTATCTGGGCGTGCTCAGGGCGGCCCTGTCCAATTTCGTCTCAGGCGGCGCCCGTCAGGGCGCCAGCACGATCACCATGCAGGTGGCGAGAAATTTCTTTCTCTCAAAGGAAAAAACGCTGACCCGCAAATTTACCGAAGTGCTGCTGGCTTTCAAGATCGAGCACAGCCTGAGCAAGGATCAGATTCTTGAACTCTATATAAACCAGATTTATCTCGGGCAGCGCGCCTACGGTTTTGCCGCGGCGGCGCAGATTTATTTCGGCAAACCGCTGGAACAGATCTCGCTCGCTGAAATGGCGATGCTGGCCGGACTGCCGAAAGCGCCTTCCAGTTTTAACCCGGTGGTCAATCCCAAACGCGCAAAATTGCGCCAGCAGTACGTTCTGCGCCGGATGCGCGAACTCGGGTTCATTACGGATGACCAGTGGCAGTCGGCGGACAAGCAGGTTCTCGCTGTCAAAAAATATGTAAACGAATACTCGGTCAAAGCAGATCATTTTTCAGAAATGGTCAGGCAGATCATGTATGACCGATTCAAGGACGAGGCATACACAAGCGGTTTTCGCGTGCATACGACGTTGTCGGTCAATCACCAAGAAGCGGCCCACGTGGCCGTGCGCAAGGGCGTGATTGAATACGACCGCCGCCGCGGTTATCGCGGCGCAGAGAGTTATGCCGAACTCGGCCCTTCGCCAGGCGAGGAAGATTTCGAAGACGCGTTGCAGGACGAAAGTGAAAGCGATGACATTTATCCGGCACTCGTGCTGGACGTCAGCGCGCGCGCGGTCAAGGTCTACCGCAAGGGCGGCGAAACTTTTGAAATCACCGGCGAGGGCCTGAAGTTTGCGCAGAAGATGATCGGCGACAAAGCGCCGGCCAATCAGCGTTTGCGGCGCGGCGCCGTCATCCGCGTGCAGAAGGATGAAAAAGGCCAGTGGGGCATTTCGCAGTTGCCGCAGGCCGAAGCGGCTCTGGTTTCGCTTGATCCGGCGGACGGTGCAGTCCGGGCGCTTATCGGCGGTTTTGATTTCAACCGCAATAAATACAATCACGTCACACAGGCATTGCGGCAACCCGGTTCGAGTTTCAAGCCGTTCATCTATTCGGCAGCGCTGGAAAAAGGCTTCACCCCGGCGACGATCATCAATGATTCTCCGCTGACGTTTGATGCAAGCCAGACGGGTTCGGAACCCTGGGAGCCGAAAAATTTCGACGGTAAATTCGAAGGGCCGATGCGTCTGCGCACCGCACTCACGAAGTCCAAAAATCTGGTATCAGTGCGCATATTGCAATCAATTACGCCGCAATATGCACAGGACTACATTACCCGGTTTGGATTCGAGGCCAAATATCATCCGCCCTATCTGACCATGGCGCTGGGCGCGGGCAATGCAACGCCGATGCAGATGGTTGGCGGTTACGCGGTTTTTGCAAACGGCGGTTTCAGGGTTACGCCCTATTTCATTTCGCGCATTGAGGACGCCAAGGGAAACATTGTCGCGCAGGCGCGGCCTGATCGCGCCGGCGAGGGCGCCGAACGCGCGATTGATTCGCGCAATGCATTTATCATGACCAGCATCCTCCAGGACGTGGTGCGTGCAGGTACGGCAACGCGCGCAATGCAGCTCGGGCGCAATGACCTTGCCGGCAAAACAGGTACGACCAATGAATTCGTTGATGCGTGGTTCTGCGGTTTCGGTAGCGGGCTGGTTGCCGTGGCGTGGATCGGTTATGACAATCCGCATACGCTGGGCCACAACGAAACAGGGTCGCAGGCCGCATTGCCGATGTGGATTACCTACATGGGCAAAGCATTGAAAGGTGTCGAAGAAGCGCCGAAGGCTGTGCCCGAGGGGGTCGTGCAGGTGCGCATCAATCCGGACAGCGGATTGCGCGAATCAGATGGCAGAGGAATTCCGGAATATTTTTACCAGGAATTCCTGCCGCCCGAACGCGATGGTGACAGTTCACCCATGGGCGCTTCGCCGGGCAAGCCGGCCGATGATGTCAAAGGCCAGTTGTTCTAGACCGGTCGCTGAAACATGAGCCGCCATTCGGCGCGAAATCCCACGCGCGAATACATTGCTCACCTGGCCGCGCGGCTGATGGCAGAGGACGGCATCGAAGACCACGCACTGGCCAAACGCAAGGCCGCCCGCCAGGCGGGCGCCGCCGATATGCGCGAGCTGCCCGACAACGATGAAATTGATGCGGCGTTGAGAACCTACCGTGTTCTCTATCAGCAACAGCACCCGGTGCAATTGCGCGCGTTACGGGCGCTGGCCGTGGATGTCATGACTGAATTTTCGCGATTCAAACCGCATCTGACCGGCTCCGTGCTGAATGGCACGGCCGGCCGGTTTGCTGACATTCAGCTGCAGCTGTTTGCCGAGTCGGTCAAGGATGTTGAGTTCGAATTGTTTAACCGGCACATCCGCCATGAAACCGGTGCAATGCGGTTTTACGCCGGCGACTCGCCGCTCGACGCCGTGGTCTTTTCATTTGAGCGGGACGCGGTAACGATACGGCTTATCGTTCTCGCGGCCGCCGACCTGCGCGTGCGCATTAAAACGGGGCCGTCCGGAAAACCGGTTGAACGCGCCGATCAGACCGCCGTTGAACTGCTCCTTGCAGAAGAAGAACGTTAGCGGTTCTCGCGCAGCCAGGTCGCTACCGTGATCGCGAAGTAAGTCAGTACGCCGTTTGCGCCGGCGCGCTTGAAGGACATCAGCGATTCCAGGATGCTGCGTTTTTCGTCGAGCCAGCCGTTCTTGATGGCGGCCATCAGCATCGCATATTCACCGCTGACCTGATAGGCATAGGTCGGCACCCTGAACTCGTCCTTGATGCGCCTGATGATGTCGAGGTAGGGCATGCCCGGCTTGACCATGACCATATCCGCACCCTCCGCGAGATCCAGACCGACCTCCCAGAGCGCCTCATCGGTATTGGCCGGATCCATCTGGTAATTGTATTTGTTGCCGCGGCCGAGCTGCTTCGACGAGCCGACTGCGTCGCGAAACGGGCCGTAAAAACAAGATGCATATTTCGCCGCATAGGACAGGATGCGCGTGTTGACGAAACCTTTTTCATCGAGCGCCGCGCGGATTCCGGCAACGCGTCCGTCCATCATGTCCGAAGGGGCGACAATGTCGACGCCCGCGGTCGCGTTCACCACGGCCTGCTTGCGCAGAATGGCGATCGTCTCGTCATTCAGCACATAGCCGCTGCGATCGATGACGCCGTCGTGACCGTGCGTCGTATAAGGGTCGAGCGCGACGTCGGTGATGATGCCGAGTTCTGGGAAACGCTTTTTCAGCGCGATGACGGTGCGCGGTACCAGGCCTTTGGGGTTGATCGCTTCGCGGCCGTCGGCTGTTTTCAATTTGTGTTCGATCGCCGGAAAAATCGCCAGCGCCGGGATGCCAAGCGTGACGCAGCGTTCTGCGACCGGCAGCAATTTGTCCAGTGTGTAACGTGAAACGCCCGGCAAGGAATCGATGCGCTCCGTGCGGGCTTTGCCGTCCATGACAAAGACCGGCAGGATCAGGTCGTCGGGGCTGAGGCGGTTTTCGCGGGTCATCCGCCGGGAAAAATCATCGCGGCGGTTGCGGCGCATGCGTCGTTGCGGGAAACGGCCCAGAATCTTCATGTTTGTCATAGGGTTATGTAAACCATCGGTTAAATTATCGTTGCTTGCTGGAACTTTTAAACTGCACCCCGGTCTGATTCAGCAGACGGTTTAGCATCGTCTCCCGCTTCTCCTCCCTGAGCGGGCGCCTCGATACCTTATTGAGGCTTCGCCCCCGGTTTTACTCCCCTTAAACCGGGGGCTTTTTATTTCTGTTGCGCGGATCAAGCCATCCGCCAATTTGTTTGCTGGCCTCCAAGATACCGATTTTGCGCAGGCTCGAAAAGAGTTGTGCACTGTAGTTTTTGTCCAGCGCCTTCAGCGCCGCACAAACCTGCTTCAGTGTTGCCATAGATTCCTGCCGGCCCAGCTTGTCAGATTTGCTCAGCAATACGTGCACCGGCACACCGGTCGGCTTCAGCCAGTCGAGCAATTGATAATCGAGCACCCCCAGCGGATGCCGCGCATCCATGATGAGGACTACGCCACGTAACGATTCGCGGGCTTGCAGATAGCCGCCGATGAGCTCGTTCCAGCGGTCGCGCTCGGCGGCCGGCACCGCTGCATAACCGTAACCCGGCAAATCGACCAGAAACTGGTCGGGACCGACGGTGAAAAAGTTGATGTGCTGGGTGCGCCCCGGCGTTTTGCTGACGAAGGCCATGCGTTTGCGGTTGGCGAGGGCATTGATCGCACTCGACTTGCCCGCATTGGAGCGGCCGACAAATGCGACTTCCGCGCCTTGCGCCGGCGGCAACGTTCGCGTATCTGCGACCGTCGTCAGAAATTCAATATTGCGAAACAGGGACATCGGTGCCGCCGCCTAGCCGGAAAAAGGGGATTTCGATAGAATACGGTGTTTTCATCACGTTGCAATCGTCACGTGACAGGAAAGCAAGGAGAACGCATGAGATTAATGACCCTGGTGATGGTCGCGATGACCATGGGCCACTTCGCAATCGCCCGCGCCGCAGAGCCTGCCGCCAAGACCGATGGCGCTGACCAGATTGTCGCCAAAGTCTGCTCGGCCTGCCATGCCAGTGATGGAAACAGTGCCGCGCCGGCCAATCCGATTCTCGCGGGCCAGCATGCCGAGTATACCGCCAAGCAGCTGGCGAATTTCAAATCGGGCGAACGCAAGAATCCCGTGATGCTGGGCATGGCTTCGACCCTGTCTCCGGAAGACATGAAAAAGCTGGGTGAGTATTTCCAGCAGCAGAAAGCGAAACCGCGCGTGGCGAAGGACCCCGAACTGGTCAAAGTCGGGCAGCAGATTTATCGCGGCGGTGTGATGTCCAAGGGCATTGCTGCCTGCACGTCCTGCCATGGCCCGAACGGCGCCGGTATTCCCGCGCAGTATCCTCGCCTTGCGGGGCAGCATGCCGAATACACGGCCGCACAGCTGATGTCGTTCCGCAGCGGTGAGCGTGCCAACGATCCGAACAAGATGATGCGTGGCGTGGCTGCCAAACTTTCCGATGTGGAAATCAAGGCGGTTGCCGAATATATCGCCGGCCTGCGCTAACCCGGAAATACCGTAAAAATTTTTAAAAAACGGGCAGCTATGCTGCCCGTTTTTTTATTTAGGCGCTGCGCGCCGGTAACGAAGAAAAATACTTGAGCGCTGCGCCAATGGTTTCGTCGATCTCCGCGTCGCCATGGGCTGCCGATACGAACCCGGCCTCGAATGCCGAAGGCGCGAAATAAATACCGCTATCCAGCATGGCGTGAAAAAACCGATTGAAGGCCGGCGCATCGCATTGCATGACTTCGGCATACGACTGCGGCGGACTTTTGCGGAAGTAAAGCCCGAACATGCCGCCGACGGACTGTGCCGAAAACACCACACCTGATTGCGCCGCCGCGGCGTTCAGGCCATCGACCAGTTTTTGGGTTTGTGCCGTCAGGCGATCGAAAAAACCGGGGGCGGCGATCTGTTCAAGCGTGGCCAGGCCTGCCGCGACCGCAACCGGATTGCCGGACAGCGTGCCTGCCTGATAGACGGGGCCGAGCGGCGCGACCGATTTCATGATATCGCGGCGCCCGCCAAATGCCCCCAGCGGCATGCCGCCGCCGATGACCTTGCCGAGCGTGACCAGGTCTGCGGTGATGCCGAACAGGCCCTGCGCGCCGGCCGGGCCGACGCGAAAGCCGGTCATCACCTCATCGAAGATCAACACGCTGCCATGACGTGTGCATAGTGCACGGCAGGCATCGAGAAATTCCCTTTTGGGCGCGACCAGATTCATGTTGCCGGCGACGGCTTCGACGATGATGCAGGCAATGCTGTCGCCATCGCGGGCAAACGCTGCTTCGAGCATTTCAGCGTTGTTGTAGTCGAGCACCAAGGTATGCGCGGCGGTTTCCGGCGGCACGCCTGCCGAACTGGGATTGCCGAAGGTGAGTGCGCCAGAGCCTGCTTTGACCAACAACGAATCGGCATGTCCGTGATAACAGCCTTCAAATTTGACGATCTTCGAGCGGCCGGTAAATCCGCGCGCCAGGCGGATCGCACTCATGGTGGCTTCAGTGCCCGAACTGACGAGGCGGATCTGCTCAACGCCCGGAACGCGCTTGCAAAGCAGCGTCGCCAGCTCGACCTCTGCGGCGGTCGGTGCGCCGAAACTCAGTCCGTTTGCAGCGGCGGCCTGAACGGCGTGCACGACCGCCGGATGGGCGTGTCCGAGAATCAACGGTCCCCAGGACCCGACGTAATCGATATAGGCTTTCTCGTCAGCATCCCAGAAGCGCGCGCCGCTGCCGCGCGAAAAGAACTTCGGCGTGCCGCCGACGGAGCGGAACGCGCGGACGGGGGAATTGACCCCGCCGGGGGTGACCGCCTGCGCGGCGGCAAACAAGGCATCGTTGCGTGACGTCATGATGGGTTCGCTTCAAACAATTGACAAAAATTTTTCGCTGCCGCAGCAATGTCCGGCGCCGAATACAGTGCGGAAATGACAGCGACAGCGTCGGCACCGGCAGCGATCAGCGCACCCGCATTGTCCGGTGTAATGCCGCCGATCGCCACGATCGGCAGACCGTATACGCGGGCAACGCCCAGCAGGGACAACGGCGCGCGTACGGCGGAAGGTTTTACGCTGGACGCGTAAAAGCTGCCAAACGCGATGTAATCGGCGCCGCCTTCGGCGGCGGCTTCGGCACGCGCCAGTTCCTTGTAGCAGGACACGCCGATAATCCGGCTGTCGCCGAGGCATTTGCGCGCCTGTTCCAGCGAGCCGTCGCCGCCGCCGATGTGTGCCCCATGGGCGCCGATTTCCACCGCCAGATCGACGTGATCATTGATGAGCAGCATTGCGCCGAGTTGATTGCAGACGTCCAGCAGGGCCTGCGCCTGTGTGCGACGCAGCGCGGGCGAGGCCGTTTTATTGCGGTATTGGACGATGCCCGCGCCGCCCCTGATGGCGGCGGCAGTCATCGATTGCAGCAGCGCGGTGTCCGCGGTGTCCGGCGTGACCGCGTAGAGCCCCTTAATTGCCTTCTTCTGCGGGATCATCTTCGCGCGCCCAGAAGAGGCGGTCGGGGATGTGTTGTCCCATGCCCGGCCGGAATGCGGCCTTCAGCGTTTGCCAGGTGTATTCCTGCGCATCCTTGACCGCGTCACTGATATTGAGTCCGTTGGCGATGGTCGCCGCGATGGCCGATGCCAGCGTGCATCCGGAGCCGTGATAGGAGCCGGGCAGGCGTTCCCAGCTGTCGGTGCGCACGACGCCGTCCTGGCTGTAGAGCGTGTTGACGACCTGCGTGGTGTTCTCATGGGTGCCGGTGATCAGCACGAACTCGCAACCGAGCGCGAGCAAACGTCGCGCGCATTCGGCGAGATCGAGGTCCTCTTCGCCGTCTTCCTGGACGAGGCGGCGCGCTTCGATGCTGTTGGGTGTGATGATCGTCGTTTGCGGAATCAACAGTTCGCGCAACGCCGTAATCATTTCGTCAGTGGCGAATTCATCGCCGCGACCGGACGCCAGCACCGGATCGAGCACCAGCGGAACCTCGGGATAGTCCGAAACGACTTCGGCAATGGCGGTGATGTTTTCAATGCTGCCGATGACGCCGATCTTGATCGCGGTGACCGGCATGTCTTCGAGCACGCAGCGCGCCTGATCGGCAACCCATTCGGGATCCAGCGCCATGATGTCTTCGACGCCCATGGTGTCCTGGATGGTCGCCGCGGTGACAACGCTGAGCGGATGACAACCCATGCTTGCCAGTGTCAGGACATCGGCCTGCAGGCCGGCCCCGCCGCTGGGGTCGGTCGCAGCAAAGGCAAGGACGATCGGGGGCAACGCGGTGGTCTCGGATGATTCCATCAGGACGTGGTGTTCAGATCAGCGTTGCGTCGCTAAAATGTTATTTTAGCCCAAACCTTCCGAATGCGCCGTTTATCATGACCACCACCGACGTCACCGTTTTCAAGACCTATATGTGCCTCATCTGCGGCTATATCTATGACGAGGCCGCGGGGGTGCCTGACGAGGGCATTGCGCCGGGCACGCGCTGGGAAGACGTGCCGATGAACTGGACCTGCCCTGAATGCGGTGCGCGCAAGGAAGATTTCGAGATGGTGCAGGTGTGAGAATTCTTCACACCATGATCCGGGTGGGCAACCTCGAGCGCTCGCTCGAGTTTTACACCAAAGTACTCGGCATGCGCGAACTGCGGCGCAAGGACTATCCGGACGGGCGGTTTACCAATGTATTCGTCGGTTATGAAGATGAGTCGCGTGCCGCAGTTCTCGAGTTGACCCACAACTGGGACACCGCCAGTTACGATCTCGGCAAGGGTTACGGTCATGTCGCTGTCGAGGTCGACGATGCGGCGGCCGCGTGCGACGAAGTCCGGCGGCGTGGCGGCAAGGTGACGCGAGAGGCCGGGCCGATGAAACACGGCACTACGGTCATTGCATTTGTCGAAGATCCGGACGGTTACAAGATCGAGTTTATTCAGAAGGGCTCGATGTAACCTTCGTCCTTGCCGATTGCGCGACGAAGTCGGCAATCGCCACGAATTGCGCCACCGAAAGCTCCTGCGCGCGCGCGGTCGGTGCGATGCCGATGGCCTCCAGATCGGCTGCCTGCATTACAGACCCGAGCGAATTGCGCAGCGTCTTGCGGCGCTGGGAGAATGCCGCCGCGACTACCCGGGCGAACACTTTTTCATCGGCGGCGACCTGCGGCAGCGGTCGCAACGGAATGAGGCGCACCACCGCCGAATCGACCTTGGGCGCGGGCCGGAACGCCGTCGGCGGCACTTCGATCAGCAATTCAACCGCAAAACGGTATTGAATCATCACTGACAGGCGGCTGAAATTGCTGTCCCCGGGTGCCGCGACCATGCGCTCGACGATCTCTTTTTGCAGCATGACATGGATGTCGCGCAGATCGTCCGCGAAGGTGGCCAGATGAAACAGCAGCGGTGTCGAAATGTTGTAGGGCAGATTGCCGACGATGCGCAGATCGGTGCCGAGTGCATGAAAATCGAATTCCAGCACGTCGCCTTCATGCAGTGTCAGGCGCGGCGCCAGTTCTTCCCGAAGTGCAGCGGCCAAATCACGATCGATTTCGATGGCATCCAGATGACCGAGCGCTGCCAGCAGCGGACGGGTCAATGCGCCGAGCCCTGGACCGATCTCGACCATTTTTTCACCGGCCGAGGGATTCAGCGCCCGCAGAATGTCGGCGATGACCCCGCTGTCCTGCAGAAAATTCTGGCCGAAGCGCTTGCGCGGTTGGTGCGGCATCGTGACGCGTCCGCTCAGACGCGACCGCGTGCCAGGGCTGCCGCGAGTTCAATGGCCGCGTGCAGACTGCCGGCATCGGCTTTACCGGTGCCGGCGAGGTCGAGTGCCGTGCCGTGATCGACCGAGGTCCTGATCACCGGCAGCCCGAGCGTGACATTCACGCCGTGGCCGAAGCTCGCATACTTCAACACCGGCAGTCCCTGGTCGTGATACATGGTCAGCACGCAATCGAACTCTTTCAATTTCACCGGATTGAAGAGCGTATCGGCAGGCAAGGGCCCGGCGAGTTGCATGCCTTCGGCGCGCAATTTCTCCATCACCGGAACGATGACGTCGATTTCTTCGCGGCCCAGATGTCCGGATTCTCCGGCGTGCGGATTGAGTCCGGCGACGGCCATGCGCGGCGCGGCAAAACCAAAACGTTCAACCATGTCTTTGTGCAGGATCCGGATCGTGGTTTCCAGGCTTGCCGGCGTGAGGTGTGCGGCAATGTCTTTCACCGCCAGATGCGTGGTGGCAAGCGCGACGCGCATGCCGCCGCCGATCAGCATCATCACCACTTGCGCCGTTTGCGTGCGCTCGGCGAAAAATTCGGTATGGCCGGTGAACGGCACCCCGGCGTCATTGATGATGCCCTTGTGCACAGGCGCGGTCACGATTGCGTCGAAGCGACCGTCGAGGCAGCCGGCAAGCGCAGCTTCCAGCGTGCTTAATACATAGGGCGCGTTGACGCGATCGAGGCGGCCGGGCGTGACGGCGGTGGTCATCGGAATATCCATCACCGGCATCTCGCCTGCAGCCAGCGACACCGCGTTGGCGGGCAGGCTGCGCCAGGGCAGATTCAGCTGGCGGGCGCGTTCTTCCAGAAGGCGCGCATTGGCAATGACAACGATTTGTTCTCGCCGCGGCTGTTGCGCAAGCTGGACACACAAATCGGGCCCGATACCGGCAGGCTCGCCGGCGGTGAGGGCAATGACCGGAGGATTATTTTTCTTCAAGCCGGATATCGACAAATGCGCTGTCGCGCAGCTGCCGTGTCCATTCCAGATAAGCCTCTTCAGACTTCTGCTCGCGCAGCGCCTGCCGCGCGCGCAGGCGCTGCTGTTGCTGCGACATGTCCTCGCTGCGGCGTTCGACGACCTGGATGATGTGCCAGCCGAAAGGTGAGCGCACAGCGCTGCTGATCTGGCCCGGTTTCAGCGCATCCATTGCGCGCTCGAATTCAGGCACGGTGTCGCCGGGCGACAGCCAGCCGAGGTCACCGCCTTTTGCTGCGCTGGCGTCTTCGGACTGCAGGCGCGCCACTTCAGCGAAGTCGGCCTTGTTTTCGACGCGTTCGAGCAGCTTGAGTATCCGCTCCTTGGCTTCGTTTTCCGATACCAGTTCGCTGGTCTTGATCAGAATGTGCCGCGCACGGGTTTGCGTGACCATTGCCGATTCGGTATGGCCGCGGCGGTCATTGACGCGAATGATGTGAAAGCCGGCGGCGCTGCGCAGAACCGGGGTGATGCCGCCGGCTTTGAGGGACTTCACACCGTCGGCAAACAGGGTCGGCAGCTGGACGAATTCGCGCCAACCCATCAAACCGC
This sequence comes from uncultured Streptomyces sp., assembly GCA_964625665.1. Classification (GTDB taxonomy): domain Bacteria; phylum Pseudomonadota; class Gammaproteobacteria; order Burkholderiales; family SG8-41; genus PALSA-1004. The sequence goes on along the minus strand of CAZVDN010000001.1, from coordinate 24,796 downwards.
CCTGTACCGCGTCCGGCGCATCGGACAAGCCGGCGGCGATTTGCCGGAAATCGGCGCCGTTTTTGATTTGCGCCAGTGCAGCTTCAGCGCGTTTGCGGCGTTCATGCAGTTGCTCGGGGCTGGCCTGTTCCGGGACGCGGATAAGAATATGTGACAGATTGAATTCTTCGCTGCGGCTTTCCTGCTGCTGCAGCGTATTGAGGAAATTGTCGACTTCGCTGTCGGCGATCTGGATTTTGCTGTCGACCTCACGCTCGCGCAGCCGCGCAGTGATGATTTCATCGCGCAGATCGTCGCGGTATTTGGCAAACGGAATGCCGTCCCGTTCGATCGCGCTGCGCATTTCCTGAACCGTAATCTTGTTGTTGGCGGCAATGCGCGCGATGGTGCTGTCGAGCATGGCGTCATCGACCCTCAGACCGGTGTCGCGCGCGAACTGCAATTGCACACGCGTCTGGATCATGCGTTCAAGCACCTGGCGCTCGAGCACATCGCTGGGCGGCAGCGGTGTGCCCTGCTCGCGCATTCTGGAAAGCACGCCGCTGACGCGCTCGTCGAGGTCGCGCCGGGTGATCACCTGATCGTTGACCACCGCGATAATGCGGTCGAGCAGGACTATCTTGGTGCGCGGGCGGTCCTGCGCCTGCGCGCAATGCGCAAACGCCATGGCGAATAGGAGGCAGACGGCAGTCGTGAAAGTGCGCACTGGCAAAGACCTATAAAGATCGCGAATTAGCGGGTCGGATAATACGGCTCAGGCGCCACGAACGGCGAATCGGGCCGCGCATAGCCGCCGATGTTCCGGCGCAGGATATCCAGCGGATTGGAGCCGATTTTCGACAAACCGTTCAATTCGAGTTGCATGAACACGGAGGTGACCTGGGTCGCCGCCGCAGTGGTGAATTTGTGCGCGACGATGCGGAAGGCCCAGCAACCGGCGTTATATTCCATGCCCATCAGGGTTTCCAGCGCCTTGCTGTCCTGAATCGAGTAATTGTAGCGCGCGACGGCGCTGAGATGCGATGTCAGCGGCCATTGCGTCGACAGGTCGACCTGTCGCAATGTGTTCAGTGACGGGATTGCGGTTGCCAGTGCGCCGAGCGGCTGGCTGGTTGTTGCCAGCGCGCCGTTGGTGTAGCGGTAGGCGACGTTGACCACCTGTCCCGGTTCCGGCTGGTAGCGCACGCTGCTGTTGAAGCGCTGGGTCTGCGAGAGGTCGGTCGTGTATTGCCAGCCGGCGTCCACCGTCCAATTGGGCGCCACGGTTCCGCTCACCGCGGCGAGCAGATCGGAGCTGTTGCTGCCGCGTGCGGAAACGTTGGGCAGCGTGACGTCCTGCGTCTTGAAATAATAACGCTGCGCAACACCCATGCGGATCCGTTCGCCGCCGCTGTCCTGTTGCAGCAGGCGGGTGGTGACGCCGGTGGTCATCTGGTTCGCATCGTTGATCCGGTCGTAACCGCTGAACTGGTTTTCGGTGAACAACGTGGCGAAGCTGATGTCCTGAAAGGCGCTGTCGAAATTCGGGATCTGGTTCTGGGCGCGGGTCGGGATGTAAACGTAATAAAACTTCGGCTCGAAGGTCTGCAGCAGTCCCTGGCCGAACATTGCCGTGTTGCGTTCGAAAACGACGCCGCCCTCGGTTGAAAAAATCGGCAGCGAGCGGTTCTGGTCGGGCACCGTGGTCGTTGCACGATCCAGATCGTAATGGGTCAGATGCATGCCGACTTTCGGCGTGATATATGCAAATGAATTCTGCAGCGGCAATGAAGCGCTCGGATAGGCAAGGTAACGGCGCCCGTTGGGCAGCGAAGGGTGGGTGAATTCCACGGCGCTCGAATACAAATCAAAGTCCGTATAACCGACGTTTTGCTTGGCTGCGGCAAACGTCAGCTGTGAGCGATTGTAGGGCGGCGTCAGCGGCGTGGCGGCATTGGTCTGCAGGGTCTGCCAGCGTTGCACCGACGCCGATGTGCTCCAGGTGCCGTCATTTAACCAATTGCCGCTTTTGCCGATCGAACCGCTGCGCGGCAGAATGGATTGCGATGTCGATGCGATCTGCGTCGTCAGGTCGGTGAAATAGGTGTCGTCCGAAACCTTCTGGATGTTGACGCTGGCGTTCCAGCCGTTTTCCCAGCCCTTGGTTTGCTGGAGATTGATCGCGAATCGATTGCTGTCGCTCTTGACGCGGTCGCGGGGAATAATTTCGTAGCGCAGCTCGCCGCGCGAGCGCTCACCCAGATTGCGGAACTCGGTGCTCAGCATTTCACCGCGCTTGGACATCACGCGCGGCGTGATGGTCGCATCGTAGTTCGGCGCAATGTTCCAGTAGTAGGGGATCGAAAATTCGGTACCGGAATTGCCGGTGTTGCCGAAGGTCGGCGAAAGCAGGCCGGACTTGCGCTGACGGTCGAGCGAAAAACTCAGATAGGGCGAATAGAGGATCGGCACGCCGAAGAAATCGACATGCGCGCCGCGCGCGGTGCCGATCTGGCGGTCCTTGTCGATTTCAAATTCTTTGGCGCGCACGAACCAGTCGGTTTCGCCGACATCGCAGGAGGTGTAATTGCCGCCGAGCACGCGGTATTTATTGTTGCCTTCCATCTCGATGCGCTCGGCATTGCCGTGGCCGCGCGTGGCGTTGACACGGACTTCGTAGGCGGGCTTTTCGACGCTGCCTTTGCCGCTGTCGAGCTGCATGCGCATTTCCGTGCCTTCGAGCACGTCGCCGCGCTGCTCGAGCCGCACATGGCCGCGGGCCCGGACTTCGTCCGCCGGTTTGTCATAACGCAGCCAGTCGGCATAAATGGCCTGGCCGCGACGGCGCAGGCGCACCGTGCCCTCGGCCTCCAGTTCGCGGTCCTGATGGCCCTGCAGATTGTCGGCATCGACGAACAGCGGCAGCGGCCCGGTGTTTTCGGCGGGCAGGCGCAAAAGCGAGGGCTGCAGCTTGAGATTGACGCCCGCTTCGACCGGTTTCAGACCCAGTGCAGGACCATCGGCGGCGGTGACGGCGGTGCTGCAGCATAGCAGCGTTACCGCAATCAATCGTGGGCGTAAAGCAAGCATCATCGGTCCGGGCGCAAGGGAATGATAAAATCGCACAAATTTCCAATTTAGGCAATGGATTACGTGGATAACAGCGTAGATCGAAAAGAGCAATTGCAGCGCTGGATCGAAGCCTGGTTAAAGCGCCCCCCGCTGACGGTGAAGGCGGCGTCCGCCGATGCGAGTTTTCGCCGCTATTTTCGCGTCGATTGCGGTGATCGAACGCTGATCGCCATGGATGCGCCCCCGGCGCACGAAGACTGCCGGCCGTTCGTCAAGGTCGCGCGGTTGATGGCCGACGCGGGACTTAACGTGCCGCAGGTCATCGCCGAAGATTTCGAGAACGGCTTTCTTTTGCTGAGCGACCTCGGCAGCAGCGGTTATTTGCAGGCGTTGGATGCGGAGAGCGCACCACGACTGTTTGCCGATGCAACCGACGCATTGATCCGCTGGCAACTGGCGAGCCGGCCCGATGTCCTGCCGCCCTATGATGAAGCGCTGCTGCGGCGCGAGCTCGAATTGTTTCCCGAGTGGTATTTGCAGCGCCATCGCGGCGTAACCCTCGGCACCGTGCAGCGCCGCATGCTGGACGAGGTGTTCAATACGGTAATCCAAAGCAATCTCGCCCAGCCGCGGGTTTATGTGCATCGTGACTACATGCCGCGCAATCTGATGGTCTGCACGCCCAACCCCGGGGTGCTGGATTTTCAGGACGCCGTATTCGGTCCGATCACTTATGACGTCGTTTCCCTGTTCAAGGACGCGTTCATCAGCTGGGATGAGGAGCAGGTGCTCGACTGGACGGTGCGCTACTGGGAAAAGGCCAAACGCGCCGGCCTGCCGGTCGATACCGATTTCGGTGCGTTTTATCGCGATTTCGAGTGGATGGGATTGCAGCGCCACCTGAAGGTGCTGGGCATTTTTGCGCGCCTGAATTACCGCGACGGCAAGGGCGCTTACCTCGAAGATACGCCGCGCTTCATTGCCTACGTTCGCGCCGTGGCCTCGCGTTACTCGGCGCTGGGGCCTCTGCTGGCGCTGCTCGACGAGGTCGAAGGCAAGGCCGGCGCCAGCGTCGGTTATACGTTTTGAAGGCCATCATCCTGGCTGCGGGGCGCGGCGAACGCATGCGCCCTCTGACCGACCGCGTGCCCAAACCGCTGATCGAAGTCGGCGGCAAGCCGCTGATCGTGCATCACATCGAAAAACTCGCCGCGTTGGGCTGCGAACGCGTGGTCATCAACCACGCTCATCTCGGCGAAATGATCGAAGCCGCCCTCGGCGACGGCGCGCGTTACGGCGTGACCATCGATTATTCGCGTGAAGGCGAGGCGCTTGAAACGGCTGGCGGTATCGCCAACGCCCTGACGATGCTCGGCACGGCGCCGTTTATCGCGGTGAATGCCGATGTCTACAGCGAATTCGACTATGCGCAGTTGCGGATTGCCGCGGACCGCCTGGGCGATGCAAACGCGCACCTCGTGCTGGTGGACAATCCGGAGCACCACCCTGCGGGTGATTTCGCCGTGCGCAGCGGCAAAATCGGGCTTGAAGGCGCCTTGCTGACCTTCAGCGGCCTTGCCGTGTATCGGCCTGCCATATTTGCAGCGATCACGCCCGGAACGCGCATGGCACTGGCGCCGCTGCTGCGCGAGCAAATTGCGGCGGGTCATGTGTCGGGCGAACATTTTCGCGGACGCTGGTGCGACGTCGGCACCCCTGAGCGCCTGACCCGGCTTAACCGGGATCTGCGCGTCGGGCGCGTATAATTTGTGCATGAACGCTCCCACGAACCCGATCGATTTTCGCGCGGTCTTTGCGCCGCGTCGCGCGCGGCTGATTGCCGGCATGGGCGCCGGCGCCGCCATCGTGCCGACTTCGCCCGAACGGCTGCGCAACCGTGACGCCCATTACCCGTACCGCTACGACAGCTATTTCTATTATCTGAGCGGTTTTCCGGAACCTGAATCGGTGCTGGTTCTGCTGGGCGGTGCGGAACCGCGCAGCATCCTGTTCTGTCGCGACAAGGATCTCGAGCGCGAGATCTGGGACGGTTTCCGTTTCGGCCCCGAGGCAGCGCGCGAAGTCTTCGGTTTTGACGAGTGCTACAGCATTGGCGAAATCGACACGCGCATGCCGCAATTGCTGGCGGACCAGCCGGCGCTGCATTGTCATCTCGGTGCAGATCCGGCCTGGGACGCGCGCGTGCTCGGCTGGATCAATGCCGTGCGCGCGCAGGTGCGCAGCGGCATTGCCGCGCCGCCGGTCATTCATGATTTGCACGGCAGGCTCGATGCCATGCGTGTGGTCAAGGATGCGCATGAAATGGCGATGATGCGGCGCGCGGCGGCGATTTCGACTGTTGCGCATGCGCGCGCCATGCGCGCGGCGAAAACCGCGCGCAACGAATATGAAGTCGAGGCGGAGCTGCTGCACGAATTTCGCCGCGGCGGCGCGCAGGCCCCGGCCTACACGCCGATTGTCGCGAGCGGCGCCAACTCCTGCGTATTGCACTATGTAAGCAACGACGCGCCATTGCAGCCGGGCAGCCTGCTGTTGATCGACGCCGGCTGCGAGTTCAACGGTTATGCCTCGGACATCACGCGCACTTTTCCGGTCAACGGCCGTTATTCCGCAGCGCAGCGCGATGTGTATGAGCTGGTGCTCGCGGCGCAGGCGGCAGCCATGGCGGCAACGCGCGCCGGCGTGCGCTGGAACGAACCGCATGACGCCGCTGTGCGCGTGCTGGCGCAGGGCATGATCGATTTCGGCCTGTGCCAAGGCAGCCTCGACAAGGTTCTCGAAAACGGCGATTACCGCCGCTTTTACATGCATCGCACCGGACATTGGCTGGGGCTCGATGTGCATGATGCCGGCGAATACAAACAGGACGGTGAATGGCGCGTGCTGGAACCGGGCATGGTGCTGACGGTTGAGCCCGGTTGTTACATTCGTCCCGGCGACGGCGTGCCGGCGCATTTCGAAAATATCGGCATCCGGATCGAGGACGATTTGCTGGTCACGGCCGGCGGTTACGAAAATCTGACCGAGGCGGCGCCGAAATCGGTGGCGGCCATCGAATCGTTGATGTGTGAATGAGCCCGGCGAAATAATCGTTGTCGGCGGCGGACCGGTCGGCTCCGCGCTGGCGTTGGGGCTCGACAAAGCGGGCGCTGCGGTTACCCTGCTGGAAGCGCGCGCCGGCGGCGGCGCCGAAGACGATGCGCGCACGCTGGCGCTGTCGCACGGCAGCCGTTTGATTCTCGAGCGGCTGGGCGTCTGGCCGCTGCCGGTTGCGCCGACCCCCATTCTGGAAATCAATGTTTCGCAGCGCGCCGGCTTCGGCCGTGTTGAACTGAATGCAGCGGAATCCGGCGTGCCGGCGCTCGGCTATGTCGTTGAATATGGCGCGTTGCAGCGTGCGCTCACTGCGGCGCTGGCGCACAGCGGCGTGCGCATCGAGACTGCCTGCACGGCATTGGCTGTCGAGAGCGACGCGCAATCTGTGACCGTCAGCGTGGACCAGGCCGGCACGATGCGACCCTTGCATGCGCGGCTGGCCGCAGTTGCCGACGGCGGCGCCAGTCTGAAATTGTCCCCGCTGAAACTGCACGATTATGAACAATGCGCACTGGTTTGCGACGTGGCCGCCGGTCAACCGCACCGCAATCGCGCATTCGAGCGCTTCACGGCAGAAGGGCCGCTGGCCCTGTTGCCGAATGCGCAGGGTTGGGCGCTGGTATGGACGGCGCGGCCGGACCGCGCGGCCGCGCTGGCGGCGCTGGACGAAAAATCCTTTTGCGCCCAGCTGGGTGATGCATTCGGCGGTTCGCTGGGCGCGTTCCAGCTGCGCGGGCGTCGCCAGGTCTTTCCGCTGCGCCTGAAAGTCGCGGCGCGTCCGTCGGTCCCGCGTTGTGTGCTGATCGGCAATGCGGCGCAGACCCTGCATCCGGTCGCCGGGCAGGGCTTTAATCTTGGATTGCGGGACGCTTTTGAATTCGCGCGCCTGTTTGCGGTGCACGGTGCCGCCGATCCGGGCGGAGAAAATCTGCTGAATGCTTTTTACGCGCAACGCCGTTTCGATCGAACTGCCACCATTTTGTTCACTGATTCGCTGATCCGGTTGTTTTCCAAAGACATCCCGCTTCTGGCGCCGGCGCGCGGCCTCGGTTTGGCGGCGTTATCGCTGCTTCCGGGCGCGAAAAAATTTGTTGCGCGGCGCATGATTTTCGGCGCGCACGGCTGACTGCAAAAATTTTCATCAAGTTGCTTTTCTTGGCGCAGGGCGGCGATTACAATTACGCCCTTTCCCCGAAAACAACGAGACCGCATCAAGCGCGTTAAACCAAAGAAGAACGCAATGCAGATCGGCCCGTATCAATTAAAAAACAATCTGGTGGTTGCGCCGATGGCCGGCGTTACCGACCGGCCGTTCAGGCAGCTCTGCAAGCGCATGGGCGCGGGCATGGCGGTGTCTGAAATGGTGGCGAGCAACTCGTTGCTGTGGGGATCCGAAAAAACACGCCGTCGCGCCAATCACGAAGGCGAAGTCGATCCGATCTCGGTGCAGATCGCCGGCGCTGATCCGCAGATGATGGCGGACGCCGCGCGCTACAACGTCGACCAGGGCGCGCAGATCATCGACATCAACATGGGCTGCCCGGCGAAAAAAGTCTGCAATGTGATGGCCGGCTCGGCACTCCTGCAGAACGAGCCGCTGGTCCAGCGCATCGTCGAGGCGGTGGTGAAATCGGTCAACGTGCCGGTGACGCTGAAAATCCGCACCGGCTGGGACCGCAGCAACCGCAATGCCGTGACGGTCGCGCGCATCGCGGAAAGCGCCGGCATTCAATCGCTGGCCGTGCATGGCCGCACGCGCGCCTGCGGCTACACCGGTGACGCAGAGTACGACACGATTGCCGCGGTCAAGGCCGCGGTGCGAATTCCGGTGATCGCCAACGGCGACATCACCACGCCGGAAAAAGCGAAACATGTGCTGGCCTACACCGGTGCCGATGCCGTGATGATCGGCCGCGCGGCTCAGGGTCGGCCGTGGATCTTCCGCGAGATCGAGCATTTCCTGAAAACCGGGACGCATCTGCCGTCGCCGGAGGTGCGCGAGATCCATCGCGTGCTCGTCGCCCACCTGCACGATCTGTATGCCTTCTACGGCGAACACACCGGTGTGCGCATCGCGCGCAAACACATCTCGTGGTACACCAAGGGGCTCGCCGGGTCGGCGTCGTTCCGGCATGCCATGAACCAGTTACAGACCTGCGCCGAACAGATGGTGGCGGTCGATACGTTTTTCAGCGAGCTGGCCAGCCATGGCCAGCGGCTAACCTATGTTGAGGAACTTGCAGCATGATGATGAACGAGAACGAAATGGCGCGCTTCGTGCGCAAGGCCATCGACGGTTATTTCAAGGACCTCGACGGCGAGAAGGCGCGCGGCGTCTATGACATGGTAATAAACAGCGTCGAGAAGCCGCTGCTCGAATCGGTCCTGCACAAACTGCAGGGCAACCAGTCGCACGCCGCCCAGGTTCTCGGCATCAATCGCAATACGCTGCGCAAAAAAATGAAGGCGCACGGAATCAAAGGCTGAGGATCGGGGCCTCGGCGTTGAGCACGACCCCAATGCCGGGTTGTCTGTCTGCCGAACCCGGTTTGCACAATCCCTGATCCTGAACAGCCAATCCTGAACATGTCTGTCATCAAAACCGCACTGCTCAGTGTTTCCGACAAGACCGGGCTTGTCGAGTTCGCGCGCGGTCTGGCCGGTCACGGTGTGAAAATGCTGTCGACCGGCGGCACCGCAAAGTTGCTTCGCGACAGCGGCATTGATGTCACCGAGGTCTCGGATCACACCGGCTTTCCGGAGATGCTCGACGGCCGCGTGAAAACGCTGCATCCGAAAATCCACGGCGGCATTCTGGCGCGGCGCGATCTGCCGGCGCATGCTGATGCGATCAAGCAGGCCGGCATTGCGCCGATCGATCTGGTTGTCGTCAACCTCTATCCGTTTACGCAGACAATCGCGCGCAACGGCTGTTCGCTTGAAGAGGCGATTGAGAACATCGACATCGGCGGCCCCGCCATGGTGCGCAGCGCAGCAAAGAACCATGCGCACGTCGCGGTGGTGACCGATCCGGCCGACTATGCGGAAATATTGCGTGAAATGCAGTCGGCCAACGGTGCGGTCGGCGCGCCGATGCGCTTCAAGCTGGCGCAGAAGGCGTTTTCGCACACGGCCGCCTATGACGGCGCGATCAGCAATTATCTGACCGCCCTCGCGGCAGACGGCACGCGCGCGGCATTTCCGCAGCGCCTGAATCTGAATTTCGAAATCGCGCAGACCCTGCGCTACGGCGAGAACCCACATCAGAACGCGGCGTTTTACCGAGATCTCGAGCCGGCGCCGGGCAGCCTCGCATGTTACAAACAGTTGCAGGGCAAGGAACTGTCCTACAACAACATTGCGGACGCCGATGCCGCGTGGGAATGCGTCAAGACTTTCACGCAACCGGCCTGCGTCATCATCAAACACGCCAATCCCTGCGGTGTGGCGGTTGCGGCCGATACGCTGGCCGCCTACAAACTGGCCTTTGCCACCGACCCGACTTCGGCCTTCGGCGGCATCATTGCCTTTAACCGCGAACTCGATG
>CAZVDN010000001.1:2961-15071 GCA_964625665.1 uncultured Streptomyces sp. | reverse complement strand
CGCGCAGGCGGTGAGCGGACAGTTTGTCGAGGTGCTGATCGCACCGGCGGTTTCGGCGGCGGCGAAAGCCGTGCTGGCAAAAAAGGAAAACGTGCGCCTGCTGGAGGTGCCGCTGGCGCCCGGCGCGAATCTCCTCGAGACCAAACGCGTCGGCGGCGGCATGCTGGTGCAGTCGCCGGACAACTTCAATATCACCGCGGCCGATCTGAAGGTCGTGACGAAAAAGGCGCCGACACTGCAGCAGCAGGAAGACCTGCTTTTCGCCTGGCGCGTCGCCAAATTCGTCAAATCGAATGCCATCGTGTTTTGCGCGAATGGCCAGACCATGGGCGTCGGCGCAGGCCAGATGAGCCGCGTCGATTCCGCCCGCATTGCATCAATCAAGGCGAGAAATGCAAATCTCACACTGGCCGGCACGGTGGTCGCGTCCGATGCATTTTTCCCGTTTCGCGACGGCCTTGATGTGGTGGCGGACGCGGGCGCCGTGGCGGTCATACAGCCCGGCGGCAGCATGCGCGATGCGGAGGTCATTGCGGCCGCCGACGAGCGCGGCATTGCGATGGTATTTACCGCACACCGGCATTTCCGCCACTGAGGCGCTCGCGCCGGCATGTTCGTTACGGGGTATTGAATGAAACTGCTGGTCATCGGTTCCGGGGGACGTGAGCACGCACTGGCGTGGAAACTCACGCATTCGCCGCGCGTCTCCAAGGTCTATGTCGCGCCCGGCAATGCCGGCACCGCGCTCGAAGAAGGCCTCGAAAACATCAACATTACCTCGCACGCCGAATTGATCGAATTTGCGCGCCGCGAACAAATCGCCTTGACCGTGGTCGGCCCCGAAGCGCCGCTGGCCGCCGGCATCGTCGATGATTTCACCGCGGCCGGCCTGAAGATTTTCGGGCCGACGCGTGCCGCGGCCCAGCTCGAAAGCTCGAAGGACTTCGCCAAGCAATTCATGGCGCGCAACAAGATCCCGACCGCGGCCTATCAGACGTTTACCGATGCCGCTGCGGCGCATCAGTTTGTCGATCAGCGCGGCGCGCCCATCGTCATCAAGGCCGATGGCCTGGCCGCCGGCAAGGGCGTAGTGGTGGCTGCGACGCTGAAAGAAGCGCACGACGCTATCGACATGATGCTGGTCGGCAACAAGATGGGGTCGGCGGGTGCGCGCGTCGTGATCGAGGATTTTCTCGACGGCGAAGAAGCCAGCTTCATCGTCATGTCCGATGGCCGTCACGCGCTGGCGATGGCCACCAGCCAGGACCACAAGCGATTGAAGGACGGCGATGTCGGGCCCAACACCGGCGGCATGGGTGCTTATTCGCCGGCACCGGTGGTGACGCCCGGCGTGCATGCGCGCGTCATGCGCGAAGTCATCCTGCCGACCATTGCCGGCATGGAACGCGAAGGCACTTCGTTCACCGGGTTTCTGTATGCGGGCCTGATGATCGGCAAGGACGGCAGTGTCAATGTCGTTGAATTCAACTGCCGCATGGGCGATCCTGAAACCCAGCCGATCATCATGCGCATGAAAAGCGACTTGTTGCCGCTGGTCGAGGCGGCGCTCGCCGGCACCCTCGACAAGATCGAAGTCGAATGGGACACGCGCGCCGCACTGGGCGTGGTGCTTGCCGCGCACGGCTACCCGGATGCGCCGCGCAAGGGTGATGCCATCAGCGGTTTGCCGGCGGCGACCGATGATGCGCATGTGTTCCATTCCGGCACGGCGTTGGCCGGCGGACAGGTCGTCGCCAGCGGCGGCCGTGTGCTCTGCGTCACCGCGCTCGGCCACAATGTGAAGACCGCGCAACAGCGCGCCTATGAGTTTGCCGACACGATCCGTTTCGAAGGTATGCAGATGCGCCGCGATATCGGCCATCGTGCGGTAACAGCCCGGCGCGGCTGATCGTTCGCCGTTCCGGCGGGGAGGGGAGCATGACGACCATCTATGATCGCCCGTGCGAAGACGTCGGAAACATCATCGCGCTCGAGCATGTCAATCTGGCGATCCCCGATCAGCAGCTGGCGACGGCGTTTTATGTTTCCGGCATGGGTTTTACGCGCGATCCCTTTTTGTTTCCGGGCCTCGAAAACATGTGGATCAATATCGGGCGCAGCCAGTGCCATCTGCCGAGCCGCGGCACGCAGCGCTTGCGCGGCACCATCGGCATCGTCGTGCCCGATTTGCAAAAGCTCGCGCAACGCCTTGAGAAAATCGCGCCGCGTCTCACCGGCACGCAGTTCGCCTTCACCGTGCACGCCGGCCACGTCGATGCGTGCTGCCCCTGGGGCAACCGCTTCCGCTGTCACGCGCCGTCCGCGCAGTTCGGCAGCATGGAACTTGGCATGCCTTATGTCGAATTCGATGTGCCGCCAAGCAGCGCCGAAGGCATTGCCTGCTTTTATCGTGAATGGATCGGTGCGCCGGCACAACTTGAACGGGATGCCAACGCTGCTGTTGCCGTCGTGAAGGCGGGGCCGGAGCAGAAGCTGCGGTTCCGCGAAACCGCGGCGCCGCTACCGGAATACGACAATCACCATATCCAGATTTACATCGCCGATTTTTCCGGCCCGCATGCGGTCCTGCAGAAGCACGGTCTGATCACCGAAGAAAGCAATCCGCATCAATACCGGTTTCGCGATATTGTCGATCCCGCCGGCGGCAAAGTTCTCTACACCGTCGAACACGAGGTGCGGAGCCTGACCAATCCGCTCTACGCGCGGCCGCTGATCAATCGGAATCCGGACCAATCGAACAATGCTTATATCCGCGGGCAGGATTATTTCCCCGGCACTTTTTGAATTTCAGGATCGCGCAGCATGAGACCGCAAAACCTCGCACTCGATGTTCCCGCCGTCAGAAAATATCTGATCGAACTGCAAAAACGCATCGTCGGCAAACTGTCCGCCATCGACGGCAAGCCGTTTCGGACCGACAGCTGGGAGCGCCCTGGCGGCGGGGGCGGCACCAGTTGCGTGATCGAGGAAGGCAATATTTTGGAACGCGGCGGCGTCAACCTGTCATTTGTCACCGGCAGCCAGTTGCCGCCGTCGGCCACGGCGGCACGCCCGCATCTTGCCGGGCGGCCCTGGGAAGCAATGGGCGTCTCGCTGGTCCTCCATCCGCGCAACCCTTATGTGCCGACGGTGCACATGAACGTGCGCTTCTTTGTCGCCCAGCCGCTGCCGCAGGAGGGCGCCGATGCCAAACCGGTCTGGTGGTTCGGCGGCGGCATGGACCTCACGCCCTACTACGGGTTCGAGCGTGACGCCGTGCATTTTCACGGCATCTGCGAAAACGCCCTGTGTTCCTTCGGTGACGATTGCTACGCGCGCTACAAGAAGTGGTGCGACGAGTATTTCTATCTCAAACATCGCAAGGAGCCGCGCGGCATCGGCGGCATTTTCTTCGACGATTTGTCGGAACCGGATTTCATGTTCTGCTTCCGCCTGCAGCAAAGCGTCGGCAGCCGTTTTCTTGATGCCTATGTGCCGATTGTTGAACGCCGCAAGGACACCCCCTACGGCGAGCGCGAACGCGACTGGCAGGCCTACCGTCGCGGACGTTATGTTGAATTCAACCTGGTGTGGGACCGCGGCACCCTGTTCGGTCTGCAATCCGGCGGGCGCACGGAGTCCATCCTGATGTCGCTGCCGCCGACAGTTAAGTGGCGCTATGACTACCAGCCGCCGGCGGGCAGTGAAGAGGCCAGGCTGTATTCGGATTTTCTGATCGGCAAGGACTGGCTGGGCTGATCAACCGGGCAAAACAGGAGGAACACCAATGCGTCTGCTGTTTGCTTGTGTGTTGTTGCTGCTGTTAACGCATGCGCCCGCGATGGCGCAGGATGCCAAGGCCGATTGCGGGCAGATCGTATCGATCACAACCCACGAAGGCACGACCACACGCTACGCGCTGACTACGCCCGCCAATGACGCGCCGACACCACGCGCCGTGCTGATGTTGATGGTGGGCGGTGGCGGTGACCTGCGGCTCGATGATCGCGGTTGCGCGCGTGCGCTGGAAGGCAACCCGGTGGTGCGCGCGATTCCCGAGTTTCTCAAGCAGGGCCTGGCGACGGCGCTCGTTGACACGTCTTCTGATTACCCCGGCGAAGAAGGCCTCGGCGGATTCCGCCTGGCGCCGGCGCATGCCGACGATCTGGCAAAGATCATCGCCGACCTGCGCGCACGGACCCGCGCGCCGGTCTGGCTGGTCGGACATAGCCGCGGCACGATATCGGTTGCCAATGCGGCGGCGCGTCTGCAGGGCCCGCAAGCCCCCGATGGCATTGTGCTGATGTCGGCGATGCTGGTCGGCGGTGCAAAGGGCTGGGTCACGCAAACCGTCTTGAGCGCCGCACTCGAAGACGTTCACATGCCGGTGCTGGTACTGGGCCACGCCGACGACAAATGCGTGCGCTCACCGGCAGCGCTGATGAATCGCATCATCGAGCGCACCAACAGCGCACGCGAACAGGTCGTGACGTTGACCGGTGGATCGGAGGCGGTGGGCGCCGGGCCCAGCGTCGAGGCCTGCGGCGCGCGCATGCCCCACGGCTTTCTCAATCTCGATGCGGCATTTGCGGCAGGGATTGCGCGATTTGCGCGTGGCGAGCGCTACTGATCGGCATTGTCAGGATGGCGCCGCAGGGCCCGTGCAGAATCAGCGCGGGTTCAGCGTTTGCCGAACCATTTGCCGCGCAGCGATTGAATCCCGTCGAGAATGCGCTTGCCAACGGATGAGGCGCGCACGCCGTCAGCGCGCTGTACGCGGTGTGCATCGAGCAGCTGCGGGGACTGCTTGTAGGTCAGATAGCGCTGCAATGCGGCTTCGACATGGCCCTTGAGCAGGCGCACGTTCACCGGCTTATTGAGGAAACGGAAAATCTGCGCCTGGTTGATCAGTTCGATCACCAGTTCGGAATCCGAGGCCGTGGTCACGACGATGGTGAGGATCTGCGGGTTTTCCTGCTTGAGGATTTTTAGCATTGCCATGACCTGGTCGTAGCCGGCTTCGATGTCGGTGATGACCACCGCGACCTCGTGCGACTGCATGATCGCGAGCGCGCCGTCGAGGTCGGGCGCATAGTGCACCGGACAGCGGTTGCCGACCAGTTCGCGGGTCACGCGGTGCAGGTCCTCGTCCTTGTCGATGACGAGCACGCCGGCATCCATGTTTTCCGGCAGTTCTGCGGCGACCGCTTTGGTGTTCGCCAACTCCAGCGCGATGGTGACACCCTCGGCAACGATTTTCTGCAGCTCGACGTTGTCCCAGGGTTTGCTGATGAAGCGGTAGATTTCACCGTCGTTGATCGAACCGACGATTGAGGCCAGGTCGGAATAGCCGGTCAGCAGGATGCGCACGCTGCGCGGCGAAATATCGCGCGACTGGCGCAACAGTTCGACGCCGGTCATGACCGGCATGCGCTGATCGCTGATGATGACGTGCATCTGATAGCGTTGCAGGAAGTCGAGGGCCTTGTGGCCGTCGGTCGTGGCAAACACGTGATAGCGGTTGCGGAACAGCGATTTCAACGCGGTGAGAATGCGTTCTTCATCGTCGATGATCAGCAGGCGGCCCTGTTTCACGCCGGTATCGATGTTGATCGCGCTCTCGCCGCCCTGTGCCTGGACCGCTTCGCCGCTGGAATTAAGGGTCGGATCGACGATTGGCGTGTTGATCATGCGCGCCGCGTTCATCAGCGCCGAGGTGTCGAGCATGCCAGGCGCAGTGGTGTTGCCGGTCACGCCCAATGACGCGTTGATCGCATCGCGGAAGGCGTCGGAGAATTCGTGCGCGGTGCGATAGCGGTTGGCGGCTTTTTTCGCCAGCGCTTTCAGCAGCACCTGGTCCATCAGCGGCGACAGCTTGGGCTGCAGGCTCGACGGCAGTTCCGGGTCCTGATTGAGCGCTGCCTGCATGACGGCCGCGGTATTGCCGGTGAACGGTTTGCGTCCGGTCAAAAGTTCGTAGGCGATCACGCCGACCGAGTAGAGGTCGGCCTGAGTTTCGATTTCGGCGCCGAGGAACTGCTCTGGCGCCATGTAATGCGGCGTGCCGAGCACGTCGCCGACCTGGGTCAGGTTCGACGATTCGATGCGCGCGATGCCGAAATCGGACAGCTTGATGCGGCCGTCGCTGTTGACGAGGATGTTCGACGGTTTGATGTCGCGATGGATCACGCGCTCGGCATGCGCGTGGCCGATGCCGTCGAGCAGCTGGCGGATGATTTCGCCGACCTCGCGGATCTCGTAGCCGGTTTCCTGCGCGAGGTGTTCCGACAACGGCTTGCCGTTGACCAGTTCCATGACGATGTAGGCGACCTGATCGTCTTCGCCGTAATCGTAAATTTGCACGATGCGCGGGTGCACGAGACGGCCGACCGCCTGTGCCTCGTGGCGGAATCGCGCGACGACGTGTTTCAGTTCTTCGCTGTCGAGCGAGGCCTTGGTGATCGCCTTGATGGCGACGCCGCGCGCGATGGCGCGGTCATAGCCCTTGTAGACGACGCCCATACCGCCACGGCCGAGGATGCCCTGGATCTCGTACTTGCCGATTTTTTCGGGTAGTGTCGTCACTGAACGGTTTTGAATGGTGGTTGTGCGGCGGGTCAGGCGTCAAGGCCGGCATCTGCCGGCGGATTCAGCGGCAGCCACACCTTGAAGGTGGTGCCGGTGCCGACAACTGAATCGACGGTGATGCGTCCGCCGTGCTGCTGCACGATTTTGTAGGAAATCGACAGTCCCAGGCCGGTGCCCTTGCCGATTTCCTTGGTGCTGAAAAACGGGTCGAAAATCTTCTGCAGGTTTTCCGGCGCAATGCCCTTGCCGGTATCGGCCACTTCGACCAGCACGCCGTCACCGTCGGCGCGCGTGGTCAGCGTGATTTTGCCCTGCGTGCCTTCCATGGCCTGTGCCGCATTGGTCACCAGATTGAGGAAGACCTGGTTGATTTGCGAAGGCGAGCAGACGATGGACGGGATTTCGCCGAGCTTGCGATCGACCGAGACCGATTTCAACAGGTGTTTGGCGAGCATCAGCGTGCTGGCCAGTCCGTCGTTGAGGTTGAAGCTCGTGACCTTGCTGCGGTCGAGGCGGCTGAAGTCTTTAAGATTGCTGACGATCTCGGTCATCTGGCCGGTGCCGAAGAGGCCGTCGTTGACCAGGCCGATCAGTTCCTCGACGACTTTCTGTTGCTGCAATTGACCGATCAGTCCCGAAACCTTGGCGAACTCGCGGGCGAGGTCCTGCGGATTGGCGCTGCTGCCGGCCTGCAGCAGGGCGAGGAGTTTTTCGCCGTGCGTCACGGTGTCGCTGATCACCGGCAGTTTGCCGGCCACTGCACCGAGGCTGTTTTTGACATAGGCCAGCGGCGTGTTGATTTCATGCGCGACGCCAGCGACCATCTGGCCGAGCGAGGACATTTTTTCCGACTGGATGAGTTGCGCTTCGGATTCCTTGAGGTGCGTGAGGGCGTCGGACAATTCCCTGGTACGCTCCTGCACGCGGTGTTCGAGGGTGAGGTTGGCGGTGCGCAGATTGCCGCCGAGGTAACCGAGCAGTATCAGCAGCGCCGTCGCATAGGCCACCAGATAAACGCGGAAGCGCTCTTTTTCCTGCAGCGTTTCTTCGACTTCCTGGTTGAAGGCGAAGGTCAGCGCGTCGAGGCGCGGTCCCGAGGTCAGGCGGGCGACCTGTTTGGCCAGTTCGACTTCCTCGGGCTTGTTCTTGAGCAGCAGCGTGCCGGCATTGACCGCCTGTTCGGCTTTGACGCGCGGAATTTCCGTCAACGCGAGCGCCGCAGTTTGCAGGTCGTTGAGCGCCGCCTCAAGGGCCTTTTGCTGCGATTCATCGGCCAGGCGGTAAAACTGCGGCGCAATGCCGGCGATGCGGGTGAGCGCGCTGTCTAGCGCTGCGCCGCGGCCTTTCGGCGCTGCGCCCTGCGCCGCCAGTTCGCTGCCGTTGCGCAGCAGGCCGTCGAGTCCGGCCTTGGCGGCGGCATTGGCGGCGGCAAACTTGCCGACCAGTTCGGCCTTCTGCAGGATGGTCTTGCTGAGTTCGGGCAGCGCCGCCGTCAATGAAGGGCTGGCCACGGCCTTGCCGGCGGTTTCCAGGTTCTGCAGCGCTTTGCGCACCGCAGGGGCGCGATCGACCTGGGGCGCGCTGGAGTTGTCGAGTTCAAGCCGCGAACGCAGCACATCGGCGTCCCAGCGGCGGTCGATTTCCTCGAGCTCGCGCAGAGTGCCGAGAATGTCGTTGCGCTCGCGCAGATCGACCGCCTCGGTCTTGTTGTACAAAAAGAACAACGCGCCGATCAGCGCGGCCGCGCCGAGCGCGAGCAGGGTGTTTTGTGCAGGTTCGGAAATTTTCATTGATCCTCGCCGAGATAGGCGCGACGCACCTGCGGGTTGGCCAGCAATGCCTGTGCGTCGTCGTGCAAAGTGATTTCTCCGCTTTCCATTACATAACCGCGCTGGCACATTTCAAGCGCCAGCCGGGCGTTTTGTTCCACCAGCAGAATCGTTACGCCGCCTGCCGCAATGGCGCGTATTGTTTCGAAAATCTTCTGCACCATCAGCGGTGCCAATCCCATGCTCGGTTCATCCAGCAGCAGCAACCGCGGCCGGCCCATCATCGCGCGGCCGATTGCCAGCATCTGCTGCTCGCCGCCCGACAGCGTGCCGCCGGTCTGACGGCGGCGTTCCGCCAGCCGCGGGAACAGCGCATAAACATGGTCGCGGTCGGCACGGATTGCGGCGGCCCCGGCGCGGGCACTGCTGCGCGTGTAGGCACCCATGTCGAGATTTTCCTCGACCGTCAGGCGCGGGAAAATTCCGCGGCCCTCCGGCACCAGCGCCATGCCCATTTTCAGGCGTTGATGCACGGGTACCGCGACAATATCTTCGCCATTGTAACGGACAGCGCCCGCGGCGGGGCGCAGCAGGCCGGTCAGGGCCTTCAGGGTGGTGGATTTGCCGGCACCGTTGGCGCCGATCAGGCTGACCATTTCGCCGGCGTTGACGCAAAAGTCGATGCCTTTGACGGCATTGATGCCGCCGTAGGAGACGTTCAGGCCGGTGACTTCAAGCAATTTCGCCCCCCAGATAAGCCTCTATGACGGCGGGATCGTTGCGCACGGCGGCCGGCGTGCCTTCGGCGATCTTGCGGCCGTAGTCGAGCACCGCAATGCGGTCGCACAGTCCCATCACCAGCTTCATGTCGTGTTCGATCAGCAGCAGTGTCGTGCCATCGGCACGGATGCGTTCGAGCAGGTTGCGCAGCGTGGCCGTTTCCGTGGCGTTCATGCCGGCGGCCGGTTCGTCGAGTGCGAGCAGGGTCGGATCGGTGGCCAGCGCGCGGGCGATTTCTAGGCGGCGCTGATCGCCGTAGGACAGGCTGTGCGCAAGGTCGTTGCCGCGTGCCGCAAGGCCGACGTATTCGAGCAGGGCGTGGGCGCGTGCGTGGATCGCGCGCTCCTCGGCGCGCGTGCCGGCCCCGCGCAGGATCGCGCCGATAATGCCCGCGTGCGTGCGCACATGGCGCCCCACCATCACGTTTTCCAGCGCGCTCATGTTGCCGAAAAGGCGGATGTTCTGAAAGGTGCGCGCAATGCCGGCGGCGGCGACTTCGTGCGGGGCTTTCACGTTGAGCGCCGCGCCGTTGAAGGAAAATCCGCCGCTGTCGGCGCGATAAACCCCGGTCAACACATTGAAGAACGTGGTTTTACCGGCGCCGTTGGGCCCGATGAGGCCGTAAATTTCGCCGCGCGCGATGGTCAGCGAAATCGCCGACAGCGCTTCGATGCCGCCGAAGCGTTTGCCGATGTCGCGGGCTTCAAGCAGTGCGTTCATTCTTCGGCCAGCTCGCGTTTGCGCACCTTTGACGGCCACAGGCCGGCGGGCCGGAACAGCATCATCAGCATCAGCGCCAGCCCGAAGAGCAGCATGCGCACGACTTCAGGCTCGACAATCAGGCGCCCGAACAGTGAACGTTGCAGGGGATCGACGGTGTGGCGCAGCAGTTCCGGCACAAAGGACAACAGCAATGCGCCGACGATCACGCCCCAGATATTGCCCATGCCGCCCAGCACCACCATCGACAGCACCATCACCGATTCGACCAGCACGAAACTCTCCGGGCTGATGAAGCCCTGGATTGCCGCAAACATGCCGCCGGCAACGCCGCCGAACGACGCGCCCATGGCGAAGGCGAGCAGTTTGACGCGCGTGGTGTTGATGCCCATTGCCTGCGCGGCGATTTCGTCTTCGCGGATGGCCTGCCAGGCGCGGCCGATGCGCGAATCTTCGAGCCGCAGATTGATGAGAATGACGGCGATCAGTACCAGGAGCAGGAGGTAATAGTATTTGATCGGGCCGCTGAAATTCAGCCCCAGAATGACTTCGCTCTGATTGAAATTGAAACTGCCCAGCGTGAACGGATCGATGCGCGAAATGCCCTGCGGCCCGTTGGTGATATTGACCGGCTGCGACAGGTTGTTGAAGAAAATGCGCACGATTTCGCCGAAGCCGAGCGTGACGATGGCCAGATAATCGCCGCGCAGTTTAAGGGTCGGCGCACCGAGCAGCACGCCGAACAGGCAGGCCGCCAGCGCGCCGATCGGCAGAATGATCCAGAACGGCAGATGCAGATTGAATTGGGGCGAGGCGAGCAAGGCATAGGCGTAGGCGCCGACGCCGTAGAAGGCGATATAGCCGAGATCAAGCAGACCGGCGAAGCCGACCACGATATTGAGCCCGAGCGCCAGCAGGGTGAACAGGATGGCGAGATTGGTGACGCGCACCCAGGTCGTGCCGGCGCCCGCCAGCACAAATGGCAGCGCGATCAGCGCACAGGCGACCAGCGCAACGCCGCCCCACAGGGCGGCCGGATTCGATTTCAGTTTATCGGCGAGATTCATGCGCAATCGATGTCGGGTTCAGGCGCGGTCACCGATCCGTTCGCCGAGCAGACCGGAGGGGCGGAACACCAGCACACCGATCAGCACCAGAAACGCAAAGACGTCCTGATAATTGCTGCCGAACACATTGTTGGTGAAGTCCCCGATGTATCCGGCGCCGAGCGCTTCGACAATGCCGAGCAGCATGCCGCCGAGCATGGCGCCGGCAAGATTGCCGATGCCGCCCAGTACCGCGGCGCAAAACGCCTTCAGGCCGAGCAGCGAACCCATCGTGTAATGCGCGATGCCGTAATACGTGCCCACCATCACGCCGGCCACCGCGGCCAGCGCGGCGCCGAGCATGAAAGTCGCGGCGATGATCTGATTGACATTGACGCCCATCAAGCCGGCGATGGCGGCGTTTTGCGAGGCCGCGCGCATGGCGACACCGAGCCGTGTGCGGTAGACCACCAGCGTGAGTCCGGCCATCAACACGACAGAGGTGACGATGATGGTGATCTGCACCAGCGTGATGGTGGCGCCTTCAATGTGAAACACGGTGTTCGGAATGATCTGCGGAAAGCCGAGCGGATTGCGGCTCCAGATCATCATCGCGACCTGCTGCAGCACGATTGAAGCGCCGATGGCAGTGATCAGCGGTGCCAGACGCGGCGCATGACGCAGCCGGCGATAGGCGAAAATTTCCAGCGCGTAACCGACGGCCACACAGGCCGGTATGGCGATCAGCGTGCCGATCAGCACGATTGCGAGCGGCGGCAGGGACGAATTGGCGGCGAGCCAGCCGATCACGGTAAAGGCGACCATGGCGCCGATCATCACCACTTCGCCGTGCGCAAAGTTGATCAGCTGGATGATGCCGTAGACCATCGTGTAACCGAGGGCGACGATCGCATAGACGCTGCCGAGGGTCAGGCCGTTGATGATTTGCTGCAGGAATATGTCCATGCAGCGGCTTCAGGCGGCGCCACAAGAAAACGGCACCCGCAGGTGCCGTTTTGACTGGATCGACCGGTGTCCGGCCACTATTTCTTTTCCGGGGCGGTTGCCGCCGGCGCTGACGTGGCTGTCGCCGTCGGTGTCACTGAAGGCGGTCGTGGCACTGCCTGCAGCACAGCCCACGGTGTAGGTGCCGCTGCCCAGCGGCGGCGGGCCGCCTCCACCGCCGTCGTCGCCGGCGATCAGGATG
>CAZVDN010000001.1:0-2951 GCA_964625665.1 uncultured Streptomyces sp. | reverse complement strand
TTCTTTTCCGGGGCGGTTGCCGCCGGCGCTGCGGGTGCGGCGACCGGTGCTGCTGCGGCTGCCTTGACGAAGTCTTCGTATTTGACGGAGTTTCCGCCCTTGATGATGGCAAGCGGTTCGATCTTGCCGCTCTTCATCATGAATATGGTCATTTCGGCGTTTTTGCGGTCGCCTTTTTCATCGAACTCGATTTTGCCGCTGGCACCGTCGTGGCTGATCTTTGCGAGTTCCGGCAGATATTTCGCCGGGTCCGCCGAGTTCGCTTTTTGCATGGCGGCGATCAGCAGGTGTGTGCTGTCGTAAGTGAAGGGCGAATACTGGATCGGCTCGGCGTTGAATTTCGCCTTGTAATCGGCGAGAAATTTCGCGCTCGCCGCTTGTACCGGAATGCCGGCCTGCGAGCAGACGAAACCTTCTGCAGCGTCGCCGGCAAGGTCTTTCATGGTGTTGGTGCAGGCGCCGTCGCCGAAGGCGAACACGACTTTGATGCCGAGTTCGCGGCCCTGCTTGAGCAGCGGTCCGGCAGTGGCGTCCATGCCGCCGTAGAACACGGCGTCCGGCTTTTTGCCCTTGATCTTGGTGAGCACCGCTTTCCAGTCGCGCGTGTCCTTGGTGCCTTTTTCCCGCGGCAGCACTTTGACGCCCGCAGCGGTCAGGGTCTTTTCCACTTCGTTGCCGAGGCCTTCGCCGTAGGCGGTGGCGTCGTCGATGATGGCGACAAGTTTGGGTTTGTATTCGCCGGCCAGATAGCTGGCGATCGCCGGGCCCTGCTGATCGTCACGGCCGACCGTGCGGAACACCGTTTTGAGTCCCTGTTCGGTCAGTTTCGGATTGGTCGACGAACCGGTCACCATCGGGATGCCGGCTTGCGCGTAGACGGTGGAGGCGGGAATCGAAACGCCCGAATTCAGGTGTCCCACGACACCGGCAACTTTGGCATCGATGAATTTCTGCGCGATGATCGGGCCGCGATCGGGTTTTTCCTCATCGTCTTCGGCGAGCATTTCGAACTTCACTTTTTTGCCGTCGATGACAATGTTGCGCGCGTTGGCTTCGTCGATGGCCAGTCGCGCGCCGTTTTCATTGTCTTTACCGAGGTGGGCGATGCCGCCGGTCAACGGCGCGGCATGGCCGATTTTCACGGTCATTTCCTGGGGTGCTTCGGCTTTCGGGGCCGGTGGCGGGTCGCTTTTGCCGCAACCGCCCAAGACCATGACCAAGGCACCACCGATGGCAAGAATCCGGCTTTCGTTCATTGCGTACCCACCCCGTTAAATTGTTGTTGCGACAAGACAAATCATTATCCGTAGGCGCATCGGCCTTGTCAATTTGCGGACGCCGCGCAGCGGTTCAGACGAACAAATAAAAAGGGCGCAGCAAACGCTGCGCCCTTGTGCGGAGGCCGGCTGATTACTTGGCTTTGGCCATCATCAGGTCAACCACGGCCTTGACGTCGGCGTCCGGCATATTGGACGCACCGCCCTTGGCCATCATCGCAGTGCCCGGCTTGCCGGAAATCGCCGATTTGTAGAGGGCATCTTTGCCAGACTTGATGCGCGGTGCCCAGGCGGCCTTGTCGCCCAGTTTCGGTGCGCCCGCAACGCCGGCATCGTGGCAGGCAGCGCAGGAGGCTTTATAGTTTTCTTCCGGGGTCGCTGCGGAAACGCTGGCGGCGCCAAGCAGGCTGGTAACACCGATCATTGCAACGTAAAACGCTTTCATGAAAGCTCCTTAATAAGTACTGCAATCACTGGCACCGTGCGGAGGTCTCGTTCCCTGCGCGGGCAATCTCAGAACCGGCGGCATCATATCAAATTGCCCCCGGTGCTTCCAATTAACCGGCTGCGGCGTCCAAAGCCGATACCAGCTGCCTGAAATCGCTGATGGGGGGCAGGCATTCAACGCCCCGGCAGACCCATGCGTTGACGCCATCGGCCGGCGACGGCCGGGCCAGTGCCGGCGGCAGGGCCGTGGCTTTTTCCGGGACCCGCACGACCAGCGTGTGCGGGCGATAGCGGCCGGCGAGGCGACGCTGCCAGTCCGGTGCGTCCGCGCCGCGCAAAACGACGATTGTCGGCGGCGTGAGGCATTCATCAAGCGACATGCAAAGGCTGCTGTGGCCGCTGGCCTGGCGTTCCATGGCCGGTTTGAACGCCTTGAGCGTGCGTTCCGCGGCTTCGCACCAGCGCGGATCGCCAAGCAGATGGCCAAGCCGGTTGAGGGTGATAGCGGCGATGCCGTTGCCCGATGGTGTGGCGTTGTCGTGGCCGATCTTGCTGCGCAGGATGAGCTGCTCGTGATCGTGGCTGACGAAAAAGAAGCCGCCGTTTTCGCGGTCTTCGAACTGTTCAAGCAAAACCTGCGCAAGCTGGCGCGCCCATTCGATGTCGTCGGCGCTCAATTCGTGTTGCATGAGTTCGAGCAGGGCGTCGAGCAGAAACGCGTAGTCGTCCAGGTACGCGTTCAAATGCGCATGGCCGTCCTTGCAGGTGGCAAGCAGTCGCCCGTTTTGCCAGAGCGTGGCGCGCAGGAAATCCGCGGCACGGCGCGCCGATTGCAGCCAGGCAGGTTGATCGAATGTGCGCGCTGCGTGTGCCATGCCCTTGATCATCAGCGCGTTCCAGCTGACGAGGATTTTTTCATCGCGGCCCGGACGCACGCGCGTTTCCCGCTGCGCGAACAGTTTTGCGCGCGCTGCGTCGAGCAGTATCAGATCGCGTGCGCCGCCTGCCAGCGGGCGATTGACGCGCAGATGCCAGAACTCGTGTTCAAAATTGGCGCGCGCATCGAGGCCGTAGTGCGGCGCGACGACGGCGTATTCCTCCGGCGTCAGGACGGCGCGTACTTCGTCCGGCGTCCATACATAGTACTTGCCTTCCTCGTGTTCGGAATCGGCATCGAGCGAGGAGTAGTAGCCGCCCTCCGGTGCCTGCATTTCTCGCATCACCCAG